>DAOTUK010000084.1:0-27152 GCA_034437375.1 Chloroflexaceae bacterium | reverse complement strand
CCGACCACGACCACGATGCCGACCACGACCACGATGCCGACCACGACCACGATACCGACGCCGACCACGATACCGATGCCGACCACGCCGCCGATGCCGACCACGACGCCGATACCGACCACGACCACGACGCCGATACCGACCACGACCACGACCACGACCATGATCATAGTGGGCTAGACCCGCACGTCTGGTTTAGCCCCACGAGCGTGGAGGGATGGGTAGGCACCATTGAGCAGACGCTGCGCCAGGCCGACCCCGCCAACGCCGATACCTATACCGCCAACGCAAGCGCCTACCGCGAGGAACTGCACGAGCTTGACGCCTGGATTATGGAACAGGTGGCGCAGGTGCCTGAAGCACAGCGCAACCTGGTGACCGACCATACCGCGTTTGGCTATTTTGCCCACCGCTACGGCTTCGAGCAAGTTGGCGCGGTCGTACCCGGCTACAGCACGATGGCCGAACCTTCGGCGCAGGAGTTGGCCAACCTGGAGGATGCCATCAACGAGTACCAGGTACCGGCTATCTTCGTGGGGACGACGGTCAACCCGGCCCTGTCGGAGCGCGTAGCCGAGGACACCGGCACCCAACTGGTGCCGCTCTACACCGGCTCGTTGAGCGAGGCGGGCGGGGAGGCCGATACCTACCTGAAGCTAATGCGCTATAACACCCAGGCCATTGTAGCCGCTCTAAGCGCCAGCAACGAATAAGCAGCGTCTGGCGTACCGGTTCAAAGGTAGGGGGGCGCTCCCAGGGGCAAACACTTACCGCCTGGACTCCCGCCGCCCCCCCAGACGTATCAGCATCTTGGGCGCGGCCGTGCCCATCGCCAACGCCACCACAATCAAGAGCGCCTTGCTGGCATTGACGGCCGTTTCCAGCAACAGCGCTGCCCCGGCCGCCGTGCCGGCGCTGGCCAGCGTGAGCAAGCCCATCATCGCGCGGTAGGCCAGCGTGCCCGGCACCATCGGGATAAGCGCGGGCACGGTAAACACGGGCGCGGGCGCGTGCCACCGGCGGGCGCCCACCTCGCCTAGAAAGCCCACTACCGTGGACCCCATCAGCGTGGCCGCCTCCATCCCGACGCCCCATTCCATCAGCAGCGTGCGGATAATGTGCCCGATAGCGCCCCCTATAGCACAGGCAAATAACACCCGGCGCGGCACATTGAAGAGGATAGCAAACCCAAGCGACGCCACCCCCGACCACAGCACATCGCGCAGCAACAGCAAAATAACGTCCCAGACGCTCACACCCCCGCCACCCCCGTTATCTGGATAGCCAGCACCAACCCAAGCGCCAGCGATAGCACCACCATACCCGCCTGGGTCAACCGCGCCAACCCCACCACGGTATGCCCTTTGACCAGGTCGCCTACCGCGTTGATGAGCGGCACGCCGGGGATAAGGAAGAGCACAGCGGCGGCCTGGGCCCACTCCGGGTGGTCGCTCAGGTGCAACAACGCGGCGCTACTGGCCAGGAGACTGGTCACGAACGCGGCGCTAAACACCACCAGCACCATATTGAAATGGCGGCGGGCCAACTCTTGCCGCACCAGCATACCAACCCACGAGGATAAAAACGTGACCCCAAACACGGCCCAGTCTCCGCCGAAGAGGCGGCTAAAGGCCGCACACGCCAACCCCACCATTGCGGCCACCATCCAGCGATTGTAATGGTGGGGCATGCTGCTGATGCGCTCTAGCTCGGAGCGGACGGCGGCGCGGTCGAGCTCGCCTTGCTCAACGCGGCGGCTTAGACGGCTTACCGCCGATATGGTGGTCATATTGACACCCAGACTATGCACACGGCGTATACGGGTACGAAATTCGCCGCCGCTGGTGACGGTGAGTTGTATGGCATTGGTGGCCACAAATACCTCGACACCATCACAGCCAAACGCGGTACTGAGGCGGTAGACCGTCTCTTCAACCCGCTGGCACTCGGCCCCGTAGGCCAGCAGCAGGTAGCCGGCCCACAACGCCAGGTCTATAATATCGGTCAGGTCGGCGTAGCGCACCCCCCGACCGGTTTGATTGTCGCTATCTCGCTCGTGTATCATAACCAGTTCAGCACGCGGGAACAGCACTCCCCCGCCGCACTGCACCGCTGTGCATCTCGACTATTGTACACCGCGGGGTAACAACGGGGCGGCGGGAGGTGGGGGAAGGGGCAGAAGGGGCCGAAATGCAAGAACGCGAGGCTATGCTTCCTCGCGTCTCGGTACTTCACTTCTGTTGATGACCGCTATGTATTCCGGGGCATCGTGGGCATTCGCATTACATATCCTCGCCGCACGCCTCACCCGTTACTGGTTCTGGCTACCCGCTGCGGCTTTCCTTTCACCTTGCCGCCCACGCTCTGGATAGCCGCCACGACCAGCACGACCAGCGCAATGATGCCCATATCCTTGCCCAACCCGGCCAGCAAATCGGTCACGGAGATGCCATCGCGGTGGTGGTGTCCGCCTTCGCGCCCCTCTGAGCGGTGGCCTTCCGAGCGGTGGCCTTCCCTATCGGCGGGCCATGCGCCCCGGTCATACGCGCCGCCCTCTTCGCCCCGCAGGAAGGGCGGTGGGCCATGCTCACCACGTTGCGGCGTGATTGATGCGGCCATGCTGGTCTGCGAGAAGGCATACAACCCGCCAGAGACAAGGCCAGCAACCAGGATAATCAACAGTACCCGAATGACATGCGTTCCCATAAGTATGCGCTCCTTTCCTTTACGCTGTTACTCTGTATCCATTGCAGAAGCCGACATCGCCGGTTTCTGCGCCGCCACCTTCGGTGCAGACGACCCCTTCACCAGACGCTTGACGGTGCTGAAAATCCATTTCCAATGCAGGGCAATATGCAACGCCACCAGGCCCAGGCTTATATCGGCGGTGAGCGAATGGAGCCAGTGCCAGAAGCCATTCTCACCGAGCCGAATGCCGATGGCGGGCAGTACGGCCTCCGACATCATCAGGCCACTAAAGGTAACCGCCGTAAAGGCCAGGAAGAGCAGGGCATTCAAGACGTAGTTGAAGCGTATGTCTCCCCGGATGTTTTGAAAGAAGCGTTTGCCAAACGCCACAATCCACGACCAGTGCAGCAGAATATGCACCACGGCCACGATAGCCAGCGCCAGTGCGCCCCATTCGTGAATAGTGATACCGGTAGCGTGCTCTTCGTAGATGATAAGAAACACGATTAAGAAGACCCCATCTAGCAATACATTGGTCACAATGCTTTTCTTGACCGGTGCGCGGGTAGCTGTTCTGGTTTCCATATGCTTTTCTATCTCCCTTCTGTAAGTTTTCTGACGAGCAATCTTTCTGGTTCCTTGCTTAGTCTACGACAGAAATATGGAGAAGGTATGAAGATAGTTCGCGTATCAGGTGAATATATCGCAATCAGGGTTGCGTTATACCTCCTGGGAAACGCGGGCATCTTGCCCGCACGCGCTCCGAGATACTTTTTCAGCGCAAGGCATAGTAACTGCGGATGCTCGACCATAGCGCAAGAAGGGGAACGAGAGCGTCTCCGCCCCCGTTCCCCTTCATAGGTAATACCTAATTTATGGACGAACGCTTACTTGTCGCCTTCGCCGTGCTCAATCGTGGCGCGAGCCGCGGCCAGGCGGGCAATCGGCACGCGATAGGGCGAGCAGCTTACGTAGTTCAAGCCGGCTTTGTAGAAGAACTCGACGCTGGACGGGTCGCCGCCGTGTTCCCCACAGATACCGACCTTCAGGTCGGAGCGGGTGCTGCGGCCACGTTCGACCCCCATTTGCACCAGTTGCCCCACGCCGGTCTGGTCGAGCGACTGGAAGGGGTCATCGGGCATAATCTTCTGTTCGACGTAGGAGGGCAGGAAGCGCCCGGAGTCGTCGCGGCTCAGACCCATACATGTCTGGGTCAGGTCGTTGGTGCCAAAGCTGAAGAATTCGGCGGTGTTGGCGATTTCGTTGGCGGTGAGCGCCGCACGCGGCAACTCGATCATGGTACCAACCAGATAGTCAAACTGCACGCCAGTCTCTTCTATCACTTGCTCCGCGGCCTTGCGGACAATCGCCGTCTGAAGGTCAAGCTCTTGCTTGGTAGCCACCAGCGGGATCATCACTTCGGGGTGGACGTTGACGCCATCTTTCTTGACGGCCACGGTCGCCTTGAAGATAGCCCGGGCCTGCATCTCGGTGATTTCGGGGTACATAATACCCAGGCGGCACCCGCGGAAGCCAAGCATGGGGTTGAACTCGTGCAGCGCCTCGATGCGGCCCTTCACCTTCTCAAACGGCACGCCGAGCTTGTTGGCCAGGGCTTTCATATCGTCTTCATTGTGCGGCAAGAACTCGTGTAACGGTGGGTCAAGCGTACGGATAGTCACAGGCAGACCGTCCATCGCGCGGAAGATACCTTCAAAGTCGCCCTGCTGCAAGGGCTCAATCTTGGCCAGCGCCTTGCGGCGGTCTTCCAACGTATCCGAGAGGATCATCTCGCGGACAGCATCAATGCGGTCGCCTTCAAAGAACATGTGCTCTGTGCGGCAAAGGCCAATACCCTCTGCGCCAAAGTCGCGGGCCACCTTCGCATCGTTGGGGGTATCGGCGTTGGTGCGTACGCCCATCGTGCGGTATTCGTCTACCCACTCCATAAACTCGCCAAAGTCGCCGGTGAGTTCGGGCTTGATGGTGGTCAACGCATTCTTGAACACCTCGCCCGTGCTGCCGTCAAGCGTAACCCACTCTCCCTGACCGATGGTCGTGTCGCCAATGACGACGCGCTTGTTGGCATAGTCTACCTTGAGGTCGCCCGCGCCCGCCACACAGGGCTTGCCCATACCACGTGCCACCACGGCGGCGTGACTGGTCATACCGCCGCGAGCGGTAAGAATAGCCTGGGCGGCCACCATTCCGTGAAAGTCCTCTGGTGCTGTCTCGACGCGAATAAGGATAACCTTTTCGCCCTTGCCGGCCAACTCTTCCGCCTCGTCGGGGGTGAAGACCGCTTTCCCAGTGGCGGCACCGGGCGAGGCCGGCAGGCCTTTGGTGAGGGCTTTCGTTTTGTCCTTCTCCGCCGGGTCAATCATCGGGTGCAATAGTTGGTCAAGTTGGGCCGGCTCCACGCGCATCACCGCCATTTTCTTGTCAATAACACCTTCGCGTACCATCTCAACCGCAATACGGACGGCGGCGGGGCCGGTGCGCTTGCCGTTGCGGGTCTGCAACATCCACAGCTTACCGCGCTCAATCGTAAATTCCATATCCTGCACGTCTTTGTAGTGGGCTTCGAGGCGGTTGGCAATTTCGACAAATTCGTTATAGACACCCGGCATGCTGGTTGCAAGTTGCGTGATGGGTTGCGGCGTGCGGATACCCGCCACCACGTCTTCGCCCTGGGCATTCACCAGGTACTCGCCAAACATCTTCGACTCACCCGTGCTTGGGTTGCGGGTGAAGGCCACGCCAGTGGCGCAGTCATCGCCCATATTACCGAAGACCATAGCCTGCACGTTGACGGCGGTACCCAGGCTATCGGAAATCTTGTTGACACGGCGATAGTCTCTGGCGCGGCGGCCATTCCACGAACCAAACACCGCGGCAATCGCCTTGTACAACTGATCCTGCGGATCTTCGGGGAAATCAACGCCTTTTTCTTGCTTAATGATCGCCTTAAATTTCTCTGCGACCTCGGCAAGCTCTTCCGCGCTCAGGTCGGTATCCTGCCGCGTGTCGCCTTTGATTTCATCCATCACATGCTCAAACTTCTCGCCATCCACCCCCAACACAATTTTGCCAAAGAGTTGGATAAACCGGCGGTAGGCATCCTGGGCAAAGCGGGGGTTGTCGGTTTGTTCGGCAATGCCTTGCAGCGTTTGCTTGTTCAATCCCAGGTTCAGCACGGTATCCATCATACCAGGCATGGAGAATTTGGCCCCGCTGCGTACCGAAACGAGTAGCGGGTTTTTGGGATCGCCAAATGAACGGACTGTCTGTGCTTCAATATCCTTCAACGCTTCTAGCGCCTGCTCCCACATATTGGGGGGGAACTTCTCGCCATGGTCATAGTATGCGTTGCAGGCTTCGGTGGTAATGGTGAAGCCGGGGGGCACCGGTACCCCCGCGTTGGTCATTTCCGCAACGCCTGCACCTTTACCACCAAGCAGGTCACGCATGGTATTATTGCCCTCTCGAAAGAGATAGACCCACTTTTTGTCAGACATAAACTCCCTCCTCTGATTTTTGAATACTAATCTTGTTTTTCTGGCATACACTGCCAGACTGAGGCACCATCGCATATATTGCGGGGAACAGCACTATGATATGGGAGAAGGTAGTAAATGTCAAAGCGGGGGTTAGTTGGTACCTGTTCACATTTGGGGGGACAAGTTCTTGTGATAAATTTCACTGCCCCACAATCCTATGAAAATATCTGTCAAATGTATAAATAATCCCCACAAAAGCAGGTTTTTCTGTGCTTTTTTAACTGGATGCCCCACTGAGTTGTAAGGCTCTAAAATTCGTCCTCCCAAATGTGAACAGGTACGGAGAACAAACTGTTTGACGATCCGTCCCATCCACGGTATAATACGAACGTCTGTGTATGAATGGTACGCAGGATAAGGACGGGGCGTGGCGCAGACTGGTAGCGCACCTGAATGGGGTTCAGGAGGTCGCTGGTTCAAATCCAGTCGCCCCGACCACATAGGACACTAATAGTTGCTTCGCTTTCTAAGGCACGCTATTAGTGTCCTTTTTTTGTGCGTATTGTTTTAGAGGCTGTCCTCTATTCTTACTGTCCTACCTGGTGGCATTCCACCGCGTCAATCTTCCACGCCCCCTCCTCGCGCACCAGCACCACCGTTACCGCGTGGCCGGGCATACTGCTCTGCATTTCGACGCTGGCCGTATTGCCTGAAACCTGTACCGCACCGGGCTGAAATTGCTGTGGATAGCCCACAGAGCAGGTGAGCGGGTCATGATCACCGGGCGCCGGGGACAGTCGCCGATTGTTGATCTGGCGCACCAATCTGTTCGTCAGGTCGGGGCTATCCTGGTATAGACCGTCGTGATAGGGACGCAGCAAATCGTTGTCAGTCATCCCCGGCGCATTGGCCTGGGTAAGATACCAGCTATAGAAATTTCGCACAGTCTGGGACGGATTGTCGTCAGCAGGATCGGCGGCGGGTTCATCCAGTGGCAGGGTGGAGCCGGGGACATCCCCAACCGTTGGCGGCGTCGAGATCGCGCTGTCATCCAGGGCAAAAGTATCGAGCATGTGCTGGAATGTTGGATAGATTGCGTCAAGCACCTCGCCTGTGGGGGCGCTCACAAAGAGATCATAGGCGTGTGGGGTGCCCTGCCGATCAACGGTCACGATGACGTGATGTTCAATAGCGTCGCGGTCGCCCCCCGCCGCTGCTGGTACGGAGCGGACGACGTGGTACAACTGCGCGGTTGTCCAGCCCAGATCGAGCGGTTGCACATACCGGGTTTCGGACTGATTGGGCAACAGGGCGTGCTCGATACTTCCATCGGATGGTACATCGTTCCAGTGAATGCCGAGGTATTGTGCGCTGTTCGGGTCTGGTGTCCACTGCTGTTGGCCCGGCCCCGGTTGCCAGGTTGTCGGTATCTCAAACGTGATCTGCAACCCCTCATCATTGAGCGTCACCGGCTGCCAGGTTGTCGGAGCTACGTGAGCAGTCGGGGTCGTCAATGGCAAGGTGGAGCCGGGCGGCGCATCGGCCGGCGGCGTCGTGTCCTCAGATGGTGGCCACTGGCAATCGGTTCCATCTACTTTCCAGCCTTGATCGGTCTGTAGCAGGCGCAACCGCACCTCGCGCACCTCTGTGCCCCCGGCCCAATACGTCTGCACAATGGCCGTGGCCGTGGTATCGTCAACCGTGACCGACTCAAGCACAAACCGCTCCGGGGTGTTGAGCGCACAGACAATCGGATCCAGGGGGCCATCGGCCGTGGCAAATTGTTCGTCAAGCTGGTGTAGGAAGGTTTCGGTAAAGTACGGCGTTCGGCCGGCATCTTGCGCGGCAAGCGGGCTACCCTGGAACGTTGTCCAGTAGGTATACAGGTCGCGCACCACGGCGTCGGGCGTGGTGGCATTGTCCGACAAGGGCGGTGGGGTGGTAGCCGGCGGTTGTTGGGCCGTCGCGGCACAGCCGGCCAGAATGACAATACTGGCAATCGTCAACGAAAGAATCCATCGGTGCATGAGCGAATCCATCATAGCATACCTCCATATCAATCATAATGGTTATTGTTCATTGCAGCGGCTCCGGGTGGCTCCCAGGAGGATACCCAGAAGCATCCCAATCACCGCGCATACCGCGATGTTGCCCAGGACAACGCCCACCAGCATACCCATGAAGAAACCAGCGAGCATTCTATCTATTTGAAACAGTGGTGTTGCTATCGGAAGTTGGGGGCATCGTTCTGTTCCATGCATTTGAACACGGCCTGCGTGTCCTCGTGCATGCAAGTATACGGGGAAGACGTATAAGCAACATCCGCCAGAAGGGTACTGGGGCCCCTGTCCATATGGCCAGTCCCCCGGTGGTATGGTCTGCGAGCGGGGGGCCACCGAAACGCCCGGACGGGTGCCCTGTCCCGGCCCCCCAGTTGCGCTCTTCCCCATATGGTAGTATAATCCCCATAGGTTTAGTCATATAAACAACAGCCCTATGAAAATCACAACCCGCAGTGAATATGCCCTCCTCGCGTTGGTCTATCTCGCCCGGCAATCCCCCACCGAATACGTCTCCGTACAAACCATAGCCCAGGCCCAGGAAATTCCCCCCAAATTTCTGGAGCAAATCTTGCTCACCCTCAAACGAGCGCGCTATCTGCGGAGCGCGAAAGGCAAGCACGGAGGCTATCAACTTGCCCGCCCCACCGACACCATCACCCTGGCGGAGATTATCCGCTTGTTTGATGGGGCGCTGGCCCCAACCGAGTCGGTGAGTACCTACTTCTACGAATCAACCCCCATTGAAAAAGAACCCGCGCTCATCGTCGTCTTTCGAGACATCCGCGATTACATTGCAACCAGACTGGAGCAGACCACATTGGCAGACGTATGCTAAGCAGCGATGATTTTTTTTGGCCCTTTATACGACTACTCCGATAGGGTAATAGGGTTATAATATACCCCGTTCAGCCAGAACTGAACGGCAATCAGGAAAGGATATATCGTTACATGGATCTCAGGAAAGTGATCATGTTTTTTCTCGTGGGGGTGGTAGCACAGCTCGTAGATGGCACGCTCGGTATGGGATACGGCGTCACCTCCTCCACCCTGCTGCTCTCGCTCGGCCTCTACCCGGTTATGGTCAGCGCCAGCGTGCATACGGCCGAAGTCGCCACGAGCTTTATATCGGGACTGGCCCACTGGCGCATGGGCAACGTGCGGCGGGGGTTGTGGCTTCCGCTCGCGCTATCGGGCACGGTGGGGGGCGTCCTGGGAGCATTGGGGGTTGTCACCATCCCCGTTGCGCTGGTGACTATTGCGGTCAGTCTCGTGCTTTTCTCTATGGGGGCGGTCATGGTGTATCGCTTCATCACGCGAAATGGTCACGCCGTCAACGGACTCTACCGCACAGTCAATTCCTATAGCCGCTATAAACTCTACGCCCTCGGCTTCTTTGCCGCTTTTATAGATGCGCTAGGGGGCGGCGGATGGGGCCCCATCTGTACGCCAAGCCTCATCATCACCGGTTCCGAACCCGGCAAGGTCGTCGGCTCGGTCAACCTGGCCGAATTCTTCGTCACAGTGGCGATAACCCTCACCTTCATCATCCTGGTCGGGCCAGAACAATTCCGATGGGATATTGTGCTGCTGCTGATGGGGGCCGGCTTCATCTCCGCACCGTTGGCCGCATGGTTATGTACCCGTCTGCCGCACCGTGTTCTGGGTATTCTGGTGGGTCTGCTCATTATGCTGTTAAGTGTCCGCTCGTTCTATCACGCCTTTGTCTAAACGCAGCATAGAGCGGTAGGTCGCCGCGCCATCCTTATACAATCCAAATGCTTTGCCACACATTCCAAATACTTTACTTATGCCGCCGTGCGTATGATAAGGGACGGGCCGATCAATGGGGTCGGCCCGTTATCTCTTGCCCTGGTTATATAACCAGGGACACCTAGATTTTCCTGGATAGTGAGGAGGAACCCGTATGCAACGATGGATCAACGCGATAGTCATAGGCGTATTGCTGATGGGGTTGTTCACTGCCTGCGGACAACCGCCGGCCGCAACAACGACACCAGCGGCCCAGGAGACTTCTGAAGTCTCCGAAACAACGCCGACGATGGAGGCGGACGCCGAAGAGACGACCACGCCAACGATGGAGGCGGACGCCGAAGAGACGACCACGCCCACGATGGAGGCGGACGCCGAAGAGACGACCACGCCAACGATGGAGGAGGACGCCGAAGAGACGACCACGCCAACGATGGAGGAGGACACCGAAGAGACGACCACGCCCACGATGGAGGAGGACACCGAAGAGACAACCACGCCCACGATGGAGGCGGACGCCGAAGAGACAACCACGCCCACGATGGAGGCGGACGCCGAAGAGACAACCACGCCCACGATGGAGGCGGACGCCGAAGAGACGACCACGCCCACGATGGAGGCGGACGCCGAAGAGACGATGACTGACACCGACACCATCACCGACACCGACACCATCACCGACACCGAAGACACAGAGAACACCGAACCAGCAAGCGAACCCGAATCCTGACCGCCAGGGCAACGATACCAGTCCAGGAACGGTTCTCCGGTATCGTTGCCCACCCTTGTTGTAACCCCGATAGACACCCATAGAAAGGGGAAGAAACTCGATGGAAGATAGTCTGATGGTTGGTATCCGTCTCACGGTCGTTGGTATGGTCGTCGTGTTTATTGGTATGGGATTGCTCATCGCCTTTCTCTACTTCTTTCAACGGCTTGATCAGTGGATCCATCGCCCCGCCGCCGCAACGCAGGAGCCAGAAACCCTACCAACCGCGTTTGACCCCGAACTGGTGGCCGTACTCTCAGCCGCGGCCTTTGTGGCGCTTGGCCAACCGGTACGCATACGGCGCATCCAGTACAGCCGACCACAACGCGATGCCACATGGTCAAAACAGGGACGCATGACTATTATGGGGTCGCATGTGACGCGGCGATAAAGTCGTATCGTATCTTCATAGGAAGGCAATGGAGGTTATGATGTTTCGTTCTCTTGTCGTGTTTTCTTGCATGGTGTTCATCGCATTTCAAGGCATCGCTGCGTTTCTTCCCCCCCTTCCCGTGACAGCGCAGCAGAGCGCGGACACCATGCGCTCCCCGTCCCAGGAAGCGTGTTCCCGCTTTCCCGAAACCGGGTTTCAAGTCTGTGGGCGCTTGCTCGAATACTGGCAGCAGAATGATGGGCTGCGCGTGTTTGGCTTGCCAATCGGGCCCCAACAGCAGATGACCATTGAAGGCCGCACCTTCCAGGCGCAATGGTTCGAGCGCAACCGCCTGGAATTGCACCCCGACAATGCCCCGCCCTACGATGTGCTGCTCGGACGCCTGGGGGTTGATACGCTAGAACATCATGGGCGCGACTGGCACACCTTCCCCGCCAGCGCGGCCCTGGCAGATTGCCGCTTCTTCCCCGAAACCCGCCAGAATGTCTGCGGGGCCTTCTTGCGGGCATGGCGGGCCAATGGGCTTGAGCTTGATGGAAAGCGCGGCACGAGCGAAGCCGAAAGCCTGGCCCTGTTTGGGATGCCGTTGGGCGAACCACAGCAAGAGCTGTTGAGCGACGGACAGTGGCATACGGTGCAATGGTTTGAGCGCACCCGCTTTGAATTGCACCCCCAGAACGCGCCGCCTTACGATGTCCTGTTTGGGTTGTTGGGCAACGAACTCCAGACCCCCACGATAGCGCCACCAGGAACCCCCACGCCGGCCCCGACGGCTACCCCCACAGCAAAACCCACACCGGTGCCGACGACCACCCCCACCGCGAAACCGACCGCGACCCCCGCCCAACCACAGCCAGACGCGACCGGACGGATTGCCTTTCTCGCCGGCAACCAGCAAGAATACCCCACCGGCAACGCTATCTACACGGTCAAACCGGATGGGAGCGGAGTACGGCGCGTTTCGATAACCCCGCCCTACACGCCCGAAAATCCCTGGTTCCTCATTATGGGGTACGACTGGTCGCTGGACGGCCGCCGGTTTGCCTTCAGTGCCACAAACCGTTGGGAAACGGGGTTGATGCCCGTGGGGACGTATAGCAATTCGCCCGACATCTACACGGTGTACGCTGATGGAACGGATCAGATGCGTTTGACGAATGATGGGCATAACCCCTGGGAAGTAGCTATTGCTCCGGATGGTACACGGGTAGCTGCGGCTACCCCCGATTCGGAAGACCTGGTGGTGATGCGGTCGAATGGTTCACAGCGACGCATTGTAACCGACACGATCCCAGAATTGCGTTGGATTTCCAACCCGGCCTGGTCGCCGGATGGTCGCCAGATAGCCTTTGTTGCGGCTCCAAATGCCACGGCCACGGCCTCTGAATTTCGGGTATATCGGGCGATGGCGGACGGATCGTCGGTTGTCCCCCTGTCGGATCTGGTGGTGACAGATATGACGCGGTTGGTGTGGTCGCCCGATGGGAAGCGCCTGGTCATCACCCCCACCAACAGCGGCACGATCTATCTCATTAACGCCGATGGCCGCGGGTTGCGAGAAGTTGCGGCCCTTGCGGGGGTATCCAGTGGGGTGGTCTGGTCGCCCGATGGTCGCTGGTTGCTCTTCGATGAGCATTCCAGGGAAACGATGGGCACGCTCTTTCTGGTTGCGTCCGATGGGGGCGAGCCGGTGCCGATAGTGACATCGTACGAGCGGATTGACAGCGTGGCGTGGTCGCCCGATGGCCGGGCGATTGCGTTTGCAGCGATGACCGAGGAAACCGACAATACCTTTGCGCTCTATGTTATCTCGTTCAATCCGAAAGACCCCGGCGCCGGGTCGCCCAGACAGATTGCGTGGCCGGAGGGTGGCGTGAGCAATGTCGTGTGGCGTTGAGGGACAGGGACTATCGAGAATCGTTAATCGTGGATATATGACACGGGCTGTCGGAGAAAACGGGGAACTATGGAGACGCAACTGGTCTGGTGGGTGGGATTCAATGTGCTGGTGCTGGTGTTGCTCGCGCTTGACCTGGGGGTATTCCACCGCACCGCGCATACTGTGCATATCAAAGAGGCCCTCATCTGGAGCGGGGTCTGGGTGGCGCTGGCCCTGCTCTTCAATCTGGGTATAGCGACCGGGTGGGTCGGCGGCTATGCTCCGCCCGAACGGAGCCATGCCGCGCTCACGTTCCTGACCGGCTACCTGTTGGAGAAGTCGTTGCGTGTAGATAATCTCTTCGTGTTTGCTATGCTCTTCTCCTACTTCAGTGTACCACCGCACTACCAGCATCGGGTACTTTTCTGGGGCATTATCGGCGCTCTACTGATGCGGGCCATGCTCATCTTCGCGGGGGTGGCGCTGGTGGTGCGGTTCCACTGGATTCTCTACCTCTTCGGGGCCATCCTCATCTACAGCGGCATCACGATGCTGCGCAAGCACGAGGGGATACACCCGGAGCAAAACCCAATCCTGCGCCTGCTCCGCCGTATCCTCCCGATCACCAGCGATTTTGAGGGGGCGCGGTTTTTCGTGTGGCGCGCGGGTAAGCTCTGGGTAACACCGCTCCTGGTTATCCTGGTGTTTATCGAGTGGACGGATCTGGTGTTTGCCCTTGATTCCATCCCGGCCATTCTCGCCGTAACCCATGACCCCTTTATTGTCTACACCTCAAATGTGCTGGCTATTCTGGGGTTGCGTTCGCTCTACTTCGCGCTTGGGGGATTGTTGCACACCTTTGCCTATTTGCGCTATGCGCTGTCGGTTATTCTGGTGGCCATTGGTATCAAGTTGCTGCTCACCGACCTGGTTGAGATACCCACGCTGCTTTCGCTTGGGGTCATTGTAACGCTGGTGGCGGCCGCGATCATTGCTTCGATACTGAAGCCCCCGCAACCGGTCGCGGAGGAAGCGTCCACATCAGGGAAGGGATCAGGCAACGCCCCGGAACGGCTATAATAGAAATATGCCGACGAATACCGCCAGCGCCAATACGCCCATCCCGCCGCCGCCCCTCGCGCACGAGGGGGTGCGGTTGCACGTGCGCTCCGCCTGGACACCAGCGGCCCGCCTTCTTACCTGGGCCGGTAGCGTCACGCTGGTCACCCTGATCTCGCTGCTGCCAACCCCCTACATCCAGCACACCACGGCCGCACTGCTCTATACGCTGGTAGTGCTGATCAACGCGGTGGTATCGGGCTTGTGGGTGGGGGTCGGCACCTCGCTGCTGGCCTTTGCGGCGCTCAACTACTTCTTTATGACGCCCTACCAGGCTATCGGTATTACGTCGGTTGAAGATGCTGTCCGTCTGGGCACCTTCCTGTGTGTCGCCGTCGTCGTAAGCGGACTGGCCGGGCGGGCCCGCGACCATGCCGCCCACGCTATGCGCCATGCTGCCCATCTTGACGCGCTCTACCGCCTCAGCCAGGCGATTAGCGCCGAGGTGGAACGCGAACGCATTTTGCCCAGTATTAGCGATACCACCCTCCGATTATTCAACGCGCAGGCGTGCCAGATTGCGCTGCTGGATGATACGGGGGCGCTGGTCGTTCACGCCAGCAGTGGTACGCTGCCCTCTGACGATTCCATGGGATGGTGTATTGAGTGTCCCATTCCGCCCGCCGGACACTCGGTCGGTACGCTCACGGTGCTACAGCATGAGATGGCCCCTCCCCTGAGTGCCGCGGAACATGATGTACTTCAGATGATAGCAACGCAGGTGGCGCTGGTACTCGAACGCGCAAAGCTGGTTGAGACGACGCACCACGCCCGCGTGTTGGCCGAAGCCAACCACGTCAAATCTACCCTGCTTTCGTCGGTTTCGCACGATTTCCGCACACCGCTGGCGGTGATGAAAGGGGCCGTTTCCAACCTGTTGGATGAAAGCGTGCCCTGGGAACCACGCATGCAGCAGGAGTTGTTGCGCTCGATTGATCGGGAGATAACCCGTCTTGACCGCCTGGTGGGAGATTTACTGGTGATGTCGCGCATTGAGGCGGGCGCGTTGGAACAGACCCGCCGCTGGCACGATTTGCCAGAGTTAGCCGAGCAAGTCATGCTGCGGCTTGGGCCCGTGCTGGCCCATCATAGGGTCACAGTGGAGATACCCGATGATCTGCCGCCGGTGTACGTCACCTATACCCACATTGACCGTGTTCTGACCAATCTGCTCGAAAATGCGGCCTACCATACGCCCCCCGGTACGGCTATTACTGTGCGGGCCCGTGAGCAGGGGGGCATGCTTGAAGTTGTGGTGTTTGATACGGGGCCCGGTTTTCCAGACAGCGTGTTGCCGCACCTGTTCGAGAAGTTTGTACGTGGTGGCGACAGCGAACGCCATACCGAGGGGAGCGGGTTGGGTCTGGCCATTTGCAAGGGGTTGGTGGCGGCGCACGGCGGGACGATGAGCGCCACCAATCGGGCCGAGGGCGGCGCATGTGTGACCTTCACCTTGCCCCGTGAGGTTGGGGCGGAAAGGCACGCGGCCCGCCCGGTGATGGAGGTTGGGGGATGAGTGCGCGTATTCTGGTAGTGGATGATGAGCCGCACATGCAGCGGATGCTTAAGATGGGGTTGAGCGCCCGTGGGTACACGGTGCAGGGGGCGGCGGATGGGGTGGCGGCGCTGGATAGTATCGTACGCTGGCGGCCGGAGGTGGTGGTGCTAGATCTGGGGTTGCCCCACCTGGATGGGTTAGAGGTGTGCCGCCGTGTGCGGGGGTGGTCGCAGGTGCCCATTATCGTGTTGAGTGTGCGCGACCAGGAGCAAGACAAGGTGGCGGCGCTCGATCTGGGGGCGGACGATTACCTGACCAAGCCGTTTGGGATGGATGAACTGCTGGCCCGTATTCGGGTGGCGCTGCGGCATGCGGCGCGGTTGAACGCGACCGAGGAGCCGGTGGGTACCTTTGGCGATGTGCAGATAGACCGGGCGCACCGACGGGTGATGGTGCGGGGGCAGGAAGTACACTTGACGCCCACCGAGTATGAATTGTTGCATGTGCTGACCACGCACGCGGGCAAGGTGTTGACGCATCGCTGGTTGTTGCGGACGGTGTGGGGGCCGGGCTACGAGCAGGAGACGCCGACGTTGCGGGTGTTTATCACACAGCTTCGCCACAAGATTGAGCCGACCCCATCTCAACCGGTGTATATCCTGACAGAGCCGGGCATCGGGTATCGCTTTACCGTTTCCTGATGGCCGGCGGTTGTTGGGCTATCACGGCTCTGCCGGCCAGGATGGCGATATGGGCAATCGTGCGCGAATCTATTACGAATCCTGATCCTTGGGGCGGCTCCAGGCGGCTCCCACAAGCAAGCCCAGGAGCATCCCCACCAGCAGGCCGACGGGAATGTTGCTCACGAGCACCCCCATCGTCATGCCAAACATGCCGCCAAACATCATTGCGGCGGCGATGATCGTCTTCTTCTCTGGTACGGTATGCATTATGCCTCCTTCGTACATCGGTGCTTTCTGCTCATGGTACTGCGAAAAGCCGGTCGTAGCATCGGCCGGGACGGTATGGTATGCCCTGGTCAGGTGGGCAGGTTTCGGAACATAGCTCCAGGAGTCGCATAATACCCAGGTCAATGGAGTGATGATGGGGAATGTTCGGGTCGCATCATGCGAAACGGTCGTTCTGGGAGGACTACCAGGAGCAACCATGGCCGCGCTTCGTTGCACGGCTTCTGCGGTTTCTGCAACGCAGTGTCGCTTCAAGTCACGTGAAAGCGTGGTATACTACCCCGGAAAAATGAAGCAAAGACAATCCCAACGGTTGTTTATTCCATCAGGAAAGGAACTCATGTCCATACATAGTGCAAACATTCTCGTGGTTGATCCAAACAAGGTCGAGAACGACCTCGCATTCTTCATGGCATGCTTTCGTGAGGTGCTCGAAGAGACGGACGACCCCGAACTGGCGCGAGCGCTGCCCTGGCAAGCGACGGCGCCATCTGCGCCCCCACCCGGCGAGCCCGAACGACTGGCCCAGGCCTATACCATCGCCTTTACCCTGCTCGGCCTGGTGGAGCAAAACGCCGCTGTGCAGGAGCGCCGCATCATGGATGCGACGGAAGGACTGAGCGCCACGCGCGCCCTCTGGTCCCAATGTCTGCAAGAGCTTGGCGAACGCGGCCTGAGCGAACAGCAAATCGCAGAGGCCCTGCCCACCATGCAAGTAGAGCCAGTGCTCACGGCCCACCCGACCGAGGCCAAGCGTGCCACCGTGCTAGAGCATCACCGGCGCCTCTACCTGCTGCTGGTACAACGCGAAAACCAGATGTGGACACCCTATGAGCAGCAGGCCATCCGCGACGAAATCAAGACAGTGCTTGAACTGCTCTGGCGCACAGGCGAGGTGTTTCTCGAAAAACCCGATGTCGCCTCTGAGCGGCGTAATATTATTCACTACCTTTCGAATGTGTTCCCGCTGGTGCTACCCGTACTCGACCGGCGGCTGCGCGAGGCGTGGGCCGATAGGGGGTATGCTCCTTCTTATGTGTCCGACGCAACGCGCCTGCCGCGCTTGCGCTTCGGTACATGGGTCGGCGGCGACCGCGACGGACACCCGCTGGTGACGGCAGAGGTTACCCGCGACACGCTGCGCGAACTCCGAGCGCATGCCCTGGATTTATTGCACCAGCAGTTGTCCCAACTGGTACTCCACCTGAGTCTCTCGGAGCGGCTGCAAAGCCCCTCGTCCGGCCTGACAGACTACATCGCCATATGGGCAGAGCGACTTGGCGAGGAGGGCCAGCAACTGGTTGAACGCAACCCGGAAGAACCCTGGCGGCAGATGATCAGCCTGATGATCGCCCGCTTGCCCGATGCAGCAGAGCCGCGGCCCGACGTATCCTACCAGGGCCCGGACGACCTTGTCCAAGACCTGTACTTGCTGAGCAATACGCTCATGGAAGCCGGCGCGCAGCGGCTCGCGGAACGCAGCGTGCAGCCGGTAATCCGCTGCGCACAAACCTTTGGCTTTCATCTGGCAACGCTGGATATTCGGCAAAACAGCCGCTTTCATGACCTGGCCGTTGCCCAACTAATGCAGGCGGCCGGTCTGGGAGATACAGATTTTGCGACCTGGGACGAAACGCGCCGTCTGGCCTTCCTGGAAGACGAACTCCGCTCGCCGCGCCCCTTTACCCGCCCCGGTCAACAGGTAGGGCCAGAAGCCGATGCCGTGCTGCGTTGCTATCGGGTGCTGGTCGAGCATATCGCTTCCTACGGCCTGGATGGCCTGGGCGCTCTGATCGTGAGCATGACCCGCAGCCTCTCCGACCTGCTGGTCATCTACCTGCTGGCCCGCGAGGTAGGGTTGCTCACCGATACCCCGGAGGGGCTGGCCTGTCAGTTGCCGGTCGTGCCGTTGTTCGAGACGATAGACGATTTGCAGCGCAGCCCGGACATTCTGCGCGCCTTCCTCGACCATCCGCTGACCCGGCGCAGTCTGGCGCTCCAGTCGCGCGGCGCGGATGGCGCGATGATACAACAGGTAATGATTGGCTACAGCGACAGCAACAAGGACGGCGGTATCTTTGCCAGCCTGTGGGGGCTGTATCGGGCGCAGGAAGCGCTGGTACAGGTGGGCCGCGCGTGTGGCGTGCGTGTGCGCTTCTTCCACGGGCGCGGCGGCACTATCAGCCGCGGGGGAGGGCCAACCCACCGCTTCGTCAAGTCCATGCCCCCCGGCGCATTGGGGGGCGACCTGCGGCTAACCGAGCAAGGCGAGACGATTGCCCAGAAATACGCCAACCGAATCCATGCCGCCTATCACCTTGAACTGCTGCTGGCCGGTACCACCCGTGCGACCCTGTTTGACCAGCACTTTGCCGAACCGCCCAACCCGCTGGAGTCCACGATGGATTGGCTGGCCGAGCGCAGCCGCCAGGTGTATATTGAACTCCTCACCACCGAAGGCTTCATGACCTTCTTTCGGCAGGCTACCCCCATTGACGTGATCGAACAAAGCCGCATCGGGTCGCGTCCGGCGCGCCGCAGCGGGCAGCAAACACTGGCCGACCTGCGGGCGATACCGTGGGTGTTTAGCTGGGGCCAGGCTCGCTACTACCTATCGGGGTGGTATGGCGTCGGGAGCGCGCTCGAAGCCTTGCAAGCGAATGACCCGCAAACTTTTGCGGCGGTGCGCGAGCATCTGCTCGCCTGGACACCATTGCATTATATCTTGAGCAATGCCGCAACCAGCATTGCCGCCGTTGATACAGAGGTGATGCAATCCTACGCAGCGCTGGTTGATGATACGACCATCCGCGAGCGTGTGCTGACGCGCATTCTTGGCGAATACGAGCGCACGCAGCAGATGCTCGAAATTCTGTATGGCGGGCCGCTGGACGAGCACCGCCCAAATGTTCACGGGATGATGCAGATTCGCCGCGAGGGGTTGCACCGGCTGCACGAGCAGCAACTCGCCCTACTGCGGCGTTGGCGGGACTTGCAGCAGCAGGGCGCAACTGCTGAGGCAGATCAACTGTTGCACCACTTGCTGCTCACGGTGAATGCGTTGGCGACCGGGCTTGGCAGCACCGGTTAAGGAAACCATCCCCCTTTGGTACGAGCTGTGGGGTGTGGCGCGGCCTGGCCGCGCCACACCCCATAAAACAGGTGGTTTTGACGTAAGACGTTGCAATCACCCTGCTGATACTTCGGGTATAGTACCCGTGTCCGTGGCCCAACGACCGTATGGTAATTTCAGCGCAACCCCTGGCCCTCTTGCAGCAGTATTATTACGCATGTTCATGCGAGTGGGTATGGCTGTATTCGTACGTCTTTTCCTCTTTTTGCTCCTGCTCTTGCTCGTGTTCCTGTTTTTGTGGGCGTGGATAGGCAAATACCACGAGCTTTGCCCCAATCCAGGCGAAAAGGTAATAGATTCCGACGGCCACCAGGTCGGCAGTCTCAATAATATTTTGCCCATAGGTGGGGGCGGGAGTATCGCCAAACAACCCCAGGAATGGCGAGAGAAATGGTGTTGTTAGCCCATAGAGAAAGACGGCAAAGGCGTTTTGTGGGTTGACACCTACCAGTACAAAGAAGAAACGAATGAGGATAAAGATAGAGATGACATGAACGATAAAGTAGATGATACGGTGGATACGGTGGATATTACGATGTCGCCGTTCTGCTGGTGAAAGGACAATCTTTTTCTCGTGTTCAATCTGGTGTTCTTCAGCTCCGTCGGGGGTGTGTATAACTTCTTTCTCGATAACACGTCCACTGTTATAGCAATCTTACGTGGCTCGTAAACGATATACCAGGGAACGCGGGCATCTTACCCGCATGCGTGCGAGACGCCCGCTTGCCCAGGGGTTCCAACACAATCAGGGTTGCTCTGTCATTTCTTCCCTGGCTATATTGCTGCAATTTACGGGCCAGGAGACATCTGGTTCAGATGCCCCCGGTATGGGCAGAATCCTGGCCTCCATCTTGCAATGACCAGAGCGAAGCAAAGGAGGGAGAAACACGATGGACTATCAGCAACAAGCCCCACCTATGATAAGGGCGTCCGCGTGATTGATCGGCCCGAATGATGGGAAAACCGGGTGGCCTATCTGCGCCAGCAATGGGGGGGGGGGCGGTACGATGGAGCCACCCGGCCATATGGTCAACAAACAATAAACAATGGTGTGTTAGCCACTGAGGGCCTTGCATACTCGTTGGAGCCGTTCCTGGGCTTCGCGGGCCATCGGTTCGAGTTGCGGGTTGTGGGTTACCCCCATCAAGGCTACAGGATGTGCTATGGAAACAGCGCTCCCGCCGTCCTCCTCGTACACCACGACGTTGCACGGTAGCAGCAACCCGACTTCTGTTTCGGTCTGGAGTGCCTGGTGGGCCAGGTTAGGGTTGCAGGCACCGAGAATAGCATAGCGGCGAAAGTTTACATCCAATTTCTGCTTAAGCGTCTGCTGCACATCTATCTCTGTCAAGACCCCAAAACCCTCTTCTTTTAAGGCGTCGCTGACCCGTTCTATGGCTTGTTCATAGGGCAGGGGGAGATGGGTTCGGAGGATATATTCTTTCGGTCTTTCAATGTTCGTAGGCATATACTCATGCTCCTTTTCTATCAATAGCAATAGTGGCAGTGCGTCTCAAACCTTCGAGCGCCTCATCACATGCAGTCCGAAAGTTGAACAACACTGGTGACTATAGCAACCCTGATTGTGTCGGAACTCCTGCGAGCGTGGGCGTCTCGCCCGTATGCGGGCAGGATGCCCGTGTTCCCTGGTATATCGTTTACGAGCTACGTAAGATTGCTATAGAACATCACCACACTATGGTATAGCAAGAAGCGGGCCAGATACGTCAGTTGAAAATGGAGATTGGCGCGTGTGTGGTGACAAGGAGTATGTCAGCGCCACGTGGCACGCATCTTGCCAGGTATGGGCCAGGTTGTACCTACATTTCTCCTGCATAAGTGTCCCTGGCAAACAACCAGATAAGGAAATGAAGTGCTGTAACTTGTGTGCCAGGGGGAGGGATAGACCGGGCCGGCACACTTCTTGCAAGTATTGTGCGGTATATACAAACCATGACGGCTTGATACGAGAAGGAGTGTACTATGAATGATGACCGACCCCAGGCGCGACTGGCCGGACTACTCTTGAGCCTGCTCGTGCTGATTGCGCTCATCCTCGCTAACGCAGTAACCCACGCGCAAGAAACCCCCACCCCCACCAGCAGCAATGCAGACGAAACAAGCGAAGGTGACGAGAGCAACGGGAGCCAGAGCGAGGAACCGCCCCCCTCTACCGCCGACCACAGCCAGTTTGAGCTACTTCAGCAAGACTTTGCTACCGCCCCGGATGTCACCGCCGCGTGCCAGGAGTGCCACAACCAGAGCGCCGATCAACTGCACGCCTCCGTCCACTGGAACTGGGAATTTGCGCACCCCGACACCGGGCAGATGCTTGGCAAGCGCCACATCATTGATAACAACGTGCTGGCGATTGACGGAAACGAAGCCTACTGCGCCACCTGTCACACCGGCTATGGGATGGAGGACGCCGCGAGCTTCGACTATCGCGCCGCGGAAGCAGTGGATTGTCTGATCTGCCACGATACCACCGGCACCTATACCAAACTACCCGGCGCAGCCGGCCACCCGGCCTATGAACCGACAGAGTATCCCCCCGGCAGCGGGAACACCTGGCACCCCCCCGACCTGAACCACATAGCCCAGAACGTCGGCCCCACCAGTCGGGCCAGTTGTGGCTCGTGTCACTTTGGCGAACGCAACGTCAACCCCGTCATCCACGGACGCCTGCCCGCCGCCCTGGAAGATGCCTCCGAAGATCTGGATGTGCATATTGGCACCGAATTTCTCGACTTCTCGTGCAGTTCGTGCCACACCCCCCACAACCACCAGTTCTTCAGCAGCAAATACCAGCCGGTATCGGAGAGCGACCAGGCCGATAGCCACCTGGTCCACGCCACCTGCCGCAACTGCCACGACCGCGACGATGTCCATAGCAACCCGATGATCACCCGGCACGTTGACCGGTTAGCCTGCCAGACCTGCCATATCCCCCGCTATGCCCGCGCCGGCCCGCAGATGGTATCGTGGGACTGGTCGCAGGCCGGGCGCACCGATGACCAGGGCCAGCCGGTGGTAGAGCGCGATGCGGATGATCAGTTGCGCTACCACGGCCACTATGGAGCGTTCGCGTGGGACGAGAACATCAGACCGGCGTATGTCTGGTTCGATGGCACCATCAATTTTACAAAGGTCGGCGATACCATTGACCCCACCGGCACCGTGCCCATCAACACGCTACAGGGGGGCTATGACAATCCGAAGGCGCGGCTCTGGCCCGTGCGCGTGGTGCGTGGGGTGATGCCCTACGATGCCGAACAAAATTCGCTGGTGGCAGTCAATCTGTATGGCGACGAGCAAAGCGCCTACTGGCAAACGATGAACTGGGATGCCGCGATTAACGCGGCCATGCAAGACGGAGAGATACCCTATAGCGGCACATATGATTTTGTCGAAACGGAGATGTCCTGGTTGTTGAACCATGCCGTGGCGCCGGCCGACCAGGCCGTCCGTTGTGGCGAATGCCATAGCCGCACCGGTATTCTGTCCGACGTGCGCGGGAGCTATGTACCGGGCCGTGACCGCAATCTGGTGCTGGATGTGATGGGATGGGCGCTGGTGGGCGGCACCCTGGCCAGCGTGCTGGTGCATAGTTCGCTGCGCGTCGTAGCCCACCAGAAACGAAAAAACGGGAAGGAGCGCGAAGAATGAAAAAGGTCTACCTCTACCAGCGATATGAACGGTTCTGGCACTGGGCCCAGGCATTGCTCATTGGGGTGCTGATGATGACCGGCTTTGAGATTCATGGCACCTATCGGCTACTGGGCTTTAGTGCCGCGGCCCGGCTCCACAACGTCGCCGCCCTGGCGCTGATTATCCTGGCCCTCTTCACGATGTTCTGGCATTTTACTACGGGCGAATGGCGCCAATACCTACCACAGCGCAGCAACCTGGGTGCTATGGTCTGGTTCTATATGGTGGGCATCTTCCGTGGCGCTCCCCACCCCACCAACCCGACCCCGGTCGCCAAACTCAACCCGTTGCAGCGCCTCTCGTACCTATCCTTCAAGATCTTGATTTTTCCGGTGATGGCGACCACCGGCCTGCTATACCTCTTCTACGACGCATGGCCGGCCATCGGGTTGTCGGGGTCGGTGGGGGGGGTGGCACTGCTGCATACGGCGGGGGCTTTTCTGCTGCTGGCCTTCCTGATTGTGCATGTTTATATGACCACCACAGGGCGCACAGTCTTCTCAAACATCATTGCGATGTTCACGGGCTATAAGCAGATTGACGTATCGGAGGAGCAACACGGCGGAGGGGCCGGCAAGCGTATTCTTGAGGAGGCATGAGGGTGTCCTCTCGGCACACTTATTGCAACGCAAATGAGAAGATACTAGAAAGAATGGATAAGGAGGTTTGAACCAATGGTAAGGAGACGAACAAGTGGAATGTTGGTAACGATGGTCGCCAGCGTGATGCTGATACTGTCCGCCTGTGGTGGGGGTGGTGGAGCGAGTGCGCCCGCCCCCGCAGCACCCCAGAGTGGAGGAAGCGGCAGCACTGGTGGTGGTGGCGACGGGGCCGTAACGCTAAACATTGCCCAGGAGGGCGAGACACTCAAGTTTGACAAAGACACCTTGAGCGCCACGGTTGCCGAAGATGAACCCGTTGTCATTGAGTATCACAATTCATCGCAGACCCAGGAACACAACTTTACCCTGCTCAACCACGCCGATATGGATAAGGCGTCGGAATTTAACGATGCAGCAACCGCGGCCATAGATACCGGCTACTTTCCAATAGACAACGAGGAGTTGATGGATATGGTCATCGTGCATAGCGAAACGCTGGCCCCCGGTGAGCGCGAGACGCTCAACTTTGAGGCCCCACCGCCCGGTGACTATCTTTACATTTGCACCGTGCCGGGGCACTTCGTCGCGGGCGACTATGGCACCCTGACTATTATGGCACCCTGACTATTACGGACTCGTCCTCGTAAGGCCCTGTTTATGGGAGAAACCACCACAGAACGAAGTCCAGAGCAGTAGCACACCGCATCGTTGGTCAACCCTGCTGCTTATAGGCCCTGTTCTGTGGTGGTCTTTGCATATGCGGGCCCTCCGAACTCCTACCCGACAACGATAGCGCCCTGTTTTTTTTCCTCTCAGACATGCTATAATCAGTTCAACCGCAGGGCATGGGAATCACCCCGCGGCGTGATGTGATGCAGGGGAGGGTTACGGCCATGGTTCAACATGATTCTTCAAAGGCCAATACCGCACAACACAGCGGCGCAAGGCGTTCCAGGCGGGTCAGGCGGCGGATTTTCTGGGGTTGGTTGGAGTCCTCTTCATCGGGGTTGGGGCCACCTACGTTGCCTATGCCCACGATATGCAGGTCGTGCGAAACCGTCTGGCAGCGGGAAGCCAGGTTGTCGAGACTCAGCATGGGGCGCTAGAGTACGCGACCTGGGGCGATGGCCAGCCGGTTCTTGTGGTTCACGGTGCGGGCGGCGGATACGACCAGGGTATCGCCATAGCCCACGCCTACGGCGGCGACGGCTTCCGCTGGATCAGTCCATCTCGGTTTGGCTATCTCCGCTCCCCCCTGCCGGCCGATGCCTCCACGGCGGCCCAGGCAGAGGCCTTTGCCGATTTGCTCGACGCCCTGGAGATTGACCATGTTGCCATCCTTGCGATGTCCGGCGGTGTGCCCCCATCGCTTCAGTTTGCAGAGCACTACCCGGCGCGTACCGCTGCCCTCGTGCTGCTCTCATCGGCTCCGTATACGCCCCTCACGGCCGACGAGCAAGAGTTCCCAATGCCTATCTGGCTCTATCAGGCGCTCTTTAGCTCCGATTTCCCGTACTGGGTGGTGCAACATGTGTCACGTTCCAGTCTGGAGCCGCTGTTCGACATCACGCCCGAACTGCGGTCGGTCGCACCAGCAGAGGAGCAGACCTTTATGGCAACCATGGTTGATGCATTCCAGCCAGTCACAGACCGCTTTGACGGGTTGCAGAACGAAGGGGCCGCGATTGATGCTGAAGCCCGCTACCAGTTAGAGACGATTACCATGCCTACCCTGGTGGTGCATGCCAGGGATGATCAGATAAACCCATTCAGCTTTGGCGAATACACCGCAGCGCAGATCCCTGGTGCGCAGTTTCTCCCGTTGGACACCGGGGGACACTTGTTACTGGGGCACCATGCCGACGTTCGAGCGCAGGTACACACCTTTTTGCAACACGCCACCACTCAATAGTACCCACCTTCGTAGCGACGGGACAATTGGTGCGGTTGTTTCACAAGGGAGCAGCTATTATGTATTGCCATGCTGCTTGTTGTCTGGATACCCCCCTGTCCTGCCTATACCTTCCCGTCCGGTGAGCCATCCGCCAAACGCGAGCGCTATGGCGAGGTGGTGCGGGTCGGGCGCCTCCGACCCGCCGGAGTAGCGGCCCAGGTGATTAAAGATATTTGTTAAGGAGACGAGCAAGACCCGTCCTGTCACCATTGCGGCCGTCCAGATGGATGCCGCACCGGCCCCCACCAGTGAGCGCCTGTCCCGCGCTTCCACGCTGGTTTCGCAGGCCGCCCAGGCCGGCGCGCAGCTCGTCGTACTCCCCGAACTTTTCAACATCGGCTACGCCTACGCTGATGACAACTTCACCCGCGCCGAGCCACTCGACGGTATCACCGCCACCTGGATGCAACGCACCGCCGCTGAACACGCCATCCACCTGGCCGGCACGCTACTGCTGCTCGATGACCACGACATCTCCAACACCATGCTCCTCTACGCCCCCGATGGGCGCGTATGGCGCTACCACAAGCTCTTTCCCTGGGGATGGGAGCGCGGCTACTTCCGTGCCGGCCATCGCATTGTTGTTGCCCATACCGACCTGGGAGCGATTGGCATGCTCATCTGTTGGGACATCGCCCACCGCCCCCTATGGCGGCGCTATGCCGGGCAGGTGGAGATGATGGTGCTGTGTAGTTGCCCGCCAGACATTCCCAGAGCAACCTACCACTTTGCCCAGGCCGCCAGCATTCCCTCCCCCGCGATGGGCCGCCTCACCGCATCCACGCAGCACGACGGGGCGATTATCTGGGGCACGATGGTGCATGAGCAAGCGGCGTGGCTCGGCGTTCCCGCTGTCAACACTGTGGGTAGCGGGCAGGTCTGTACCCCCATTCCCCGACCGTGGCCGGCCTTCCTTCTGGGGATGGTGCCCGGCGCGCCCTGGTTGCTGCGCTATCTCCCGCATGTTGGGCAGATGCAGCTCTCGTGTGCAATGGTGCCGGGTTGCAAGATTGTCAACGCGCAGGGGCAGACCTGCGGCGAGGTGACGCAAGAGCAAGGGGAATGCTGGACGATAGCGACGGTCGCATTGCCCGAATCGCCCCC
>DAOTUK010000083.1:0-41866 GCA_034437375.1 Chloroflexaceae bacterium | reverse complement strand
CGTCCATACCGTCCCCGCTCTCTCCGCCCACCGGCTCATAGAAGCGCACGGAGGCCAGTACCTCGTCAAAGGCGGCGGGGTCAAGCCCCTCTTCGGTTCCGATTGCTGTTATGGTAAACCAGCGGGCGTCATCAACTTTGACAACCCCAAACAGAGCGATTTCGATGTCCTCTTCCTCTGGAATGTCGGTAATGGTCATCTGTCGCCCATCAAGGCCATCAACCACAATGTCCTTGCGCTCAACCGACGCTGTGACATCCTCGGATTCCATATCGGCTTCTATGGCATCAAGCAGCGTATCGGCGGTATCATCGGGGCTGGTTCCTGCGGCAAGCCCCGTCATGTCGGTCGGACTACCCATATTGATGACCATGGCATTTTGCTCGTCTTCTGCTCCTTCAGGGGTCATCATCACCATGCCAACTCCGTCCATTTCGAGGTTTTCATCTTGCCAGCCGTCGGGGGCGGTGTAGGCCAGTCCAACGGTGTCAAGGGTTTGTTCGCCTGCTGTTTCGGTGGATTCCTCTTCGGCGGCCGGTTCCTCGGTCGGTTCCTCTTCGGCGGCCGGTTCCTCGGTAGCGGCGTCCTCTTCAGCGGCGGGTTCCTCGGTCGGCTCCTCCTCCGCGGCCGGTTCGCCGCCCTCACCCATCACCAGGGCCATGTCGGTGACGGTGGCGGTCAGGCCGTCGGCGCCGGGCACCAGGCGGAAGATACCGCCGCCGCGCTTGGTATTACCGCCCACTGTCCAGAGCGTACCAGCCGAGTCTACCATGAAGTCGCGCACTTCGTTGACGGGCAAGCCGTGGTGGGTGTTGAGCAGATACCAGGTGCTGCCGTCGTAGTAGTACAGGCCGCTGGTGTCGCCGCCTTCCATCGAGGAGAGCCAGATGCCGCCCGCGTCATCTACATTGAGTACCCAGTTTGACGAGGGCGACCCCTCTATAGGGGTGACAGTAGAGCCGTCGTAGCGGGCCAACCCCCGCGCGGTCGCCAGCAGATAGGTGCCGTCGGATTCTTTGGCCAGGGCGGCGATATTGTCGTCGGGCAAGTCGGCGGTGTTCTCATCAACCACCAGTTCGCCGCTATCGCCTTCGAAGCGTACCAGACCGCCGGTGGTAGCGGCCCACATCATGTCGCCATCGGGCAGCAGCGCCCGGACGTTGACTTCGGCCGGCAACCCGTCGGAGCCGCCCTCTATCGTCGTAAAGCTCTCGTCCTCCATAATACTGACAAAGCCATCGCCCCCTATCCACAGGCGGCCCTGGCTATCGGTAGCGATGGCGTTGGCGTAGCCATCGTACACGCCTTCGTCGGTGGTATAGGTACTCCACGCCGAACCGTCGTAGAAGCTGAGCGAGCGGGCATGCAGAAACCACACGCCCTCGTCGGTTGGCTCAATGTCGCGCACTTCGCTGGAATGCAGCGTATCATCGCCGCTCTCGATAATCTCCCATTCGGTCGTTTCCAGGTCGGTACGCACCACGCCAACCCCTTCCAACCCGAACCAGATAGCGCCATCGTGTTCGGCGACGGCGTAGTATACGCTCCTGCGCGGGAGGGTATCATCCAGCACCCAGTTGCTCCACGTTTCGCCATCGTACACAACCAGACCGGAGTCATAGGTGCTATAGTAAAGGTTCCCCTGGTCATCTACGGTCAGGCTACTGATAGCGCCGCTCACCAGTCCATCATCGGTGCCATAGGTGGTGGCGCAACTTTCGCTGGCCGGGTCAAACTGGCACACAAAGGACGAAGCGGCTATCCACAGATTGCCGTCTGCATCAACGGCCACCTGATCCAGGCCGCCATACTGTGGCAGGTCGGCTACCTCTGCATTGGTGTAGAGCGTGGCTGTGCCCTCCTGGAAGCGTACCAACCCTTCATCGCCAGCAAGCCAGACGGTGCCATCGTCAGTGACCGCTATATCGCTCACGCCGTCGTCGGGGAAGTTGCCGCTTTCGGTATTGTAGAAGGTGCTTTCGCCCCCAGACACCACGGTCATACCATCAAAGCCAGAGGCTATCCACCAGGTATCACCTTCAACGGCGGCGTCTTCTATCGAACTCCATACCAGGGCGTCGCTATCCAGGAATGTCTCTGTCTCGCCACTGGCCAGGTTGTAGACGCTCAGGCCATTCTTATCAAAGTAGACCTGCCCGGCTTCGGCATCACACATCACAAAGCGCACTTCCCCGGCCGTGCCCATAGCAAGGGTTTGCTGGATGTCGGACATATCTTCGGTAGTGCTGGAGCGCGACCAGGTTTCGCTGGCCGGGTCGAAGAAGCCCAGGCCATTGGCGGTGCCGGCCACGATAAGCGGCTCTGGCGTGTCGCACAGGGCCAGGTCAAATACCCCGACGCTCGGCAGACCATCCAGGGTCGTATACATGGCCACCTCCTCCCCGCTGGCGGCGTCCCAGACGACCACACCGCCCAGGGTTGCGGCCCATACCTGCCCATCGTACACCATCACGTCGAACACTTCGTTGCCGTTGGTGTAGAGGTAGGTTCCCGGTTCAAGCGCCACGTCTGATGGGGTGGCGGGGGTTTCTTCTGCATCCGCGTCGGCGGGGGTTTCTTCTGCATCCGCGTCGGCGGGGGGTTCTTCTTCCGCGTCCTCTTCGCCGCCCATCGCCTCCTCGCCCACCGGCGCATAGAAGCGCACGGAGGACAGCACCTCGTCAAAGGCGGCGGGGTCAAATCCATCGTCTACCCCAACGCCTGTGATAACAAACCAGCGCTCATCGTCAACTTTGACGACGCCAAACATGGCCATTTCAATGTCATCACCCTCAATGTCAGTGATAGTCATTTGCCGTCCGTCAATACCATCTACCACAATATCCTCGCGCTCGATTGAGGCGGTTATGTCATCCGATTCTAGCTCTTCTTCCATAACATCAAGCACGGTGTCGGCGGTATCATCGGGTCCAGTTCCGGCTTCAAGCCCCATCATGTCGGCGGTATCGCTCACATTGAGGGAGATACCGTTGTCGCTATCTCCTTCCCCTTCAGGGGTGAGCATCGCCATACCAAAGCCTGGAAATTCGACATTTTCGGTTTGCCAGCCATCTGGCACGGTGTAGGCCATACCAGCGGAGTCAAGCATCTCTTCGCCTTCGGCCGGTTCTGCGTCTTCGGCGGGAGGTTCCTCTTCCTCTGCTGTGGGTTCCTCTTCCTCTGCTGTGGGTTCTTCTTCCTCTGCCGTGGGTTCCTCCTCCGCTTCGGTATCGGCGGCGGGTTCTTCGGTAGCATCTTCTTCGGGAGCATCTGCACTATCGGCGGTGGGTTCCGGGGGTTGGGTGGGAACCGCAGCCGGCGGTTGCGCACCGCACGCAGCAAGTACGAACAGGGACAACAGGGCCATAACCGTCAGGACACGTGACATGTTCATTCTCCTTCTCCTTACCTATTCAATTCGAATTTGCATATTTCTCATAGTATCACAATAGTAAAGATGTGAAAATACCCAGGGGGGGGTATTTTCACCAATCCCAGGCATAATCACGTCCCCCTCGACAAGCCCAAATTATACCAAATTCGAGTGATTGCCTATAGGTATTCCGTGGTATAGTATGCATTCGCATCACCTATCCTCGCCGCACGCCTCATGCATGACCCGTCACTGGTATAATAAGGCCAGTTGCGTGCGGGCCTTGAACGCACGTCAAAACATTTGCACGAATGAAAGGGAAGGAGAACCATATGAATACCGCTCTTCTTGACCGGTCAGAAATACGGCAGGTGTTATTCCATCCGCGTGGCGATGATAGCTACCACGGCCCCCGTACGCACCTTGTCCATGTGGAGGTAGAGCCCGGTGTATTGGTTGGAGGACGGCTCTACCCCGCGCGCGCCGAGTCGCCCCTGTTGCTCTACTACCACGGCAATGGCGAAATAGCCGCCGACTACGATTATTTTGCCGATATGTATAACCGCCTGGATATAACGCTGCTGGTGATGGATTACCGCGGCTATGGCACCAGCGGAGGGGCTCCAACCGCCGCCACGCTTGTTTCCGATGCGGTGGCGATTTTCCAGGCCATTGACGGGGTGTTTACCGAACATGGGCTCATCCCATCGCGGGTATATGTGATGGGGCGCTCGCTCGGTAGTGTGCCGGCTGTCGAGACGGCGCTGCGGGCGGGGGCCAGTCTCTCCGGGTTGATTATCGAAAGTGGCTTTTCCGATACGTTCGGATTGCTGGCCCGTATGGGGGTGCGCATGCGCGATGTTGAAGAAGAGCGCGATGGATTTGGCAACGCCTTCAAGATGGAGCAGGTGACTGTGCCCACGCTGCTATTGCACGGACAGCAAGATTTCCTCATTCCCCCTTCTGATGGCGAAACACTCCACCAGCACTGTGCCGCGGAGAAGAAAGAACTGGTGCTTATCCCTGGCGCGGGCCATAACGATATTATGATTACGGGTATGTCGGTCTATTTTGAGGCGATACGCAAATTTATTGTGGAGATGAACGGGAAATAACGGGGGGCTCCTGTTGTTGCCGGTTCCACTGCCAGGGCCAGAGAGCCGGCACCAGCGCGGCCAGTCCCACTGGCACGGACAGCAGAATAATACCCATACCCACCGATTGAAGCTGTGCCACCATTGACCCAAGCAGCAACAGGAGCACGCCAACCAGCAGCAGCACCCCCGCCACCGCCGCAATGATGCCGGCATAGCGCCACCCGCGACGCTGTGAGGCCAGGCGCAGCCCGCCAATAGCGCCACTCTGTCCATTGAGATAGATAGGGTGGCGCTGGCCCTGGTCGTCGGTGTAGTACGTCACATAGAGCGGGTGCAAGCGCTGTGTCCAGTTGAGCGCCTCATAATCGGCGGAAAGCGTAAATGAGCGGATATGCTGCGCGTCGGTAGACCGGCGGCATTCATCGGCGGCGGCGTGGGCCAGGTGTACCTGGGCCTCGGGCCAGGCGTGGCGGGGTTGCAGGTCGGGCACCCGTACGGTTGCGCCGTTAAGCAAGGAGGGGTGGTAGGCGATAGCGCTTTCGTGCTGGTAGGGGCCAATGTGTTGGGCCAGGGTATGCTGGTCGTGCAACGCCGGCACGGCAATGTTCTCGTAGCGGCGCTGCAATTGCCCTACGCGCGGCTCCCATCGTACCCTGGTTTCAATAACCTCGTGCGATTGCCACCCATGGGCGCTATAGCTTTCTTGCGAGCTTTTTACCTTATAATCAAACCCTACTTCCGCCTCCCAATGCCCCACAATATCGCTGTCTACCAACCACATGGGCCAGTAGACCGGTACCACCCGCTGCAACAGCATATCGGGGGTAAAGTCGGCGCAGGGCAACCATACCGGCTTGACGAACGCTTCCAGAATGGGCCGCAGGTCGGCTTGTTCCAGGCGAAAGGGTATGAGCAATTCGGGGGGTTCCTGGCGCAACAGGGCCGGCTGTGCTTGTAACATCGCCTGGGCACAGGTGGGGCATAGCTGTTCGGGGTGGTACTCTTCGAGCAGGAAAACCTGGCCACAGTGCGCACAGCCGGCCGGGTAGCGCGCTGTACCCCACGCCGTTTCAATGGACTCAACCAGATCAAGCGGGGGGAGGTAGGGAATGCTCATGCGACCGACTCCGCGGCAACCGCTCGCTGATAGAGCCCGACGGCAAAGACGATACCAAGCACCAGCAGCATAACCCCCAATGGAAAGATGATGGACGCCTGGACGCCCCGCACCAGCGCCGCCCCCAGGTCGGCCACAATCAGGAGGATACCGGGCAACAAGAACGCAGCGATAACGAGCCAGATTTTGCGCCAATCCACCGGCTTCTGCCCGGCCACCACGCCCGTTTGCCCATTCACCATCACCTGGTACACCTGGCCCTCGTACGTATAGGAGGAGAGATAGACCGGCAGCAAGATATAGCGCCACACCTCGTCGGCAAAGTCGGCGGTCATGCGAAAGTTGCGTACATGGGACGAGCGCATATGGATGGCGCGGTAGCAATCATCTCTAGCATACTGGCGCATCGTGGTTTTGCCCGTCTCCCAGGCGTCGGGCAAGGTAATATCGTAGGCCTGGGCTTGCCAGCCGGCCAGGTAGTCGGGGCTATAGGCCACCAGTTCGTGCAGGCTGAAGGGGTAGATGCGCTCTAGAATGGTACGGCTCAGATGTGAACTACCGCTCATCAGCAAATCGTCAATATCGGTTACCACCTGGCCCTCTTCCCACTTCCACTCAATTCTGGTGCGCGTTCGCCAGGCCTTCGCGCTGCTGCTATAGTAGCGTTCCTTTTTGGGATAGCCCACCTCGGCCTGCCATACCGAAGTAATCACCGCGTCGAACGTCCAGAATGGCAGGTAAATACCGGGCAGACGCGCAAGACTAGCGGAATGGGACAATTGGCGCGGATGTATCCACCCCTGGCCAAGCCAATCACGCACACGGGCCCGCACGGTGTCGGGTTGGATGGTAAAGGGAGCCAGGAAGCGCGGGCGGAGTTGTTCCGCCTCGGCGGCCCGCACGTTGACTTTATTGGAGCCGCAAAAGGCACAGGTGGTGCTGATCGCCCCCTCGGTCACAGCCAGGTCGGCCCCACACGATTCGCAGTGCAATTCGCGCCGCGGCAGGCCCCACCCCTGCTCCGCCTTGAGCAAGGTAGTCAGGGTAAATTCATGTTCGCTGGCCTGGCGGCCAACTTTCTCCGCCTGGGGCGTTGCCACATAGCCGCAATATGCACAGGCAACGCCGCCGGCCCGCACATCAAAGCGGGTGGTCGCGCCACATTGCGGGCAGGTGAAACGGCGTTCGTCGTAGGCGTCGGTGGTCTGGGGAATGGGCGCATAGACGGTAACCCCCTCAATCGCCGATTCTAACCGTTGATAGTCGGGCGGCGGTTGCCAGTCGGCCAGTTTTGGATGAGAAAATGCCATAGATAGCGAACTATTTTACTATTGACACTAGCAGCAATGCTACTTTGGATGATAGTAGCAATCTCCAAATCTGAATGGTATATACATCATACCATATTGCCGCTTCTTTTTGAGTATACTATAATGAAAACAATGCAGAAATAGTATCCGAGGTATGCTTCTCCGTTGAAACCTCTCTGTTCTGGTTTTTCAGGTTTTTTCCTCTGTAAGTGTGGGGGTTGTATGAAAATGTTTGGTAGGTATCGCAGTGTTTTACTTCGGCTCGGGCCCATCGTGTTCGCCCTGGCCTTGATCGTGGGGCTTGTGCCCTATTCGCAAGCCCAGAACGCGAATGAACCGACGTTCTTTCCCCAGACGGGCCATTCTCTGCGCGGAGTGTTCCGCAATTACTGGCAGACGTATGGAGCCGTGGGGGTGTTTGGGTATCCGATTACGGAAGAGTACGTGCCTGCGCCCGGAGCGCCGCTGACGCAGTATTTTGAGCGAGCCCGCTTCGAGCTTGTAGAGCAGAATGGCCAGTATAGCGTCCGTCTGGGCAAACTGGGCGCCGAATATCTGGGCGGCCGCACCTTTCCCAAGGCACAGCCCATTCAGAACACGGCCCAACGGCGCTATATTCCCGAAACGGGCTACATTATTCAGTATGGATTTAAGGAGATATGGGAGACGTGGGGCGGCCCGGGTCTCTTCGGGTGGCCGCTCAGTAACGAAGTGGACGAAGTGACCAGCGACGGACAGTTACGGACGGTGCAGTATTTTGAAAATTTCCGTTTCGAGTTCTGGCCCGAGCGCCAGCCGGGCCAACGGGTAGAGTTTAGCTTGCTTGGGCGTATGCTGGCCCCGCCCGAACGGCAAGTACCCATTGGCGAGGAGCAGGCGAAAAGTCCCCAGTTGGAGGCGCAGCCACCGGCCCACCCGCCCAACAAGAATGCGCGGATGATACCCGAAGCAGGGCCGCCGGGCACCATCTTCATCTTTGAGGCCAACGGGCTCAAGGATGGCGAGGATTTAATGTTCTGGCTAACCCGCCCCGACCAGAGCACGCAGGAGCTTGACTACGAGGCCAAAGCCGACGCCAACGGCAACATTTATGGCCGCATTAGCGTTGATAGCACCGGCTTTATGGGCGGCGTATGGGCTATAACGGTGCAGGGCGATGAGAGCGGCGAAGAGGGCCGCGCCTATGCCTACTTTACAATTGATGGCAACCTGCCGCCGCAACCGACACCAGAGCCGCCCCCGGCTACGGCAGCGACGGGCGAATGTGCCAAGAATGCCCCCGCCCCCGCCGACGGCCTCATCGCGTGGATGACCGACGATGACCCGGGCCTGGATACGACCACGCGCATCTGCGTACAGTTTATCCGTAATGGCAAGGGGGTACAGGGGGCCGATGTGCGCGCCGAAATAGAGTACGACAATGATGATGATGACGTCGGGCCGGAGTTGACCAATATCAACGGGGTTGCCGAGTTAAAATTCAAGGTGACGGACGATGAAGACGAGGCCGACGAACGCGCCGATGTTGAAGTAACCGTGACCTACCAGGGCGAACGAATGACGACGGACACGAGCTTTACCCCCCGCGATTAAGTTGGGCGATGCTGCGCGTCGCGGAGGCCAGGTGTCTCCGCGACGCGGGCCGAACATAGGGCTACCGCTGCTGCATCCGCACGGTACGCAGGCGGTTGATAGCCGCGGCAATCTCATGCTTGCGGGGGCGGGCAAAATTGCCGGGGTGGCGTTCGCGGCGGTGGAAGGGGTCAAGCTCATCGAGCCCCTCTTTGTCGAAAAAGGCTTCGACCATCTCAACCACCTCGCGCAGGGTCGCCTTGCCATCCATAAAGCGCTCGGTGGCCAGGTGGATAGCGTGGCCAATGGCGCGGGTCTGGCTTATATCTACAATCTGCTCAACGCAGCGCAATTCAATCGGGTCATTGCCAAAGAGGATGAGATCAAGCCCTTTGGCATCAATCTTCACTTCGCGCTTGCCCCGCGAGGGGTCGAAACTTTCTGAGAGCGGTACGCGCTCGGTGGTCTGGCGCAGCGACTCGGACACTTCCGCGCGGCGGTGGGTAGGATGTTGGGCCGCAACCTCGCGGGCCTCGTGTGTCACATCGTAGGGCCGATATTCGCGCATCATAATCACGTGGTCGGCTACGTCAAAGTAATCGCCCGACCCGCCCATCACCAGCACGGTGGAGATACCGCGGGTATCGTACAGCTCGCGCACGCGGTCCAGGAAGGGCGTAATCGGCTCGTGCTCTTTGTGGACGAGCGCCTGCATCCGCGCATCGCGCACCATAAAGTTGGTCGCCGAGGTATCCTCGTCAACCAGCAGCACGGTTGACCCGGCTTCGATAGCTTCGAGGATATTGGCGGCCTGGCTCGTACTACCGCTGGCATCCTCGCTGGTAAAGGCCGTTGTGCTACGGCCATAGGGCAGGTTGCTAATGAAGGGACTGATGTCTACCTTCTCTACGCGCCGCCCATCTTCGGCGCGTATCTTCACCGCGTCGGGACTGGTCACCACCATCTCGCGTCCGTCGCCGGGGATATGGGGATAGATACCGCGTTCGAGCGCGTGGAGCAAGGTAGATTTGCCATGGTAGCCGCCCCCGACAATGAGCGTTACCCCTTTGGGAATACCCATCCCGGACGTATGCGAGTGGGCTTCGGGCGTATCGTTGGCCAGGGCCAGCGTCACCCGCAGCGCATCGGGCGATTGGAAGGGCACAGCCTCGCTGGCATCCATCGGCTTGTCGGTTGCCCCGCTCTGGCGCGGCAGGATAGAACCATCGGCCACAAACGCCACCAGACCCTTTTTATCAAGCTGGGCCCGCATAAATTCTTGATTCTCAATACAGGCCACAAAATGCTCCACATCGCGTTGTGGCAGGTTATACCAGCGCAAACTCTGCTCGGCAATCTGGGGCAGGTCTTTGCACAAAATCGCTTCCGCCTGTCGCCCCAGAATGGTGCGTCCTGCGGCGGGCAAGCCCACTTCCAGACGCGCTTCCACCCACTGGGGCGTAACCAGTACAGCGGTGCGCTGCAACACCTCTTGCCGGCCCGCGTCTATTGCGATGAGACCACTTTTGCCCGCACCACGGCGGCCCTGTACCGTTCGGCGTATCACCTGATCGGCCAGGCGGGCCAGATAATCTTGCAGCGCAATGCGTCGTACACTCGTATTTGACAGCGCCGAAGGTAGGTAGTTGACGTGGTGGGGCATCCGGACGCGCACTTTTGAAGGCGCGGCGAAGGGGTCACCCTGTACATGGTCAATCGCCAGCACAAATGACCCGAAATCATAGACCCCCTCTATATCTTTATAGGCTTTGTATCCTTTGCCGTCAATCTGTCCAAGCAGACGGCGCAAATCGTTTGAGCTTTTCATAGGCACTATCTCCAAAATAAGAATTGTCGCATACCAACAATTATAAGCTCTAGCGGGATACCGACGCCTTTGGCCAGCGTGAAGATTTCTTGCCAGAAGGCGGTGGTCAGGGGCCCGCCAGTCCAGAGAATGATCAAGAGCAGCAGAAAGAGTAATCCGCTCCAGCGGCGCATCTGGTCGGCTATGGCGGGGGGCAAGAATGGTTCGACCATGCCAAAGCCATCCAGGGGCGGCAGGGGTATTAGATTAAACAGCAGCGCTGTGACCTGGAGAAAGCCCAGGAAGGCCAGCGCGGCCCAGAATGCAATACGCTGCCCACTCTCGGCGGAGAGCAGCGCCAGCGTATCGGGGGCCAACCCCAGAGCAAAGGGGGCAATAATGAGCGCCCCGGCCAGCACCGTGCCCAGAGGGCCGGCGGCCGCAACAAAACTGCGCCAGCCGGGGCTACGGAGCGCCAGCGGGTTGATATAGACGGCCCCACCCGGTAGCCCCAACCCTCCCAGAAAGAGGATGACCAGCGGCAGCACAATGCTCAGCAGCGGTTGGGTATAGCGGGCCGGGTTCAGGCTCAGATAGCCGGCCTCTTTGACCGAGCTATCGCCGCCGTAGTAGGCGGCCAGGGCGTGGCCAAACTCATGCACGCAGACCGAGGCAATCCACCCGCTAACGACAAACAGGAAGGTGAACAGCGTATTGAGCGTGGGCCACACCTGGGTATAGAGCACAGCTCCGCTGCCCCCCACCACAAGCAGTAACAGCAGGAAGATCGGACTGGGCAAGGGGAACCCTCCGCTACTCGCCCCCGCCACCGTGCGCTTGCGTGGTTGCTGCAACAGATATTCGCGCATATCTACCAGCGAGATACCCGCCTCTGACAAGGCCATAGCGGCGCTATCGTGGTCATCGTAGAGCATGCCAAGCAACAGATGCACGGCCTCTATCTGCGGGTGGCCCAGGTTGCGGGCCTCGTTCTGCGCATTATGTAATACCTGACGACCGGCGGTACAGAGGGGTAGGGGTGTTTCGGCCGCACGCGCGGTCGTGGTGGGCATCGTCGCCCGCAAGGTATGCGCTATGTGATCGGGGGAGTGCCCAAGCGCATCAAGGGCTTTCAATGCTGAATTGCCTTTGATAGTAAGGAGCGCCAACAATATATGCGCGGGCTCAATACACGGTGACTGCTGCTGATGGGACTGGGTATTGGCGTGCGCTACAATCTTTTCGACCACCGCCGCATAGGGGCCGCCTGGTAACTCCATGCATCTTACTTTCTTCAGAGGCTCTGCCTACCCGTCTCGCATCGGAGACTCTGCACATCATGGCACTGAGATGGGGAAATGTCAAGCGCTCTGTCGAACACCGAACAATTGAACATTCATCACCGGCTAGGTTCGCTCCAACACGGCCAGCATCTCCACGTGGGGCGTGTGGGGGAACATATCGTACCCGCGCAGCGTGGTGAGGCGGTACGCTGCTGCAAGCCGCGCTATATCCTCGCGTTGGGTAAGCGGGTTGCACGAGACATACACGATGCGGCGCGGCAACATCCGCAACAGTTCGGCGCAGACATCCCCACCCAGGCCGGTGCGGGGCGGGTCGGCTACCACACACGCGAAGGCGCCCGCCGGCTGCTGTTGCCCAAAGGCGTGGACATCCTCCGAGACAACGGCCACATTGGCGGTCTGGTTCAGGTGTGCGTTGCGCCTGGCCAGGGCGGCGCTCTCCGCGTGCGACTCGACGGTCACCACGCGCCCCACGTACGGCGACAGGTGCAGCGCTATCAAGCCCACCCCGCCGTAGAGGTCGGCTACCGCAGCGGGGGCCGACTCTTCCCCGGCCGTGACGGCCTCGCGCACCGCCTCTAGCAGCGCATCCAGCAGGTGGACATTGTTTTGAAAAAAGGTGTTGGGGCCAATGTGCAGCGTGAGCGGGCCCACGCGCATGGGCAGCGTCTCCGCTCCCCAGAATCGGCGCGGCTCCCCAAAAGACAGGTCGGTCAGGCTGTCGTTGATGAGCCAGTGTACCCCTTCCACGCCCGGCTGTTCCAGCGCCAGCGCGGCCAGCGTCTCCACCCCCTCGTCATACGCGCCGCCCCCATCCGCCGTGACCAGCGCAATCAGGAGCGTATCCTGGGGGCTACGCCGCACCACCAGATAGCGCAGAAAGCCCTCGTGCGAACGGACGTTGTAGTCGGGTATGCCAAGCTCCTGCGCCTTGAGCCAGAGCCGATGTACCACCCCAAACGCGGCGGGGGGGATGAGGTGGCACGTTTCCAGTTCAATAATATAGTTCCACTTGCCGCGCCGCCGCAACCCAAAGCGCCCCTTCGTGGTGACATAATCCATGCGCGTGCGGTAGGCGAAGGGGTCGGGCGACGGCACCACCGCAAGCGGGGGGTCGGGGTTCTCCCACAGCGTATTGAGCGCGGCGGCCTTGGCCGCCACCTGGTCGGCATAGGCGCGGTCTTGAAAGGTACAGCCGCCGCACATGCCGACATGGGGACAGCGCGGCTCAACCGCCGCCGCCGCCTCCAATGCGTTTGTAACAATCAGTTTGCGAAAATCTTTAGCTCGGATATGCCCCCTCCTCACGTATCGTACCACAGTCTCCCACCGCTCCGCCTCCCACCGCTCCGCCTCCCCGTCTCCGCCTCTCCGCCTCCCCGCCTCTCGGCCGCCTCACTCCGGCATCCGTTCGCGCAAGACGCGGCGCACGCTCTCCATATCAGCGGGTATCTCCACTGGCGGGTTGGCATAGGTGCTGGCCACCTCGCGCAGTGTACCCTCGTGGTAGTCCACCTTGAAATTGCTAAACTTGAGGCCGTGGGCGGTGGAGATAACGACGACCCGATCCGTCGGCTTGATCGTCCCGCGGTCAATCAGTTTGATGGCGGCGGCCAGCGCCACCCCGGTATGGGGACAGGCATACAGGCCGGTGCCGTCGGCGCGGGCGGCCGCGTCGCCAAGCTCCTGCTCGGTCGCCTCTTCCACCACACCATCGAAGTGCTTGAGCACGCGCACGGCGCGGTGAATACTCACCGGGTCGCCAATCTGAATGGCGGTGGCGGCGGTGGGTTGGGCAACCATCGGTTCAAATAGTTGAAAGCCGGCTTTGTAGGCGCGGTAGAGCGGGTTGGCGTTGTGGGACTGGGCACACGCAATGCGCGGCAGGCGGTCTATCAAGCCAAGCTCGCGCATCATCAGAAAGCCTTTGCCAAGCGCGGCCGTGTTGCCCAGATTGCCGCCGGGAATAATCACCCAGTCGGGTACCTCCCAGTTAAACTGTTGCACAATCTCTATGCCAACGGTCTTTTGCCCCTCAATACGCAGCGAGTTGAGCGAGTTGGCCAGATAGATACCCTCTTCGGCGGTAATCTGTTTCACAATACGCATACAGCCGTCAAAGTCGGTATCGAGCGCCAGCACCAGCGCACCGTGGGCAATCGGCTGGACCAGTTGCGCGACACTCACCTTGCCACGCGGCAAAAAGACGACGGTTGGGATACCGGCCGCCGCGCCATAGCAAGCCAGCGCCGCTGACGTATCGCCGGTACTGGCGCACGCCATCGCGCGGATGGGTTGGCCTTCGGCTCGCATCTGCTTGACCACGCTCACCAGCACGGTCATACCCAGGTCTTTAAAGCTGCCCGTGTGCGAGTTGCCACACAGCTTGATCCAGAGATTTTCGACGCCAATTTCTTGCCCCAGACGGTCGGCCCAGAACAGGTTAGTTCCCCCTTCAAACATGCTCACGACGTTGGCATTATCTATCACCGGACAGACCCACTCCTTCTTGCCCCAGACGCCGCTACCATAGGGCCAGGTGGTATGCATCCAACGCTTATCAAACAGCTCTTTCCATTCCTGCGGACTGCGCTGGCGCAGCGCGTCCATGTCGTGCTCCACATCGAGCAACCCGCCCGACGTGCTATAGTAAATCTCCTGCGTGAGCGGGTAGCGTTCGTTGGGGTCATCGTGGGCCGCGAACCAGGCGTTCAACTCCTTCATGGTACACCTCTGGATACTGTATGACATAGACAAGCCATGTCATTTTTTGGTTTCCTATGCCTGGGGTTGATTATACCCTGTTTTGCGGGGTACGTGCAAAATCGCTTCCCCCCGACCTGCGGTACAATACCCCCGGAGCATTGTCACACCAGACAGGAGAAGGGAGCAACAAATCATGCGATATACGGTGATTGCCAGCGATTATGATGGAACCCTGGCTATCCGCGGGAAGATGCCGGAGCCAACCGTGCCGGCCTTGCGCCGCTGGCGGGCCCACGGCGGCAAGCTCATCTTGATTACCGGGCGCTTTCTGGATAGCTTCCCCACCCCCGAACACTTCGACCTGTTCGACGTGGTGGTAGGCGAGAATGGGGCGGTACTCTTCGTTCCCGCTACGGGTGAGCAGCGCACTCTGGGAGCGGCCCCGCCGGCCGCGCTCGTCACGCTGCTGCGCGAGCGGGGGGTAGAACCGCTTTTTGTAGGCGAGAGTATGATAGCCACCTACCAACCCCACGAAATCCCCATACAGGCCGCGCTCCAGGAGCTTGGTCTGGACTGGCGCATTATTATGAACAAGTGGAATGTGATGGTGTTGCCGGCCGGGGTAGACAAGGCCAGCGGTCTGCACGCGGCGCTGGCCATCCTGGGGCACCCGCTCGACGCGACAGTCGGGGTTGGCGACGCCGAAAACGACGAGGATTTTCTGGCTATCTGCGGGCATGCGGTGGCGGTGGACAATGCGCTACCGGCGCTCAAGCAACAGGCCCACCGCGTCACGCAGGGGGAGCATGGCTATGGCGTGGCTGAGTTGGTGGAGGCGCTGCTGGCGGAGGCGGGGTGATAGCCCTCACTGCGTCTGCCGCACCAACGGTAGGTAGAGCGTGTGCGCGGGGGCGGGGCCGGTTGTCGGCTCCGTGGTCGGCTCCGTGGTCGGCTCCGTGGTCGGCTCCGGCTCACCCTCCTGCGCCAACTCGAACGCGCCAATATCCGGCGCCCCATCGTTGCGCAAACGCTGGTCAAAGTCTGCGGCAATGTCCGGCACAGCCGTGCTTCCGCGGTCTACGGCCAGCGTGCTGGCGCTGGTCAGACGAAAGTCACCGCCGGCGGCATTGGCAAACGATACCCGCCCCACAAACGCCTCCGACACCGGGTACTGATCCAGGCCGGGGTCGCTGGAAAAGAGGTTGCTATCCAGGGTAAATTGTCCTTCCTTAGCGCCATCCCACGTCCATTCTTCCATCACCGTATCGCCCGACACATCAATAATATTATTCACAAACGAGACGCCGTTATCGTTCCCACCGCTGCTATATTGCAGCAGCAAGCCGCGATCCATGCCATAGATGGTATTGTGGGCAATCACCACATTCTCCGTCTCATCAGCATGCACATTGATGGCATAGACCCCATCGCTGGCGGGGGTGGTATTGTAAATGATGTTGTTGAAGAGCATGACGCCGGAGGTGGTGGGGTAGATATTGAGCAAGTACTGTGTGTCGGAGTTGTCCCCCGTTACATTCTTGAGCGTATTGCCATATACCAGCGTGTTGTGCGACTCGTTGCGTACATCTACCGCGCCGTTGCCCGTCTGCATCAATTCAAAGTCATGGATAACATTGCCCTCAACCACATTTCCCCGGTTATACTCTTTGACATCCACCGCATTTTCCAACTGGGCATTGTCCGCTTTACCGCTGGTGGTTATATCGTTGCCGATAATGTGGTTAAAGTGGGTGTGGTTGAGCGTCTTGCCCTTGCCTCCCGCGCCAATATAGACCGCCTCATAGGGCGTATTGACAATTTCATTGTTGATGACGTAGTTATAGGTTGCGGGTTGCTCGTTATTGCCGTTTATCAGCACGCCGCCCCCTTGCAAATCGTAGATCTTGCTGTTTTGTATCACGTTAAAATGGGAGCTTTGAATATGCACCCCGCCGCCCTCTAGCGAGCCGGTCAGGTCAATACCATCAACAATGGTAAAGTTGGCCGGGTCGGCGTGGTAGGGGTCTTGATAGTGGCCAATATAGAGCATGGTATAGATGCTCCTGTCGCCGTCGGCATCAAGGATGACGCGCTCTTGCTGCGGGGTATCGGAAAATTTCTGGTAGACGATAGGGCGGCCCACCGCCGCGGAGAGGTGCAGCGGGTCGTCCGCGCGGCCCGCCTCGTCAACCAGCGCCGCGTCTGCATCCACCACGACGGCCCGCTGCGCGGCCCGTACTTCGACAATGGGCAAGACGCCGTTGTTTGATTGCCAACTCCGCGCCAGGTAGAGGTAGTACTGGCCGGGGTAGCGCTGTACATCAATGCCCGACAGGTCGGTACCTTCGGGAAAGACGACCGTATCCGGGGCGGTTATGCGTACGTCCGCCGTGAGCGGCACCACCTCCTCGCCCGACGTGGTAATGGCCATATCGCCAGTATAGCGGCCCGGCTTGATATGCACCGTCGCGCCCGGCGGCAGGTTTGCTTCGGTAGCTTCGGTTATCGTTTTCCAGGCACTCTCCCAACTGAGGCCATCCCCCGACTGCGCGACGACCCCATCCACGTAGTAGGTGAAGGGCCCCGTATCCGCGGCTTGCAAATGACCATTCCACACCCCACCAGCGCCCACCAGCAGAACCAGACCGACCAGCACGAGTAAAGCCGCTTGTCGCAATCCTTTCATTCATACCCCCTCTGTTTCAGATAGCCCCTACCCTACGCGGCCCGCCCGCCCCGCCAGCGCTCGCGCAGCGCAACCAGCCCATTTTTATGGTATACCAGCCACTCTACCAGCAGGATGATGAGGGCCAGCGCCGCAAGCCAGCGCCACAGCTCCTGCTTGCCTACCCGCTCGCGGGTCACAGCCGTCTGAAGGCCGCTCTCCTGCACTATGTCAAGCTCCGTCTGGGGCGCGATGTTCGACTCGTCGGGGGCGAAGAGATTGACGGTATAGCGGTGGCGGGCCTCAAGCGCATCGTCCTTGAACTCTTCCACAATATAGACACCGGGCGTGTCGGTATCGGCGTAGACAAGCTGGTTATTCTGAAGGCGCAGGGGTGGCTCTTGCCCCGGCAATAGCGCCCCCGTGACCGACTCGCGCGTGCTGAGGCGCGTTCCGTCCGGGCGCGTCAGGCGCACCTCAGTGATGGACGGGTCTATGGCCAATGAGAGGGGTTGGCCCGGCGTTATCTGGGCCGCCTCAACGCCAGAGCCGGGCGCAAGAAAGCCCACCAGGTTGGAGAGCAGCAAGGGGAAGGCGACCTGAAGCGGCAAATCGGACTGGTGCAGGTCGAAGGTGAGCACGGCAATGCGCCGCCCATTCCATTCGCCTACCACCAGCAGCGGTGCGCCATCGCTATCAATGATGATGCGCCCCCAGGTACCCGGTACCAGTCGAGTCGCCCTCAGCACGCTGACATCGCTCAGGTTGACGTTGCGGAGCAGCGGCTCATCGCCGGGGGCCGGACGCACAGAGGGAAACTCCATTTCGCCTGTCACCGAGAAAAAATCGGTGCTGCGCGGCGGGGCGATAAAAAAGAGATTACCGGGCGGCAGTGTGGAAGGGACAACGCCATCAAAAATGGTGATGGGCACCTGGGCGGCCGTCTCCTCAAAGGTGGTCGTATCTGAGGTCGCCTGGGTTACTTCGACGCCGGGCAGCAGCGACAGGCCGGTATCCAGAAAGCGATTGCCCGGCCCCACCACACGCACGGTAATGGTATCGCCAAGCGTACTTACGGCCCAGGCGTGGTTGTCCAGCGGCAGCGCATCCTCCCCGCTCAATATCGCCTCGGCGACGTTGACCTGCGCGGGCACTTCGGCCACAATGCTCTGTTCCTGGCCCGGTTCCAGGCTCAGGTTATACGCATTGAACAACGAGCCGTCCAGGTAGACATCCATACGGCGCGTCACCGGTGCGTTACCATAGTTGGTGGCCTGGGCAAAGAGCGTCTGGCCGGCCGCGTTGGGTTGCAAGGCCATCGCGCTGATGGCGACGTTGTTATTACTGCGTCCAATCGGGAAGTAGCGCACCGTGGCGGGTACGGTCAAATCCTCTGGTATGGTAACGTTGCCGTCGGAGATAATCGCTATTTCGCTCTGCTCGTCGCGCCCGGCCAGCGCCGACGCCAGCGTGAGCGGTTGGGATAGGTCGCTCTGGCCGCCATGGCTCAAGGTGATACCGTCTATCGCCTCGCGCAGTTCGCGGCGGTCGGTGGTGGTAGAGGCGGGCACTTCCATCTGCCCGCCAGCGGCAATCACGGTTGCCCGCCCATCATCATCCAGTTGCCCCACCAGGCGGTTGGCCAGTTGGCGGGCCTGTTCCAGGCGCGAGGGGTCGCCGTCGGTGGCGCCCATACTGGCCGAGCGGTCAATGATGAGGATGAGGTTCTGGCCGGAGACGCCGGTGGTTTCCAGGAAGGGACGCGCCAGCGCCAGCGCCAGCAGCAGCAGAATGAGCAATTGCAGCAGCAGCAACCAGTTGCGGCGCAGCTTTTGCCAGGGCGCATTGGCTTCGACATCGCGTACCATACTCTGCCACAGGAAGGTAGAGGAGACGACGCGATCTTCGCGGCGCAGCTTGAGCATGTACATGGCCACGATAATCGGGCCAATGATGGCCGCGCCTATCAAGGCGAGTGGCGCTAAGAAAGACATAGGGTATCCTTGCCGGCTGGTTGCATAGCTCTGCTCCTACAGAAAGAGTGCAAACGCACGTTGGAGCGCGGCTATATCATCCAGATTGTTGTGCAGCACCTCATACACCACCGTACGGTCAATGTCCAGATACTCATACATCAAAACATTATGCAAATCAATCATCCGTACCCACACCGCCTGCTGTCCTGCGTCAATCGTGCCGTGCGCTTGGAGCAGCAAGGGAATATCGCTATAGGCATTGATAGGGCCCAGGTTCAGGTCTGCGATAACGTGATTACCCATATCATTGAGCGCCTCAATCGCCAGTTGCAAAAAGCGTTCGGCGCTCCCATAGCGTTCGGGGTTGCTCGCAAACTCGTCAAAGCTATAGCGTTGGAGCGAGCGGAGGATAGCCAGGTACTCATCGAGTTTGTTCAGGCGCTTGCGGAGGACTTCGGCGCGGAGCATAGGCGTTGTTCCTTTCTGCTGGTTGTGTTACCCTAAAACAACCCGAACAGCTTATCCTTCACCGCTCCGGACTGCTCCGCATCAAAGCCTTTGTCCCACTCCGTCTTGCCGTCGTACTCCGCCTGGGAGAAGACCGTATCGCGCATACTCGCCCCGCGCAAGTCGGCCCCGCGCAGGTTGGTTTCGTTGAGCGACGCCTCTATCAGGGTTGCGTCGCGCAGGTTGGCATTGCTCAGGTTGGCCCGCGCCATCCACGCGCCGCGCAGGTTCGCCTTGCTCACATTGGTACCCGACATATCGGAAAGCTGAAAATCGGCTTTTTGCATATCGGCTCCGCTCAGGTTGACCCCCGACAGATTGGCTTCATACAGCCGCGCCTCGCTCAAGGTAACGTCGTGCATATCCACGCGGGTAAGGTTGGTACCGGTAAGGTCGGCGCCGCGCAGGTTCGCCTCGCTCAGGTTGGTTATGTCGCGGGTAGTACCGCTAAAGTCTACCCCAAGCAGCGTCGCATAGCTCAGGTCGGCCCCGCGCAAGTTCGCCCCGCTCAGGTCGGCGTGGCTCAGGTTGGCGTGTTCCAGACGCGCCTTCTTCAGCACCACGCCGCCAAGCTGTGCGTTTTGCAGATTGGCATGGGACAGGTCGGCCATACTCAGATCGGCGGTATGCTCGGTAAAGAGCTTGCGCGAGTCATCCCAGAGGCGCTCGGTACCCTCGCAATCGGTCATGGTCATCGTGGCCCCACTCAGCCGCGCCTCACGCAGAATAGCCCCGCGCAAGCGTGTCTCGGTCAGGTTGGCCTCGTTCAGGTTGGCCCCGCTCAAGTCGGTGCGCTGATCCACCCAGTCTTGTACCTCGCCGCCAACCACCCCCTGCGACCCGCTCAGATCGGCGCGGCTCAAGTTGGTATTGCTCAAGTTGGCCCCGCGCAGGTTGACGCCCCGCAACGTGGCCCCGCTCAAATCGAGCCCGGAGAGATCAAGCCCGGATAGATCCCGCTTGCTCAAGTCCAGGCGTGGCCCCTCCTTCGCCAGGGCTTCCTCTACCTGTTGCCGTGTCATTTCAGCCATCGTTCCCCCCTTTCATCACTGCTCCGCTTCCTCGCGTTCCCGCGTCCCACTCACTCCCCATTCAGGCTTGCGCCCAACTCGCGCAGCTTTGCCTGCAAGCGTTCCTTCTCCTGCCGCTCGCGTTCTAGATCCGCGCGGGACATATCGAGCGCCCGTTGCCGCCACGCAATATCCGAGAGCGCAACATCTAACGTCCGTTGTCGCTGTTCGGCCCGTTCTGCACCCGTGGGGATAACCTCCCCCGCGTGGTCGCACCAGCGCAACCACTCCGCTTCAATCTGTTCATAGACCCCATACCAGAGGGTCAAGCCCAATCCGACCCCCGCAAACCAGCACGCCTCCAATGGCGCATAGTGGCCTTCCTGCAAGGCGTAACAGCGCAATAGCCCCTGCCGCAGGTGGTTTTCCGGGTCGAAGATAGCATAGTATGCCACGCCCATTTCGGCATAGCCGCGCAACTTTTTGCTGTCCTCGCCGCCTTCGCGGTTGGAGACAATCTCGATAACAACCTCTGGCGGTTTGCCAAAGTGCTGCTGAAGGTAACACCGGTTGTGCTTCTCGTGCCAGCGTGGCTCGACGGCTACATCCAGGCTCAGAAAGACATCCGGCACAAGGGGCGGCTTGCGCACCGTGGTGAATATCCCAACGTTGGCATCAACCAGAAAGCGCCGATTGCCGCCGGGCCCCTCCCACGAACTCTGGAGCGTTTCCACCAGCAAGCGCTGATGTTTCGCCGAATAGAAGTTATCCACCGGGGTATCATCCTCCGTAACAAGCCGTTCTAGCAGCATGGCTTCCTCTTCATCCATCACCCATGGATATACCTTTGCGGTGGTCGGTATCTCACTACTCATACGCTCCTCCTTACCGTTCGGGTTGTTGCCGCTCCGCGTCCCCGCTGCTCCGTCGCTCCGCTTCCCCGCAGACTAAAACACAAACCAGCGTTTCTTCTTCTTTTCCAACGTAGCCCCCACCGCCAGCGGATTAAAGCCCTCGTCCCACCGCGTCTCCTCGTTGTAGGTTGCATTGCTCAGATGGGCCCCGCGCAGGTCGGCCCCGCGCAGGTCGGCCCCGCACAGGTCGGCCCAGCGCAAGTCGGCTTCGCGCAAATCGGCCCCGCGCAGGTTCGCCCCGCGCAATTGAAATTCGGTGCTGGAATAGTTGGACGGGGAACGCACCTCGCGCATACTGGCCCCGCTTACATCCGCCTCGCTCAAGTTGACCCGCGAACAGAAGCCGCGCAGCGTTACGTTCTGCAAATTTGCCCTGCTCAGGTTCGTCTCGCGCAGGGTGGTCATACTCAGGGTCGCGCCGCGCAGGTCGGCCCCGCTCGCGTCGGTCTTATACAGCGTGGCCATACTCAAATTAACGTACTGCATGATAGCCCCCCGCAAGAGGGCCTGGTGCAACTCAGACTCGCTCAAATCGGCCTCGCTCAGGTTGGCCCGTTCCAGACGCGCCTTGCGGAGCACCGCCTGTTTCATATCGGCGCGTTGCAGGTTGGCCTCGCTCAGGTCTGCGCCGTGCAAACTGGCCATCCGCAGCACCGCCCCGGCCAGGTTAGCCCCCTGCAAGGTCGCCTCGCGCAAATCGGCGGTGGAGAGGTAGACGCCGCGCATGTCGGCCCCGTTCAGGTTAGCCTTGTGCAGGCCCGCGCGGTTCAGGTTCGACCAGCACAGGTTCGCCTGCACCAGATTGGAGCCGCTGAGCTTGATGCCTTTCATCGTTGCATTGGAGAGGTTGGCTCCATTCAACTCGGTATTATCAAGCCACGAATCGCTCAGGGTAAGCCCGCTCAGATCAAGCCCGCTGAGATCTTGCCCCCCAAGCTGACGCACACGAGCCGACCCTTGCAACGCTATCGCAAGCTCTATCTGTTCGCGGGTCATCTTTTGTCGGGTTGCTCTGGGCATAGGTTCCTATCCTTCTGTACAAAATGGTGCTGTCCCCCGCCGCGCCATCTCCTGGAGTTCGACCAGCGCGGCCCACGCCGCACGGTGCGCGTCCGGGTCGCTCTGCTCCAGACCACGGGCCGCGTACTCTTCTTCATCCAGCACCAGAATAGTGGTGCGGTCTGGGGAGACAAACATATCCAGTTCGAGATCTTCCGACTCAATCGTATCATCACCAAAGATGGCCGGGCGCGTAATATTACAATACCACCCCTTCAACGTACCATCAACGGCGTTAAGCTGATAGATATTGTACCAGCGATCCGTATAGAAGTACTCGTACAGCGTATCGCCCGGCTCAAACACCACATACCCCAGATCCGTGCGCGGGCGCGTCCAGCGGGCCTGGAGCAAGATACAGGTATCATCGCGCCGCAACAGCGCCCCATCATAGGTAATAATCGCATCCTTGGCCGGCTTGATTAACCGCACAGTGACCATCATGATCGGAATACTCCTCGCTGGCGGGCCCGGCTAAAGATAAACTCCTCTAACGGCACCGCCGTATCTACCGGCAGGTAGCTAATGCCCCGCCCACTACAAAATGCCTCTATCTCGCTCTGCCAGCGTTCGAGGTTCTGGCGATAGCGGCGCAGCAAATCCAGGTCGGCGGTTATCTCGACCGCGGGCCCGCCTTCGCTATCTACCAACCGGAAATCACCATCAATCTGGGGGTCACGCTCCTGGGGGGCCAGCGTGTGTAGCAGCACCACCTCGAAGGGACGCGAGGTCAGGGTTTTGAGGGCCTCTTTCCAACGCGGGTCAAACAGGTCTGAGCAGAGCAGCAGGGGGCCGGCGTTGCGGTTCATCTGCACGTAGCGGTGGCAGGTCGCGTACAGGTCGCTGGCCCCGCCAGGCGTCAGCGTTTGGAGGAAATGAAACAGCGGCACCGCGCCGCGCCGCCCCCGTACGGCGGGCATAGTCTGAAAGCCGTACGTTGTCGAGCCCGCCCCCGCCCCCGCAGACGGAGCCGCGCCCTCGTCGGAAGCATCCTGCTGGCCGGCCTGGGTGCTGGCGCGGCCCGCCCCCAACGCCGTGACCAGCACACGGTCAAGCCCACTGAGCGCAATATAGCCAAACGCCCCCGCCAGACGGCGGGCATATTCCAGCTTGTTGGGGTCGCCCCAATCCATCGAAGCGCTGGTATCAACCAGCAGATGTACTGTCAACTCTTCTTCGGCGACAAACAACTTGAGAAAGAAGCGTTCCAGACGAGCATAGAGATTCCAATCTATCTGGCGTATGTCGTCGCCGTGGGTATAGGGGCGAAAATCGGCAAACTCTACCGACGAGCCGCGCCGCGGACTGCGCCGGTCGCCCTGCATATCGCCCGCCATCGTGCGCCGGGTCATCAGCGCCAGTCTATCCAACTTCCGCAAAAACGCCGAATCAAAGAGTGGTTCCATAGTCATAACCCGTTATAACCCGCTAGATGTTCTACGATAGGCCCTGATGACATTGTACCGCATCTACGGACGAACGACCACCCCCGACCGGGTATCGCCAAACTATTTCGCTCCCAGGGGTTCCTCCCCAACGGTGAACACATCCCCCCCCCACGCTTGCAGCAGAACCCGTTGTGCCCTATCATTAGCGTGGCCTTTGATATTATGAGAGAGAGATAATACCCTGTGCAAATATTCTTTCCCGCGCTGCTCATAAGCCTGGGGCAACTGCTGCTCTTCGGCGGGTGTGGTATCGGGTTGGCGCGTCTGCTGCTGCCGCCCCGCCTGCACCAGCACGAACTCACCCTTGCGCCACTCTTTGGCCTGGCCCTCCTGGCTCTCGTTGGCTACTACGGGGCCAATGCGGGCTTGAGCATGCGCCAACTTCTGCCGGTGGTGCTCTTGCTGGCCCTGCTCCTGCTGGTGGCCGCGCTCTACCAGACCCACCGCAGCGGGCGACGCTGGCTGCCACCGCTCCCCCCAACCCGCGAAACCATCCCCCTGCTGCTGCTGCTGCTGGCGACCTGGCTCATCAACATTGCCCCGGTACTGCGCTATGGCACACTTATTCCCATTGGCGATAACTGGGATGTCGAATTTTACCTGCCACTCACCGACTATTTGAAAGAGTATAGTTATGCCAACTTAGAGGCAGCCCCCGCCAACCCCCTGCGCGATCTGCTGCTCACCCCGCGACTATCGGCGCGAGCGATGGGCGCCACCTACGCGCAAGCTCTGGCCGACCTGCTGCTATACCGCGACGCCTGGGATACCTGGGCACCCATGCTGGCGCTGTTGCGGGTGCTCACGCTGGCCGGGTTGTATGCGCTGCTGCGCGAGGGGTTGGGCGTCGGGGTGCGCGGGGCGCTGGCGGGGGTCGCGCTGGCCGGGCTCAATAGCCTGCTGCTCTGGACAACCTATAACAGCTTTGGGATGGGGTTGGGCGGTCTGGCGCTCCTGCCCGCCGCGCTGCTCTGCCTGCTGCTGGCGCTAGAAGAACCCCGCCCCGGCCCCACCACCATTGCAGCGGCCCTGCTGCTTGGCGGCCTTACCTGCACCTACTGGCCCATGCTGATGGCCTATGGCGCGGCGGGCCTGGGTATCGGCGGGGCGCTCCTCTGGGAGCGACGGCGCAGCGGGTGGGGTGGCGTGGTCGGGCGCGGGGTGCTGGTGCTGGTTGGCGGGGCGCTGGCGGGGGCGCTGGTGCATATGCGAGCGGGAGATGCTTTCCTGGGCGTCTTTACCATGCAGACCCCCTCTATGGGCGTGTCGGAATTTATCTCGCCGGCCGTTGTGGCCGGCAGCGCGGCCTACTCCCACCGCGAAGGCTTCACCGGTGGGCCGGTGCTGCTCGGATGGGCCGGGCTTGCCGCGGCGCTACTGCTGCTGGTCGGCGGGGTCTGGTGGGGGGCGCGGCGGCGCAGCATCGCTATCGGGCTTGGCCTCTGCGTACTGGCGTATCTGCTCGGACTGCGCGTTGTGGTGGGCTTTCCCTACGGCTTTCTGCGCGGAGCAAGTTATGTCAATACGCTACTGCTTGGGATGGCCGGTGCTGGCCTGGTGGCGGGGCGCAGCGCCGAAACGCCCCCCCCACCGGCCCGCCGCTGGCTCCCCAAAGCCGCCCTGGCCCTGTTCATCCTGCTGCTTGGCAGTAGCGGGGTGGCCAGCTATGCTACCTACCGCGTCTATGCCGAACGCCCCGGCGTATTTGGTCTGGAAACGGTGGGGATGCGTTCGGCTGTGGCGCAAATGGAACAACCCGGCCCCGTCTTTATCTCATCATCACCAGCGCTACGCGGCCCCTACACCGGCGCGTGGGCCTATACCCTGCGCCAGCGCGAGTTGCTTGGGATGATGGCCACGGGCTACCAGACGCTGGTGAACACGCAACCCGGCGTCGCCCCCGCCTATGGCATACTCCACCGCGACGAAGACCCCCGCACACACGGGTTTGACCCCGCCGCGCTGCTGTGGCAGGACGACCGCGCCGCGCTCTACCACGCCCCGGCCGGGCGGCTATCCTGGCTCAATGGGCGGGCCAGTGCCTATACCGAAGGCGACCTGCTCCGAAACGACACCACCTATAGCCGCGCCTACATTGGCACCGGCGACTATCTGGAAGCCGACCCCGACAAGCCGCTAGAACTCTTCGCCAGCGCCAACGAAATCTTTGTTATTCCACTGCCGGGCGACGCCACCCCGTCCCGGCGTTCGGTAGGGTTGGCGCTGGCCAGCTTTACCCCCCAACCCGTCACGCTGCAACTGAACGACGACCGGCGTACCCTGGACATCCCCATGGGCGCGACGTTCTACCAGACGGGCCCGCTAACAACGCCGCTGCGCCTGACGCTCCAGGCCGAAGAAGCGCCCCTCTTGCTGCGGTGGGCAAGCCTGGACGAGGCCAGCGCCCCCGCACCCGCACCTATGCCCCCCCTGCCATACAGCAATACGCTGCTGCTTGGGGTAGAAAGCGAGGCGCAGGGACAGCGTATCCAGACACGCCTACACCTGGCCAACCCCGGCCAGCACATGCTGCGCCTGGCCGTCGAAATCTACGAAGAGGTACCCGGCTACGGCGGCACCCCCGCCCACTACGCATGGGCCCTCTTCCCCGCCCCGCTTGCGGGCGAACACCAGCTTGCGGTAGACCTGCAAACCCCCGCCATACACTTCAACGATGCGCCGCTTGATGTGCAGACCGGGGATATGCGCGACGGTGCCTATTTTGCGGCGCTATGGGTATACCAGGGCGAACAGGTGCGGCGCACCGTGCCCTTTGCCCGCTTCGAACGGCGCGGCGGCACCATCACCAGCATAACCCCGCTCGACACCAACGCGGCATTTGCCACCCTGGCGCAGCCGGCCCAACCGCTTGACGCCCGCTTTGATGACACAATTGCACTTCGGGGATACACGCTGCACCGCCCCCCCCTGCGCCCCGGCGAAACGGGTACGCTATCGCTACGCTGGCACGCGCTACAACAGCCGCCATCTGCGCCGGTGATGCTCTTTGTACAGGTGCTCGACGACAACGACCGCAAAATAGCGCAGTGGGACGGAGCCGTCGGGGGCGACTGGTGGCCCAGCCCGGCCTGGCAGCCGGGCCAGCACATCTGGCAAGATGTCCCGTTGGAGATAGCGGCGGATGCTGCGCCGGGGCGCTACCGCCTCATCGTGGGGCTTACCAGCACCGCCACCGGGCAAAACCTGCCCCTATCAGATGGGGGGGGTATTCTGGGACTTGGGGAGGTGGAGGTGGTAGAATAATACGTAAAGACCTGATAATTCAGCTCAACGGAAAGGAACCGCCTATGACTACCCAGACCCTTACCTACCAGCAAATCATGCTCTTTGCCCGCCAACTTCCGCTTGAAGAGCGCGTACGTCTGGTGATTGATATTCTAGCCATGCCGCTTCATGAAGCGGAACAGGAAACACAACAACCAGAGGTAACAGAGCCACTGGAAACCTTGTATGGAGCATTTGCCGGACAGGGGCCCGTGCCATCGGAACATGAAATACGCGCAGCACGACGCGAGGCATGGGGAAGATTATACCAATGATAACGGCAGTTGCAGATACCCAGGCAATTATCTGGTATATCAACGCCGATCAACGGCTTTCTACGGCTGCACGGCAGACCATAGATGATACCGCGGCTTCAGGAAAACAGGTAGGCTTTTCAACTATCACTCTCATCGAAATGATCTACCTGGGAGAGAAACAACGCATTGCGCCTACGACATTCCAATCTTTTGCCACCAGGGTCATAACTGGCAAAACTGTGTTCCTTGAAATACCGCTTGACTATCACGTTGCAAAAATCATGCAGCAGATAGACCGTAACCAGATCCCAGATATGCCAGATCGCATTATTGCAGCAACAGCACTTGCGCTAGAAGTACCGCTCATCACTAGCGATGGAACAATACGTAAATCGAGTGTAGCAACTATCTGGTAGTGTCCCGCAACCGCCGCACCTCCTCCTCCAACGCCCGCACCCGCTCTTCTAACTGTTCGCGGGCCCGTTGCTCATGCTCAATTTGTTGGTGCGCCGCTACCGCCTGCTCCAACCCCGACGGCAGCATACGCCGCTCTGCATCAAAAAAGCGCAACCACGTATTATACTCACCCGTATAGCTATAGCCGTCCCACAGGCCAAGCCACAATTGCAATTCTTCGCTCCACAGCCACCCGTGCGCGTCGGTTGGTACCGGCTGGTAGATGCCTTGCATCCAGACGCCACCCCACAATACGCCGTTGCTGCGGGTAGTACAACACATACTCCGGCGTACGCAACATATCCTGATAACGTTGCTTCTTCACCACCTCGTCCATGTGGCGCGTCGAGGGTGATACCAGTTCCAGAATATAGTTGGGCAGTCGGTAATTCTCGTGCCACATCACCCACGAAAGCCGGGAACGGTGCTTATCCACATCCTCACCAATCACCACAAAGAAATCTGGCCCGTGAACATCCTCGTTTCGCAGCTTATAGGGGCTATAGTAGATGAACATATTGCCCCCCACAAAAAAACCGGTGCGCTCGTACCAGGCAATCCCTAGCACCTCAATCAACAGATTCATCTGCAACCGATGCCAGTTTGATTCCAGTGGGATACCATCCTCATAGGGGAGATCTTCCGCCGAAGGCAGAGCGTCGGACGGGGCTATTGTGCCCACAGCAGGCTCTATGCCAATCGCGGTATCAATATCTGGAACAGCCATCGCGTCCATCCTCACTCGCTTTTGTACCGAACAATCCTCACGGTTCGCATTGTCCCACAAGCTATTGTACCATGCATCCTGCGCCAGGGGCGATGGGGCAATATCCGGCTTGACATGCGCCCCCAATCGCTATACCCTTCTAGGAATAATGCACAGGACACAGCTCATACAAACGGTAGAAGGAGGCGACCGGAAGCTATGGAACATCCAAACCGCAACCGCATTCTAGGGGTACTCTTTGTCGGGGTACTGATGGGAGCGCTTGATATTGCCATTGTCGGGCCAGCCCTGCCCGCCCTACAAGCAACCTTTGATATAAGCGAGCGTGCGCTCTCGTGGATACTCTCTATTTACGTGCTCTTCTCGCTGGTGGGCACGCCCCTGATGGCCAAACTGTCCGACCGCGTGGGGCGGCGCACCGTGTACATTGCCGATGTGCTGCTCTTTGCGGCGGGCTCGCTCATTGTCGCGCTATCGCCCACCTTCGCGGTATTGCTGCTTGGGCGGGCCATTCAGGGGCTTGGCGCGGGGGGCATCTTCCCCGTGGCCTCGGCGGTTATAGCCGATACCTTCCCCGCGGATCGTCGCGGGCGGGCCCTGGGGCTTATCGGCGCTGTCTTTGGACTTGCCTTCATTATAGGCCCCATCCTGGGCGGTCTGCTGCTGCGCATAAGCTGGCACCTGCTCTTCTATACCAACCTGCCCGTGGCCATCGGCGTCGTCATAGCCGCATCACGCATCATCCCCACCACCCACCCGCCAGAGCATAAACCCTTCGACTGGGCCGGTCTGGCCCTCTCTATCGTTATCCTTGGTTCGCTCTCCCTGGGGCTCAATCAACTGGGCGGTAGCGAATTGAGCATCCTTCCCTGGGTGCTTATCTTTATCGGTATGGGGCTCCTCTCCATTTTTGGCGCAGTCGAAAACCGCGCCGCCGACCCCATCTTCCGCTTTCGTATGCTTGGCTCGCGCCAGATGCTCCTGGCCAACGCGCTGGCCTTTGGCGCTGGTATGGGCATGATGGCCGTATCCTTCCTGCCAACCCTCATCACCGCGGCGTTTGGGGTAAGCCCCTCTAGCGCCAGCTTTATGCTCCTGCCGCTCATTATCGCCATGATGATAGGCTCGCCCCTCTCCGGGCGACTGCTTGATTCTATCGGCTCGCGTACGGTTGTCCTGGGCGGCACAATCCTGCTGCTGCTAGGGTTGTTGCTGCTGGCGCTGCTGCCCATCACGCTCGTGAGCTACTACAGCGCAACGATTGTGATGGGCGCGGGCCTCTCGGCGCTGCTTGGGGCCCCCGTGCGCTATATCGTCCTCAACGCGGCCCCGGTCGTAGAACGAACCACAGCCCAGGGAGCCATCTCTGTTGTGGGCGGTATTGGCCAACTTCTCAGCGCGGCCTTGATAGGCTCGATTGCGGCCAGCGCGGGCGGCGGCGTGGCCGGGTTCCAGTCCAGCTATTTTGTCATGGGCGTCGTCACGGTCGGTATGGTCGTCGCCGCCTACCGCCTGAAAAACCGTAGCGCCGAACTAGAGGCTATGAACCGCAACGAAGGCAACGGCGAGTCGCAGGGACACGCCAATATCTCGTGAATTGAAATGGATAAAAACACCCTATGCAAAAATACCTACCCTGGCTATTGCGGCTTATCGGCCCCGTCCTGCTCACGCTCTTCTTGCTGAACAGCAACCTGCAACAGTTGGCGGCTATTTTGTGGCACGCCCACCCCTGGCCCATCGCCCTCTCGCTGCTGTTGATGCCGCCCTTCCTCATCATCAAAGCCTGGCGTTGGCAACGCATCATGCAGGAGCTAGAGATCGAGCCGCCCCCCTTATGCACCGCCACCAACCTGTACACGGTCGGGGTCTACCTGGGCGCGGTTACCCCCGGCCAGGCCGGCGATCTGGTGAAAGCCTGGTACCTGCGCGACCGCGGGCAACCGCTGGCCCCCGCCCTGCTTAGCGTCGTACTTGACCGTCTGTGCGACCTGATCGTTATGGTTATCTTCGCTACCTTCGGTATCCTGGCGCTGGGCCAACTGCTGCCAAACCCCGCCCTTCAGACGGCGCTGGTCATTGCCATGGGGCTTGGCCTGGCGGCGCTCACCACCGTACTGGTGGCCCGCGGCCCCCGCCAATGGATGCTCACGCGCATATTGCCGGCCATCCTGCCCCAGAAACTCCAGGAATCGCTGCAACGCTGGAACCAGCAACTGGCCACCCTGGCCGTGCGCCCGCGGCTACTGCTCCCCGTCGGTATCGCCTCGCTGCTCTCAGCCAGTTTTACTTTTGTACGGCTCTGGCTCCTCTTCGTTGCGCTCAACATCCACTTGCCCCTGTGGGTCATCGTTGGCGTGTCGGCCCTTATCGCCATATTACAAATCTTGCCCATCTCTATCGCCGGCGTTGGCGTCCGCGATGCCGCGCTGCTGGCCGTCATCTTGCCCTACGGCTATACCACCGAACAAGCCCTGAGCCTCTCGGCCCTCTTTCTGCTGCTGAATATAGAGCATGTCCTGGCCGGCTTCCTTATCTCCTTCTGGTACCCTATTGGCAAAGCCATCAGTCAACCTCAACCGCCCCCTGCTGATCAATCTGTCCCTTGAGCCACTGCTGAATAGTGTTCAGCGCATCGGGATGAATGCTGTGCCCAATGGGAAATTCCTGGTAGGTCAGATGGGCCGGCGTATCCTTGAGATAGTCTCGGATAGCGCGGCTCCCCGCAACCGGTATCAAGTCATCCATCGTACCATGCATCACCAGCACATTTAACCCATCCAGGGTATCGGCGCGAATGTTGGGGGCCACCTGATCATCCAGATAGCCGCTAATGGCAATCACCCCCGCCACCAGATGGGGCGCGGTCAATGCAATATTCAAACTCATCACGGCACCCTGGCTAAAGCCAAGCAAATAGACCTGGCGGGCATCAGCCCCCACCCGCGCCGGCAAACTCTGCAAAAAATCGAGCAGCACGCGCAGGCTATGGGCGCGGCTGGCATCATCGTGCTGCAAATTGCCGGGCATACCGTACAGGTAGTACCACGCATAGCCAAACCCGATGTCGTAAATGGCCCGCACACTCACAATATGCAACCGCTCGTCCAGATAGGGAGCCAATCCCATCAAATCGTGCTCGTTGCTCCCAAACCCATGCAACAACAGCAAGAGCGGGGGGGGGGTGCTCTGCGGTTCTTGCGGTGGGTGTGTTATCGCATAAACTTCACTCATCTTCCCTTCCTTCACAGGCTTACATCTCTCACGGGTTCCCGTTGCCCTCCTCACGCTGCGCGGGCTCTAGATGATGAATAATCATATGGGTACTCTGCCACCACGTCGGGGGGTGAATGTGGTTCTCTTCCGCCGTCGGCCACCCTTCCCAATAGGTTGTATTGAAAGGAATGAGTTTGCGGGCCTGGGTCAAGGGAATAAAGGGCAACTCTTCAAACCAGATATGCATAGCCCCCAGAAACAGGCTATCAACCCGCAGGTCACCAATCGGCAACACCCCCATCTCATCAACCAGTTGACTATATTCCTCGTTCCGCCAGCGAATATGGTTATTTTCGGCCACCATCGGCTCTCCAATTGGCTGTACCCACTGCTCATGGTAGCGGTTCAACGAGGCCCACGGCTCATTCACCGCGTCGCACGCATCCCAATCTATCACCGCCTGGTACAACCCCTTACTTTTGTTCTCCTCCCACTCGTTATCCTCCAACGCCTGCATGCGCGCATCAATCCCCACGGCCTGCAATTGCCTGGACAGCACGGCCCCCAGACGTTGCTTTTCGACAAAGGCTTCATTCACCTGTATGGCTAACGCCAATGTCTCACCATCGCGCTGGTAGAACCCATCGCCCTCCTTATGCCAACCCTCCGATTCAATCAAACGCTGTGCCCGCTCAGGATCATGCACCATCAACGGATATTGCTCATACAATCCCTGCTCTTCTAACAACTGAATGTAGTGGTTCATGGCGGCATAGGCCGGAAAAAAATGGCGTGCCGGCAGAGTCGTCCCGTGGTATGCCTCGCGCACAATCTCCTCGCGGTCTATCGCAAAATTCAAAGCCCACCGCATATCTCTATCGTCCCACGGCGCAACGGTATGGTTGAGCGACAACAGACGCGGGCAGGGATCAAGCCAGGCATAGGGCAAATCATCAAGCCAGGCGATGATATTCGGATTCCGCTCTCGCAAGGCGAGAAACCCATCGGGGGTAATATCCATCATACTATCCAGTTGTCCCTGGTCGGCCAGCGCAATACGCTCCGCTTCCGTATCGGTTGCAACCCAGATAAGCCGCTCTGGTCGGGGCAGCGGCTTAAAGCCCGCCCTGGCCCCCCACCAGCTATCATCGCGCACATAGGTAAACTGCCGGCTACTGGCCTCGTGCAAGGTATAGGGCCCCGTAAACACCGGCCACCCCTTCTCTGGATCGTAGTTTGTAAACGTCAAGACATCTTGATCCTTCCAGATATGCTCCGGAACAATCGGCACACTACCCCATATCTTCACCGCGAAATAATCCAGTTGGAAGCGCGGGTTGGGACGCTGTAACGTAAACTCAACCGTCAAATCATCCCGTTTTTGCACCTCGGCAACCCAATCTTTCATAACCGCACTATAGCGCAGGGCATGATCCGGGTCCTTATGCAGCAGCAGGTCAAAGGTAAAAACGACATCATCCGCATTGAAGGCCTCGCCGTCGCTCCATGTAATCCCCTCGCGCAACGTTAGCGTCCAGACATCCATGGTTGCATTCGAGGTCATCGTTTCGCCAAGCCACGGCTCAATGGCCCCACTCTCATAGTTGAGTATGAACAGGGGCTCGACAAGCGCCTGGTGAAAGCCCGCACTCAAACTAGTCGTTTCGAGCAACGGGTTCCAGAGCAAGGGTTCAGCCACCGTCCCCCCATCAATGTCAAAGATAACCGTTTTTCGGCGCAGGGTTTCGTCTGTTACCACTGGCGTACCAGGCTCAATCGTCAACACGGGTACCGTTATCAGGTTTTCCGTGCCAGTAGTGGTTGGGGCTGGTAGTGATGTGCTTCCACAGGCTACCAGCACCCCAGACACAAGCAGCAAAACGGACAACGTACGGATCCCAGAACATCGGAACATCGGTGTACCCCTTTCCGCGTAGGTTGTTATCGAGGAACTTCGACACGAGCAAGAACGCGCCCCATAGCCGTATCGGCGTTCAATCCCTCAATCTCCGCTTCTGGTTTCAAAATAACCCGATGGCGGTAGACCGGGCGCACTAGAAATTTCACATCGTCGGGACTGACATAGGCACGGCCCTGCATCGCGGCATAGGTTTTGCTGGTGGTGAGCAGAGCAATGCTGGCGCGGGGCGACGCCCCGAGCACAAGATCAAGACTTTTGCGGCTTTCCTGGGTAATATCGGTTATGTATTGAAAAATACCTTCTTCCACCTGCACATTAGCTATCTCGGCCTGGCATTCTTTAATAAGCTGCGGGGACATGACCGGCTGGATTGCGGCACGGTCGAGATGGTGGGCATCAAACCCGCGGTGGTAGCGCCGCAATACCTCCATCTCCACCGCCTGGGGGGCATACTCCACCACCACCTTGAAGAGAAACCGATCAAGCTGTGCCTCTGGCAAGGGATACGTCCCCTCATACTCCACGGGATTCTGTGTCGCCACCACAAAAAAGGGCTCTGGTAATACCAGGCGTTGCCCCTCAATGGTAACCTGGTGTTCCTCCATCGCCTCTAACAACGCGCTCTGCGTTTTGGCCGGCGCGCGGTTTATCTCGTCGCCAAGCAACACCTGGGTAAAAATGGGCCCCCGGCGCAGGCGAAACTGCCCGCTCCCCATCTCGTACACCTGGGTACCCACAATATCAGAGGGCATCAGGTCGGGGGTAAACTGTATACGCTTGAACTCGGCCTGAAGCAGGAGCGCAAGCGTCTTGGCCATCAACGTCTTGGCCGTGCCCGGTACCCCCTCCACCAGCACATGCCCCCCGGTGAGCAGCGCCACCAGGATCAGCGTAAATGGTTCTTCCTGTCCCACCAGTACTTTGTTGGCCTCCTGGCGAAGGGCCTCGGCTATCTCCTGGGTCTTCATACAGCTCCTTTATGCGTCTACGCTTCCTGGCGTGCGTCGTTCCAACCGCTATGGAATAATCAACTCCTGGCCTGGGTAAATGGCGTCGCTATCTTCGGGGGTCATATCGTTGGCCCCCAGTAACGCCTCCACCGTTACGCCAAACTGTTCGGCAATGCCGCGGAAGGTATTGCCCGATTCAACCACATACGTACGGGGCGGGGGCGGCTCCGCCTCCTCGACTGGCTCCGGCTCCGCCTCCTCGACTGGCTCCGGCTCCGCCTCCACCGTAGGGGTCACAACCAGCGTGGGGGTCACGGTAGGGGTTGGCTCCGGGGTGGCGGTCGGCTCTGCGGTAACAGTGGCGGTTGTGGTTGCGGTACCGGTCGGCGTGAGGGTCGCGGTCAGCACCGCGGAGGCCCCGACGGTCGGTTCGAGCACTATGCCCGGACTGAGCGGCGTCGTGGGGGTCACAACGGTTGCCCCCTCGCCCCCCGCAAACGGCGCTAGATCGTCCGGCTCACTATTGAAGGGGAGCGGCTCTATACGACCAGCTATCGTATTGCCAGAGCCTGTAATAGGTAGCAGCAGCGTCAAACTACCCACTTGCAACCGGGTCACGTCGCTACGGGCCAGCACGATGACGCTCACAATAGCAACGCCGAAGATTGCTGCTGCGATACTCACAACCTGGGTATCACTCAACCGATTGCGCAATAACCGCAGCGCGATAGTAGCCGGCACGGGCACGACCAGCGCCAGCAACAGTAACAGATAGACCAGAATTTGTGGCATAGGTTCTCTTCCATTTGATGACTAAGATTCTCCTTTGTATCACTATGGCGCTTGCTCTTCCAGGGTGGCGGGACGGTGCCAGGGCACATCGGCCACCCCGGCCCGCGCATTGGCCACCCGCGCCGCAACAAACAGCCAGTCGGAGAGGCGGTTGAGATAGACCAGAATGTGCTCGTTGGTTGGTTCCGATGCCGCCAGCGTGACGACGCTACGTTCCGCCCGACGGCACACCGTCCGCGCCAGGTGGAGGTAGGCCGCGGCCATGGTGCCGCCCGGTACAATAAACTGCCGCAATGGTTCCAGGGTAGCCTCAAACGCATCTATCTCTTGCTCTAGCCGAGTACTAGTCGCCGCGTTCATACGGTCTACCCGCGTCGTACTGCTTTCGGGGGTAGCCAGATCGCTGCCCACCACAAAAAGTTCATTTTGAATATGGGCCAGGGGCTCATCCAGTGATTCATCTATACCGCTGGCCCGCGCAATACCAAGCACCGCATTCAACTCATCTACATGGCCATAGGCTGTCACCCGCGCCGAGTCTTTCTCAACCCGTTGCCCGCCCCACAAACCCGTTTTGCCCTTGTCGCCGGTACGGGTATAAATCTTCATACGCTCCTTACTTTCGCTGTATTTCCACCAGCACACACTGGTGTGTCGCTACCCCGCGCTCTTCACAAGGCCGGCCGTTACGCGGAAGTGTTCCAATTCTATCGTTTCCGTGTGCGCCCCGGCCGGCGCTGTCGCCGTCTTGAGCTCAGTCGCCAGCGTCTCGCTTTGAATATAGTCGCGCCACTCCGCCAGCACCGCGGCCAGCGTCATACCGTCGGCGGCATCACCGGTGCGCTGCTCATCCAGGTAAAGCGTAATACGGTCGCTAATGGCAAAGCCGGCGCTTTTGCGGGCATCCTGCGTATAGCGTACCAGATCGCGGGACATCCCCTCGCGCAGCAGCGGTGGCGTCACTGTCGTATTGAGCGCCACCAGCATACCCTCGCCCTCGGAGACGGCGTACCCATCGGGCGAACTGGTTTCCACCAGCACTTCCTCCGGCAAAATCTCGCACGGCTCACCGGCCACCGCGAGCGTGAACGATTGCCCGGCTTCGACCGCATGCACGGCCTGGCGGGCCGCGTCGCTGTCCATACCGCGCAGCGCTTCGGTAAGGGCCGGCACCCGTTTGCCATACTTCTTTCCGACCGCCCGCAGGTTGGGCTTGAAGTGGTAGTCTACAAAGTCGGTGGCAGCCTCAAGGTAGCGCACGGCTTTGATGTTCAACTCGTCGCGTATTTCGTCCTCAAAGCGGCGCAAGCCGGCTGTGCTGGCCGTCGTGGGGAGCCGCACCCAGACTTCGCTGAGCGGTTGGCGCACCTTCAGATTGGCACCCTTGCGGGCCGCCCGCCCAAGCGACACTATCCGCATCACGATGTCCATATCGGCTACCAGCGCATCATCAAGCAACGCCTCCTGAACCTGTGGCCAGCGGGCCAGGTGGACACTGGGGGGCGCGTCGGCTCCTCTATGACTGGCTACACCCGCGACGAGATTGCGATACATCGCCTCGCTAATGAAGGGGGCAAAGGGGGCGATCAGTTTGGCCACCGTCACCAGCGCGGTATAGAGCGTCTGATAGGCGACCTGCTTGTCGGTGTCGGTTTCGCTCTTCCAGAAGCGGCGACGGTTGCGACGCACATACCAGTTTGACAGCTCGTCCACAAAGCTGGCAATAGCGCGAGTAGCCGTCGTCACGTCGTACGCTTCCATACTGTCCGTCACGGTGCGTACCAGCGCGTTTAACCGCGCCAGGGCCCACTGGTCAACCGGTTGTAGCGCTGCGTGGTTTATCGGCCCGTCGCCGTCGCCGTCGCTGTCCGCGGGTGTCCACCCATCCAGATTGGCGTAGGTGATAAAGAAGGCGTACGTATTCCAGAGCGTGAGCAGGAACTGGCGCAGCGTCTCGTTCACCTGGGCCACGCTGAAGCGGCGCGGGTTGCCCGGCGGACTGGCACTAAACAGATTCCAGCGCAGCGCGTCTACGCCATACTCGTTGAACACGTCCCACGGATGTACCACATTACCGCGGCTCTTGCTCATCTTCTGCCCCTCGGCATCGAGAATGTGCCCCAGACAGATAACGTGTAAGAACGAGGGCTTGTTAAACAGGAGCGTGGCCAGCGCGTGCAGCGTATAGAACCATCCGCGGGTCTGGTCTACCGCTTCGCAGATGTAGTCGGCGGGGTGGGAGGCGGCAAACAGCTCCTCATTTTCAAAGGGATAGTGCCACTGCGCCACCTGCATAGCGCCGCTATCAAACCAGCAATCGGCGACATCGGGGATACGGCGCATCGTACCGTGGCCGTCGGGCGCTTCCCAGGTCAATTCGTCAACGTAGGGGCGGTGCAGGTCGAGGTCGCGCAGCGAGCGCCCGGTTTTCGCTTCCAGTTCAGCCAGACTGCCGATGCACTCCATATGCTTGCCATCGTCGCTCACCCAGATGGGCAAGGGGGTACCCCAGTAGCGCTCGCGGCTCACGGCCCAGTCAATGTTATTTTCGAGCCAGTTGCCAAAGCGTCCGTCGCGGATATGCTCTGGCACCCAGTACACTTGCCGGTTGTTCTCGATCAGCGCTTCTTTGCGGGCCGTGGTGCGGATATACCAGGAACGTTTGGCGTAGTAGAGCAGCGGCGTATTGCAGCGCCAGCAGAAGGGGTAGCTGTGGTGGACGCGGGCCTGCTTCAGCAACAAGCCGCGCTCCTTCAGATTGCGGGTAATAATCGGGTCGGCCTCTTTGAAGAAGCGTTCGCCAAAGCCCAGGTCGTTAAAGTCGGGCAACACCTGGCCATTGAGCGCCACCGAAAAGAGCGTGGGCAGGTCGTAGCGCTTGCCAATTTCCAGGTCACCATAGGCCGGGGCAATGTGGACAATGCCGGTGCCATCTTCCAGGCTCACAAAGTCGTCCGCTATCACGCGGTAGGCTTGCTCCCAATCTACCCTATCGTCGGGCGACGGCACACCCTGGAACAGCGCTTCGTAGCGCATCCCCACAAGCTCGCTGCCCTGGACTGTCCGTACTACCGCGACATCCTCGCCCAGGACGGGCGACACCAGCGCGGCGGCCAATACCAGGCGCTCGTCGCCCGCTTGCACCAGCGCATAGTCGGCGTCGGGTTTGACACACAGCGCCACGTTGGCCGGCAACGTCCAGGGGGTGGTTGTCCAGGCCACAAAGCTACTACCGGCCAGGTCGGCGGCCAGAGGGTGGGCCCCTTTGTGGATGCGGAAGCGCGCCCACACACTGGGGTCATCCACATTATCTTGAAAGCCCAGGTTGACCTCGTGGTCGCTCAAGCTCGTATCGCAACGGGGGCAATGCATCGTGACCTTATAATCACGGAAGAGCAAGCCTTGATCCCACAGTTGGCGGAACACCCACCACAGCGACTCGATGTAGTCGTTTTCATAGGTGACGTAGGCGTCTTCGCTTACCCAGTAGGCGATACGGTGGGTAAATTGCTTCCAATCCTGAATATAGCGCCACACACTTTCGCGGCAGCGGGCGTTAAATGCGGCAATACCGAAGTTTTCAATATCCGGCTTGCCATGAAAGCCCAGTTCTTTCTCCACCTCTATTTCCACGGGCAGGCCGTGGGTGTCCCACCCCTCGCGCCGCCCGATAATGCGGTAGCCCTGCATGGCACGGTAGCGCAAAATGGTATCCTTGAAAATGCGGCTAATGATGTGGTGAAAGCCGGGGCGGCCATTCGCCGTCGGCGGGCCTTCAAAAAAGACAAACGGGCGGTCGGGGTCGCCCGACTGCAACGACTGCTCAATAATCTGGTTTGCGTCCCACCAGTTGAGGATTTCCTCCTCCAATTGGGGAAACGAAATATTGGTATCAACAACCTGGAACATCATCGGTAACGCTCCTCATCATTCCAATATGCTTTATGACCCTTGCATTATACCAAATTCGGCTGAATCCTGGTTTTTGCCCGGAGACCTGGCGGGGGACGATTGCAACGTCGTACGTCAACCAGGGCCCCTGGGGAGCTTGCGGGGCCGGGCCCCGCAAAACCACCTCCCATATCTCGCGCTGAAGGCGCACATCAATGTCTGCGAATGCAAAAAAGCCTGATTCTGTCGGCGGCACGGCGACGTTGCAATCGCCCTGATACCTGGCGGGGGGGTTACCGGCTCCCCGTAAACGTAGTATAATATATAATAAGGAGAGAAACGCATACTATCACCCTATCGCCCGGAGAAACCACGATGAAAGCCGCGACTGCAACCACAAAGCACATCAGTACCCGCGCTGTGCTGCTTGCGTTCCTCGTACTGCTCGTGCTACTTCCCGCCGCCACCACCGCGCAAACCCCGCCCCCCGCGCCCCCGCCACCAGCAGCAACACCCACCAGACAACCCGCCCCCCGGCAACGCCACACCCTGCCCAACGGCCTGCGCGTCTGGTGCTACCCGCGCCCCGGTACAAACTCAGCAACCGCGCTGCTCGTTGTGCGCAGCGGCTCGCGCAATGAAACAACCGATACCAATGGTATCGCCCACTTTGTCGAACATATGCTATTCACCGGCTCGCAACGTTGGAACGAAACAGAGATCAAACAGATCATCAACCAGCGCGGCGGCTATTGGAATGGGTGGACAACCACCGAATACACAGGCTTCTATGCCCAGATAGCCGCCCACGATACCGACATCGCCCTTGAATGGTTAGCCGAAATCGTCTTTCATGCCACCATACCCGCCGACAAGGTGGACAACGAACGCCGCGTCATTCTGCAAGAAAAGGGCGGGAGCTACGATGTGCTGCTCAGCACCCTGGAACGCCTGGACATTCGCTACCGTATGACCGAATCGCTACGCGAACAACTCTTCCCCCAATCCTCGCTGCGGTTTGTACCCATCGGCACCGACCAGTCCATCAAGGACATCAACCGCCCCAACCTGCTGCACCATTACCAGACGTACTACCACCCCAACAACGCGGCCCTTATCGTGGTGGGCAATATCAACCCTGATGATATTGTCGCGCAGGCCCGCTACCACTTTGGCGCACTGGAAGCGGCCACCCTGCCGCCCCCACCAGCGCCGCCCCCGCCCATGCCCGACGGGCCCCACCAGATTACCCTGCGCTTCCCCACAGCAACCAACCGCGCCAGAGTCAGTATGGCCGCACGAACGGTTGGGCACGCCCACCCCGACGCCCCCGCCCTTGACCTGCTGGCCTACATGGTGCGCAAGGACTTGATGGAGGAAATCCGCTACCGCCAGGGCATGGTTTACAGTATTGATGCCAAAAACATCACCTACAGCGACAGCGGCTATTTCAGTATAGATACCTACGCAGACCACAGCGACCATCAAACGATTGTCCGCACCATTGAACACCATCTGCAACGCATCGCCAGCGGCGACCTGGCCCCCGATAGCTTGCAACAAGCCCGGACGGCCCTGGTCGGACGCTGGTCAATCGCCACCGAAGATAACCGCAGATTAGCCGAACAATTGGCGGAATGGGCCCTGATCCTCGATGACGATGAACCCTGGCGCGACTACCCCACCCGCATACACGCTGTTACCGCCGACGACCTGGCCCGCGTTGCCCAGACCTACTTCCAACCAGAACAACGCTGCATCGGTATGCACCGGCCAATCTTCACGCTGACCGCGCTGGTCTGGGTGGTCGGGGGGATCGTACTGCTTCTCGTCGCCCGGCGAACGCTGCGCCTGCTCCGCAAGATAATCTAAAAAAAAGGGGAAAGCCAACCTATGTCAGCTTTCCCTTCTTCGCTACTGCATCATCGCAGCAGCGAACTATATATCACAGAGAGCTATTACCAGGACATAAACTCATTATTATGCATAGACTCGATGTTACCAACCACCCAATGCGCTTCAGCGGATGAAGTCCCATTATGATTGACGCTCGACTGATGCTCTATCTCCGACCGGCACCATACCTGGGCATCTTCCACGGTTTTAAACAAATACCCCGCCCAGATGCGCCAGGAGGGAGAATCGGCGGGCTCAATATATGCCTGAAACCCATTCTTGCCCGGGGTTGCCACGGCCCGCCACCCCTGCTCTGTTACTTCCCAATGCGGATCATGCGTTACATGATAGGTAGACATACGACTACTCCTTCACTTTCAACCAAATGCTGTTTCCCCTTTGCCCCCAACGACCACCACCGGCCGTCACCTCCGGTTGTAACTCCATTGTAACTCCCGTTATCGGGCAACCACATCATACCTTATTTCCTACGTGTTTGTCGGTGGAGAAACAGTAAAGAAACAGTGGAGAAACGGTGGAGATGGGAGGCGGGAGGCGGGAGGCGAGAGGCGGGAGGCGGGAGGCGAGAGGCGGGAGGCGAGAGGCGGGA
>DAOTUK010000082.1:0-45457 GCA_034437375.1 Chloroflexaceae bacterium | reverse complement strand
CTTAAACCGCTCGCTCAAACGCGGGCTTGACATTGTGTTCTCTAGCGTCCTGCTCGTACTGGCCGCGCCAGTGATGATGCTGATAGCGCTGCTCATCAAGCTCGACTCGCCGGGGCCGGTCTTCTTTCTGCAAAAGCGCGTCGGGTTGGACAGCAAACCGTTCTTGATGATCAAATATCGTACGATGCGCACCGACGCCGAAGCAAAGGGGGCCGGCTGGACAACCTCCAATGACCCGCGCGTCACGCGCCTGGGCCGCTATTTGCGGCGCTACTCGCTCGATGAACTGCCCCAATTTATCAACGTGCTAATAGGCGAAATGAGCGTGGTGGGCCCCCGCCCGGAGCAACCCAAATGGGTCGAACGCTTTAGCCAGGAAATACCCCGCTATGGCCGCCGCCACAAGGAGAAAGCCGGCATCACCGGCTGGTCCCAGGTCAATGGGCTGCGCGGCGATACGAGCGTCGAAGAACGCACCCGCTACGACCTCTACTACATTGAAAACTGGTCACTCCTGTTCGATATCAAGATTATTCTGCGCACAGCGGTGGATTTTTTTACCGGTACCCAGGAAAATGCCTATTGAACCTGTGCTACAATAGACAACACAGACCACCGCCGGTGCAGGATTTGAAACAAGAGAAGGGGATATGATTATGGGGCAACGTCTTGCTGTGGTCATGCTGGCGCTACTACTGGCCGGCATGCTGAGCGCGTGCGATGTCGGCATTCCAGGGTTTGGCAAATCTGGCGACAACCAGGCCCAACCCGCGGCCGAACAACCGGCCGAAGGCGAGGGCGAGGGCGAGAGCGAGGGCGAGGGCGAGGGCGAGGGCAACGCGGAAGGGAGCGAATCTACCCCCACCCCGACACCAGCTACCGAGGAAGCAGCAACAGAGCCAGCACCAACCAGGGAAGAAACAACCGACACCCCCAACCCGACGCCAACCCCCACCACCAGAGCGCGGGTAGCCGACATGGGCGGACGCACCATCACCGTGGGCAGCGACCCCTCCTACCCCCCTATGGAATACCTCGATCCGGAAACGGCCACCCTGAACGGATTTACCATTGATATGCTCAACGAGATAGCGGCCCTGACCAACGCCAGCATCCAGTTTGACACCACCCGCAGCTACGATATGCTGATTGATGCACTGGTTGCGCAAGAGCTGGACATGGCCGCCTCCACACTGGCCATTACCGACGAACGCGCCCGTATGGTCACCTTCTCCGACCCCTACCTGGTAAGCGGGCAAGTGGTCGCCGTGCGCCAGGGCAATACGACCATCACCAGTGTGCAAGATCTCAACCCGGCCCAGATTATTGGCGTGGAACAGGACACGGCCGGCGACATCTTTATCAGCCAGTTAGGCTTTCCCGAAACGCAAATCATGCGCTACCAGGTGCTGGACAATGCTTTCGACGGCCTGGCCGTTGACCAGGTAGACGCCGTGGTAGCCGATGGCATCCCCACTGCCCGCTATACTTCCCACTTCGACCAGCAATTCCAGGTCGCCGGGCAACCCTTCAACAAAGAGTATTTCGCGCTGGCGCTCCCGCCGGGCGATACGGAATTGACCAGCGCCGTCAACGCGGCCATTGCAGAGATGAAAGCCAGTGGTACGCTTCAGGCGCTTATCGAAAAATGGAATCTGGCAAATGTGGCACAGGTACCCTGACCTATGAACGATGATACCCTGACGCCAAACGCTATTCTAGAGCGCCTGGATACTAACAAACTGCCGGGCATGGTGCTGTGCTATAAAAGCATTGGCTCGACGATGGACGTAGCCCGCGAATGGTTGCAACACATCCCCGACCCGGAGGTAGACGTACCGGCCCTTATTCTAGCCGAAGAGCAAACCAGCGGCCGCGGGCGGCTCAAGCGCCAGTGGGTGGCCCCCGCCGGTAGTGCGTTGCTCTTCTCGCTGGCCATACGCCCCGGCTGTCTTACCCCCGCCGAGGCCCCCACGCAGGTCTGGATGGCCGGGGTCGCCCTCTGCGAAGGTATTACCGAGGTAACCGGCCTGGCGCCACGCCTGAAGTGGCCCAACGATGTGATACTCACCAGTAGCACCCCCCCCGCCAAAATTGCCGGTATCCTGCTTGAGTCGGGCAGTCTGGGCAACAAGATCGAATGGGCCGTGCTTGGCTGTGGCCTCAACGTCAACGCCGCCCCCCCCGCCGATACCAACCTGCGCTACCCCACCAGCAGTCTATCCGAGGCGTTGGGGCAACCGGTGCCCCGTCTGCCGCTTATCTGCGCTATCATCACCCGCCTGGACTACTGGTACTCACGCCTGCGTCGCGGCCAACGCCAGCAACTCTTTACCGCATGGCGGTCGCTCCTGCACACCATTGGGCAGGAAATTACCATCCACACCGACAGCGGCCCCCTGACCGGCTATGTGGAGGAGGTCGAACCAAATGGCGCACTTCGCCTGCGTGACCAGGAGGGAACCCTGCACAGTATCACCAGCGGCGATGTAGGCCCGCACCAGTGACCCCGACGCCAACCCCGGCCCCCCATACCACCGCCCGCAGCATTGCCATTGCCGCGCTCTTTATCGCGGTTGGCAATATCGCCAGTCGCGTGCTTGGCCTGGGGCGCATGTCGGTGATTGCCTACTTCTTCGGACGCAGCCCGGACGTAGACGCCTACACCGCCGCGCTGACTATTCCCATTACCATATACGATTTGCTGATTAACGGCGCGATTAGCGCGGCGCTGGTGCCCATCTTTAGCGAATATGCCGAAGGCGACGAGCGCGAGTTCTGGCGCATCGTCTCCTCCGTGGTCAATATTGCGTTGCTGGCGCTGGCCCTTATCATTGGCGTGATGATATGGCAGGCCCCGCTGGTGGTGCGCCTGCTGGTACAACAAACGCGCCCCGAATTGCACCCCCAGACCGTCCTGCTGGTGCGGATGATGTTACCAGCCGTCCTGTTCATGGGGCTTTCTGGTCTGATGACGGCCGTGCTCTATGCGCGGCGCACCTTCCTGCTGCCGGCCTTTGCCGTGGCAACCTTCAACGCCGGCATTATCCTGGGAGCCATCTTCTTTCACAACCAGCTCTACCTGGCCAGTCTGGCCATTGGGATGCTCATAGGCGCGTTGGGGCAGGTATTGCTCCAACTGCCGGGCATGCGCGACCTGCACTATCGCCCCCACCTGAACCTGCACCATCCAGCGGTACGGCGCATTCTCAAGCTGTATGCCCCGGTCGCTATGGGTATTAGCTTTTCTATTGTCGGCACGCTGATAGACCGCTGGTTGGCCTCCGGCTTTGAGCAAGCCCTCACGACAATGATGTACGCCACCACGCTGATACAATTTCCGCTTGGGCTTGTCGCCGCGGCTATTTCTATGGCCGTGCTGCCCACCCTCTCGCGCATGGACGCCGCCGCGGAGGAAGAATCCTTTCGCCGCACGCTTGGTATGGGGCTAAAAGTCGTACTGTTGCTGGTGTTGCCCGCCACGGCCGGGTTGGCCGCGCTCAACCAACCCATCACCACGCTGCTGCTCGAACGCGGAGCCTTCGACGCGCGCGACACGGCCGCCACCTCTACGGCGCTCTTCTTCTACCTGCCAAGCCTGCCGGCCGCCGCCATAGACCAACTTTTGATTTTTGCCTTTTATGCACGCAAAAACACGCTCACGCCCAACCTGGTACAGGGGGTAGCCATTCTCTTCTACCTGGCCACTGCTACGCTGCTGCTCTCCCTGACAGAGCTTGGCTTTCTCGCGCTGGTGGTGGGCAATTCGGTACAGTGGATTGGGCATATGCTGGTGATGCTGCTATTGCTGCGGCGCACGGTGTCGCTCCAGGGCTTGCGCCTGGGCGAGGCCTTTGGCAAGGCGCTGCTGGCCAGTGTGCTGATGGGATTGGCGGTGCTGTGGCTCTCGCAATTGATTGCCCAGGCCACGGCGGGGATGGCCGCCGGTACGCTGCTGCAAATAGCCGGCGCTGGCGGCGTGGGGGCGGCGCTCTACCTGGGGCTCAGTGTGGCCCTGCGCGTAGAGGCTCTGGGGTTCTTCATAGACGCCCTGGCCCGCAAGCTACGCGGCTCCCCCAGAAACCCTCCCGCCTGAAGTGTTATGTCAATTTATACGCACCCCAACCATAGCCCGCCATCACGCTCCTCTAGAGAATCCATACTGCAAGACACAGCCATACAAATCCTGCAATCGCAGGTACGCGGCCCGCCAGAACATCAAGCCCACAGTCAAGCAGTCCGACAGCAGCTAACCAGCGCCGATACCCTGGCGCAAGCCCCCAGAGCGTGCCCCCCCCCCGATAGGGTGGCACGCTCGGTGTGCATCTGTGGTTACAATCGTACCCCGAATCTGGTATGATTGATCTGGAATGATTATGCCTGCGAGAAGGCTTTGCCCAATGGAACGTTGAATATTCTTGAACACATACGAGCGTAGATATGGCTTCTCTTCGTATTCGCAATGGCAGTGGTACCGACCGGTTCAATCAGGCCCGCGGCCAGGGGTATCAACGCAATAGCGGCTCTCTTCATACCATCTGGTTTCTATTCAAAATCCTCTTGCTGGTGGTAGAAATTCTGGTCTTTCTGGCCCTCGTCACTACGTCATGGTGGTTGTCATCAGTTGGATACTGGCTTCATACGCCAACCCATATTCGCCCGGCCGACGTTATTGTCGTGCATGGCGGCAGTCAAGAACGGTTTCCCTATGGGATAGAACTGTATCACCAGGGGTTGGGCTCGGAGCTCTGGATAGCCGGTCTTCAGACTGATGCATACACAGACACGGTACGGGCCGCACGCGATATGGCGATTGCCTCTGGTATCCCGCCGGACTCGATTTATTTGCTGGCGGCAACCAGTACCTGGGAGGATGGACGCGAGATTGCGGGGTTAGCCAGAGAACGCAAGAAGACCCATTTGCTGGTGGTCACCAGTTGGTGGCACAGTCGCCGGGCGTTGTGCAATGACTATCATCATTTGCGTGGTAGCGGGGTTGCGGTTTCTTTTGCTGCGCCGCCGCCCTATATAGCCAGGCCAGACAACTGGTGGCGGAGCCGCTATGGGCAAGAGCGCGTGTTGAGCGAATTGGGTAAAACCGCGTTCTATTGGTTTGCCTATGGGTTAAATCCCTGGACATGTTGAGCGGCGGGGGCGTGCATTATTTAGCCAGACGCCGTATCATGGTTTGTCTGGTCTTCTGCGAGTGCGGGCACTAGTTGCTCAAGTAACTCAAGGATGGGCTCATCGTCATAGTTGCGCACATGGACGCGGATATTTTGGAGCAGCGGTTGGTAGCGTTCATCGAGCGTTTCCAGGTAGTCGAGATATTCTAGCACCCGCTCCTTATTGCCAAACATGGTTAAATCATAGAGCGTCTGAAGCTCGTTCTGGGGCGGCACAACCAGGCTTTCGAGCGCGGGCAGGGGGGGATGGAAGCGCGGCGGCATAGTCATCGGCGGCCTGGTCTGGCATTGTTTCATAGACCCAGATCAGGTTTAGCAGGCGGGCAAGCACCTCGAAGAGCTGGTCGGCGTCAACCGGGCGGGGTACAAAGGCGTCGCAGCCCATCATCATACTCTGGTCGTGGTCGGCTTCAAAAGCGCTGGCCGATATGGCAATAATGGGCGTCTGCTGGAGTTCGCTATCCTCGCGCATTGCGCGTACCGCGTCGTAGCCACTCATCACGGGCATCACCAGATCCATCAACACCAGGTCGGGGTGGTAGATACGGGCCTGGTCGAGCGCGGCCTGGCCATTTCTCGCTATCACAATATTAAAGCCGAGCGGGCTCAGTATGCTGGTGAGAACCTGGCGATTTTCGGCTTTGTCATCTACTATCAGCAAGGTACGCGGATTCCCCTCATAGCCACAGATCAGGTCTTTGGCACTGGTATCTGCGGCATGCTCCTCTTCAGAAATCGGTACGGGTATCTGGAACCAGAAGGTTGCCCCCTGGCCGGGGGTACTGCGTACCTGGATGGTGCCGCCCATCAGGGTGACAAATTGCTGGCTGATGGCCAGGCCCAATCCCGTCCCGCTCATTTGCTGGCCCGGGTCGCCAACTTGTTCGAAGGGGAGAAAGATTTTCTCCTGGTCTTCCGGGGCGATGCCGGGGCCACTATCTTCTATCTCAAAGAGCAACGTACAGGGAGGGGAGGGTGGTTCCTCGGAGGGGGCAAGGGGGGGAGCAGGGGTATCGGTCGGGTCGAAGTTGGCCGCTATCCGCAAGCACACATAGCCTTGCTCGGTAAACTTCACCGCGTTGCCAAGCAGGTTGAGGAGCACTTGCCGCAGGCGCTTTTCATCGAGCATAACGGCGGTGGGCAGGTTGCCAGCAGTGTGATGAAAAAAGGACAACCCTTTTTGATGGGCGCCGGTTTGCATAATCCCGACAATGCCTTGCACGAGGGGCTTGAGGGCGACGCTGGAGGGGTGGAGGGTGAGGCGGCGGGCTTCGATTTTGGCCAGGTCGAGCACATCGTTAATAAGCGTGAGCAGGTGTTGGCCGCTCTGATGGATAATGTCAATACCGTTGCGCTGTGTGGGGTTCAAGTGCATATCGCGTTGGAGGATTTGCGCATAGCCCAGAATACCGTTGAGCGGGGTACGCAGTTCGTGGCTCATATTGGCCAGAAATTCGCTCTTTGCGCGTGAGGCCACTTCGGCGGCTTCTTTGGCGCGTTGTAGCTCTTGCTCGGCGCGTTTGGCTTTGGTAATGTCAAGTACCGAGCCAACAAATTTTACCAGGCGGCCCTGGTGAAAGATGGGTTTGCCGCGGGTGAGAGTGTGGTTATAATCGCCATCGGGGCGCTGGTGGCGCAGCTCAATCTCATAGGGTACCTGGCGCGTGAGAGCCTCTTGCAAGGTTGCCTCAAAGCGTGCGCGGTCGTCGGGGTGAATGGTCGAGAGGTACTCCTCAAAATCGGGGGCGGTATCGCGTACTTCCAGGCCGCAATGCGGAAGGTTTCGTCAGACCAGGTAATCTCCTGGGCATCAATATCATATTCCCAACTGCCCAGTTGGGCAATGCGTTGGGTTTCAGAAAGGCGGCGCCGGCTCTCTTCTAGCTCTTCTTCGTAGATGTGGCGTTCGGTAATATCCTTACTGATGATGCAATAGACCTGGCGGCCCTTCCAGCGAAAGCTACTCACCGACATTTCCACGGGAAAGACGCGCCCGGCCTTGTCCCGATGCCAACAGAGCGGGATAAAGGCCGTCTGGTTGTTGCCCAGGAAGGTGGCGTCGTCGTCCTGGTGCGGTTCGGCGTTGATGTCGGTGGTCAGCATGGTCAGGGCCTCGTCGCGTTGGTAGCCATACAGCGTTTCCCAGGCCGGTTTGACATCGAATATCTGGCCGCTTGCTGCTTCCACCAGCGAGATGGCGTCACGCTCTTCTGCAAAGAGCAGGCGGTATTTTTCTTCGCTTTCGCGGAGTTGCTCTTCAACGCGGTGGCGCGGCGTCACATCAATCATGTGTTCAATGACTCGCACGAGTTGGCCCTGCTCGTTGAAGATGGGGTAGCTATAGATGTCGTAGATAGTCTTATCATTGTTCTGGTCATAGTGGGTATGCTGCACCAGGGCCGGCTGGCCCGTGTCGCGGACGCGCTGCAATGGGCAGGGGTAGTATTCGCCGGTACAGGGTTCACTGCGCTGATAGATCATAGCGTAGCAGGTGCCCCCGGTTGGGTTGAGAGCCCGGGCCGCGGCGTTCGCTATTTCAACCTCGTAGGTGTCCACGTTGATGACGTAGAATGGGTAGGTGAGCGATTCGATGACGGTATTGAGAAAGGCGTGGGCCTGTTTTTCGTTGCCAAGGGCCTGGCGCAGTTCGCTGGTTTGCGTGGCAACCTGGTGTGCTAACTGGCGGTTGTGTTGTTCGATGGTGTAGACACGCCAGCGATAGCCCCCCACCAGTACCGCGACAACGAGCAGGGCCAGCACACTGCGAAACCACCACGTTTCCCACCAGTGGGGCAATATGGTGAGATGCAGGGTTGCTTCGTGGTCGCTCCATATCCCATCGCTATTGGTGGCTTGCACACGCAGGCGATAGGTACCGGGCGGCAGGTGGGTATAGGTCGCAAAGTGCTGGTTGCGTCCGACTTCATTCCAGCCGTCTTCAAGCCCTTCAAGCTGATAGCGATAGCGTTTTTTTTGTACGGCGGCAAAGGAGAGGGCGACAAATTCAAAGGAGACGATGCTCTGATCGGGGGGGAGGGTGATGTGGTCGGTTTCCCAGAGGGGGCGTTGCAAGAGGGAGTCGCCGCCAATCTGCACCGACTGGTTATCCATGCGCATATGGGTGAGCAGGACGGGGGGGTGATAGGGGTTGCGGGTGATGTCGGCGGGGTCAACTGCAACCAGGCCGCCGGTATTGCCAAAGAAGAGGCGGCCATCGGGGGCCTTCCAGACTGCGCCGCGGTCAAAAAAGCCACTCGGTAACCCATCGTAGGGGTCGTAGGTCTGGATGTCCCCATCCGACGGGTTGAGCCGGGCCAGGCCGTTGGAGGTACTGATCCAGAGGTAGCCCTGGTCATCCTGGATAGCTGCGGCGACAATACCGCCGGGCAGATCGTTACCAGAGGTGTAGCGCCTCACGGTGCCGGTGTCCGGGTTCAGGCGGTTGACGGCATCGGATGAGGAAACCCAGAGGTAGCCCTGCTGGTCTTCAAAGAGATGGTGCATACGTCCGGCTGAGATCGTTGTGGGGTCATCGGGTTTGTGGTGGTAGGTGGTTATCGCACCGCTGGCCGGGTCATAGCGCCACAGTACGCCAATGCCAGTACCCACCCAGAGATAACCGCTCTGGTCGAACAGGAGTGACCAGGTATCGCTGGCTGCATTGGCCGATAGGGTTTCGGGATTGTCGGTGTGGGGGGGGTAGGGCGAGAAGGTTTCGCTTTGCGGGTCGAAGCGGTAGACTCCGCCCCGCTCAACCGACAACCAGACGTTCCCATCGCTATCTATGGCCATATCGCCAACGATCGGGTTTTGGCCTTCGATACGGGGGAGCGGGTAGTGCTGGAAGGTTTGCTGGTGGGCATCGAAACGGGTAAGGGTTCGTCGCTGGCCTATCCAGACGGTACCCAACGTATCGCACTGGATGACCCGGTTTGTGAGCGTGGGACGCCCCCCTTCGACCATTTCAATAGGATAGGAGTCAATGTGCTGATTTTTATGTCAAATTTCTGGAGCGTGTTGCCTGAAATAATCCAGAGCGGATCGCCTGGATTGCTGCTACCACAGATGCCCACGGGTACGTGTCTTCGATTCCCCCGTCGCTCTGTGGCGTGGGAAGGGGTACCGGGGGAGCGGGGGGGTAGGTGATAAATTGTTGGCGCCGCTGATCGAGCAGGTTGAGCCCCTGATCTAACAACCCGATCCAGATGATCCCTTCGGCATCCTGGTAAAGCCCCGTGATGTTATTATTGCTCAGGCTGTGCATGTCGCTCTGCTGGTGCTGGTAGTGGCGGCGTATCCTATCGCGTTGGGGGTCGTAGGAGAAGAGCCCCTGGTTTGGTGTCCCTATCCAGAGGGTACCATCTCTGGCAACCAGCAGGGATTGTACATGGAATTGTTGGCGAGTGTGCGTGATGGACACGTTGCCACTGGGCGGGTCAAGATGGTACAGCCCCATTTTGCCACCGGCCCACAGGCCGCCCTGCGGATCAGCCGCGAATGTCCGTATGGCTCCTAGATCTTCAAAGACTATGGTAAAGGTATCCTGTTCCGAGTCGTAGCGGGCAATCGTTCCCCCCGCATTTACCCAGATATGGCCGGTCCTATCTTCTACAAAGGCGTGGACAGGGTTATGCACCATCTTGTCAGATTGGTTCGAGGGTAACACTATGGTGTGAAAGGTGTCTGTCACCGGATCGTAACGATTAAGATGCCCGTGCAGTGTGCCGGCCCATATCTGTCCCTGGCTACCTTCGAACACGGACATAACAACCTGGTCGCTGAGCGCGCCGGGGGTTTCGGGGGCATAGTGGTAGCAATCGAACATCTGGGTAGCGGGGTTCATATGGGCCAGGCCGGCCTCGCTGGCGGCTATCCAGAGCGAACCATCACGGGCTACTACAATATCTTCAACCACCGGCCCACAAAAGGAGCCTGGCTCTGTGGGGTTGTGGGTAAAGTTCTGGAAGGTGTAGCCATCGTAACGATAGAGTCCATTGCCCCGCGTACCAAACCAGATAAAGCCATCGTGATCCTGGGTAATAGCTCGAATGTGATGGGGCGCCATACTATCGTCAAGGGCCAGACGCTCAATGACAGATGTCCGCGCTTCAAGCGGCACGCGGATGGGCTCTACTGGGATACGGTTGTCTGGTTTCTGAGCGTGGGTCGGCAGGGAGGGGACAGCAAGTATGGACAAGATGATCCCGAAGGTTATACAGAAGAAGACGAGCGCAGAACGCAGTTTCCATCGCTCCATCATCGTATACGATCCTCACATGGTACAGAACCTAGTTGTTCTGTACCATGCAGTATAGCAACGGGCAGGGGTATTTTCAAGCAAATAGGGGAGGGGGTGTCGAGCGATTGCAAGGTCTTACGTCAAGTTTGGGAGCACCCGCGCCACGTTGGTTTCTCCTACGCCTTGCGCCAACCCCATCAGGCGATTGGCGTTAGCGTGGTACCTACGGTGGCGGCGGTCATAACCAGCAAAAAAAGCGCACCGTTCAGGAAGTGCGGGGGGCAGAACCAGAAGCCACCGTCCTGGCGGCCTGATCTTGACAAAGTGTGCCTGGACGCCAGCGGCGGGTCCGGTTTACACCCGGCCCCACCCCACCGGCAAGCGTCGTTACCGTTCTACGCGAATAGCCAGCGTCCACCACGTCCCCTCACGACCAACCCCAATGAAATAGCCGGTGTACTGTTCTTCACACACCAGCATCGCCTCGCGGTGTCCCTGGTCTGAAGCCATCCAGGTATCGAAAGCACACTGCGCGTTATCGCACCCCCACAAAATATTTTCATACGAACGCCACGTCCCATACTTCTCGTACCACGCCTGTTCGGAATGTTCAAAATGGGAATGTTCGGCCATATATTCGCTCCACCCCTGGGAAGCGTCCATCAAGGGATCTTCGATAACCAGCAGGGGACACCCCAACGTCTCGCGCTCAGCGTTCACCAGTGCCACCACGTCCAGGCGGGACTGGTCGTACTCTGACGTATCGGGCATGTCGGGTTTATCGGGGGTATCGGGGGTATCGGTACCGCCATTCGCCCCTTCCTCTTGCATCACAACCGGCAAAAACAGCGTTTCCATCGTGCCATTGCCATCCTGCGCGGCCACCCACGAAACCGAACCAAAAACAAAAACTAGAGCAAAAACCAGACCAGCAACCAATTGTATCCCGCGACGCATGCCACGACTCCTTTCAAGCACACCAATACCAACAACTACATGGGTAGTATAGCATGCTCTGATTCAATAATCAGGCACAAAACGGGCAAGATTAACCGGCACAGTCGCTTCAAATCTATAGTATCTGTAGATATTTACCGTTTTAGGACTATAGTCCTATCCATCGTTTAGTACGAAAAATAAGTACTCCAGTCCTATCCATCGTTTAGTACGAATAGCGCAGAATGATAGCGCAATTTTCCGTGGCTCGGAAACTAGCTATCTGGGAACGCGGGCCTCTGGCCCGCAAGCGTGCGAGACGCACGCGCTCCCAGGGTTTACAACACAATCAGGATTGCTATACTATGCATTATTGGGGACAGAAAGCGCGTGCTGTGGAAAGATAAGCCGCGCTCGGGTCCATTCATCGCCCGGCTGGTTGAGCAATTCAAACGAGCCGCCGAGATCATCACTCACGAGGGTCTGGATAATCTGGAGCCCCAGACCACTGCCGCTGCCACTGCTGGTCGTAGTTTTCGGGTGCAAGGGGCCATCGTCGCGCACTTCTAGCACAACCATATCGCTGTGGATGGTGGATTCAATTTCAATACGCCCGCCCTCGTTCGAGAGGCCATGCGAGATGGCGTTGCTAATCAATTCGTTGATCAGCAGCGCCAGCACGGTAGCCTCGCGCGAGCCAACCTGTACCATATCGCCCATAATCGCAAAGTTGACCGGCTTTTCCACGTTCATCAGCGCTGCGCTACTGCTTTCGACCACCTGGCGGGCCACCGCCTCCACCGTCGTCATGCCCACGTCCTCGCGGCAGAGCAGGTTATGCACCGCGGCTATAGATTGAATACGCGCCACACTTTCGCGCATAGAGCGGGAGCCGCGCTCGTCGGGGTCCATACGGCGCAGTTGCATGGCCAACAAGGCGGAAATCGTTTGCAGATTGTTGCGGACGCGGTGGTGCATCTCCTGGAGCATCGCCGACTTGACGGCCAGGGCCCGCTGGCTCTCCTCATACAGGCGGGCATTTTCAATAGCGATGGCCGCTTCGTCGGCAAAGGTGCTGAGCAAGCGGGCCTCCTCGTAGTCGAAATGGTGCGGTTCGCGGGTATACAGGCAAATGCTACCTATCATCCGCTCGCGGGCCCGCAACGGCATGCAGAAGAGGGAATGAAAATGCTCGCGGGCCGCAAGCTGCGCCAGTTCTGGAAAGCGCGAATCCTGGTAGGCGTTGAGGATAGCCAGCGGGCGGTCGCCGGCCGCAATCTGGGCAATGAAGCGGCGTACCCCATCGCTATCGTTGTTGCCGCTGCCGCCATAGCTTGTGACAAGCTGCGACTTGTTGCCCTCAACCAGTTGGAAGATGTCGGCGCGGTCTGCCTTGGCCAGTTCGACGGCCTTTTCAGCGATAAGGTTGAGCACTTCATGCAGGCCCAACTTTTCGGCAATATGCTTGGACACCTGCTGAAGGGTGGTCAGTTCGTGTACCTTTATCTGGAGCCGCTCATCGGTCTGCTGGTACAATTGCGCATTGGCAATAAAAAACGCCAGTTCGCCCGCGGCCACTTCGACAAAGTTAATTTCCTCCTGGGTAAAGTCGCGCGGGCCCCTGGTCTGAATGTTAATAACGCCTTGCAATTTATCGGCGCTAAATTGAAAGCGCTCGGCGCTAAAGAGTACAATCGGCACAGCCAGCATGGAGTGAAAGGGCTCGTCGCCCAGTTGGGGCTCAACCGTAAAGCGGGTATCATCCGGGTTGGCCCACACATCAAAGACGGCGACCGGGCTACCGATACGCGCCGACCAGCCGGTCACACCATCCCCCAGATGCATGACCACCTGGCCCACCGCGCCTTGATCGAGGCCACGGGTGGCCCGCAAGACCAATTCATCGCGGTGCTTTTCGTAGAGGTAGATAGAGCACACTTCGACCCCCACCACCTGGGCCACCGTTTCCACAACCGTCTGAAGGGACGAATCAAGATCCAGAGTAGAATTAGCAGCCGAAATGATGCGGTGCAGGCCATCCAGTTCAGCCACGCGGTTGAGCAAATGGGTTTCCCATTCGCGGGTACGCTGCTCCTCTTGCGTCGCACCATACGCCAGAAGCAGCTCGCTTACCACCAGACCGCGGGGCATATTGAGGCGTTCGGAGAGCGCCAGACCAAGCTCCGTCAACATCTCGACCGAGCCACCACGGGCATACCAGATAGCCCCGATATGGCGTAGCCGGCTCAGGCGAGTCTCGCTCACCTGGTCAGTTTCCATGTCTGCAATGAGTTCCACAACCCGTGGCCAGGTTTCCGTCAACGATTCGACAATATCGGGCGGTTGTGCTGATAGTGGTTGATGCATAGATTACTTTTTGTGAAAAGTTTGCTTCTGATGGGCCGGGGCCCCGGCCCAGGATGCAAGGCTTTGTGCTGGTGAACATTATAGCCTGTTGTGTAGCTCTGTGCAACAGCCGCATGCCGAATTATGGGCCAATAAACGTTTTCTTAATAGAGAGGCGTCCAGGACAGGAGTACTATGGTACCATAGACAGAGGGGCAGAACATGGTGAGTTTGCGGCAAAATAACATAAGACGTTGCTCCTGAGCGCAACTTTGTATATAATGTTCAGTTGCAACCCCCTACCGAGAAAATGGGTATTTTAAGATGCCGGGTACCAGTGGGACTTGCAAGGTGGTTTCCGGCCTACTGAACGAGGTTCTCATGGGATTTGCTATGAAACAATTATGTGACCAGGACGATTTGGATCAGCAGATTGCCAATTTGAAGTTTATCAACCAGGTTGCGATTGCTACCAACACGGCCATTCACTTAGATGATTTGCTCCACACCGTATCGTCCGCGCTTATCGCTACCGCTATCTGGGATCGGGTGGTCATCGGTTTGCTTGAGCTCGACAGTACCCTGCAAATAAGCGTTGCCAATCGGCCCCACCAACCAGATGCCCCAATAGAGGGTCTGTATGCCAATGTCTATGATCTCGCGCTTATCTCCGAAGTGCTTACCCTGGGGCCAGAGGTATGCACCTTGCAACTGGTTGAGTCAACCGCGTTGCCCGATTCAACGGTAGCAGCGCTGCGGGCGGCCGGGTTTCAATCGGTGTTGGCCGTCGTGTTACGCAATGAGGAGCACACGCTCGGAGCGTTGCTGGTGGGCAGTGCCAACGCCTATGACATTTCCCCCAACGAAACCGGCATCTTTCAGCAAGTCGGCCAGTTGGTTTCGCAAGCTCTCACGCGCATCTATTACCAACAAAAGACCGAACAGATCAACACCATGAAGTCAAGTTTTCTGGCCCGTGTCACCCACGAGTTGCGGACACCCGCAACGTCCATTATTGGTTTTGTCGAAGCTATGGATAGGCTCCGGTTTGGCGCTATCCCCGACCACCTCGAAGAACCGCTCACCTATGTGTTGCACAGTAGCATCCGGTTGAAAAATCTGGTGAACGATTTGCTTGACTATGCCAAGATTGACGCCGGGCATTTTAGCATTGAGCTTGGGCCCGTAGATATTCGGCCCATCATTCACAATGTCGCGGGTATGCTCCAACCACAGATAGAGGAGCGGGGCCTGGATTCGTACATCGAGGTCGATCCCGACTTGCCGCCCATCGTCGCAAACCAGCAGCGCTTTGATCAAGTCTTAACCAACCTTATGTCAAACGCAGTCAAATTTACGGAAAAGGGGTCTGTGACGGTACGGGCCGAGCGCAAGGGCGATCGGGTGTTGCTCAGTGTCCAGGATACGGGCATCGGGATAACCCCGGAGAATCAGGCGCTCATTTTTGACGAATTTCACCAGATTAAAGATGCCCAATCGGCCCGTTTTGATGGGACGGGGCTTGGGTTGGCCATCACCCGCCGACTGGTTGAGTTGATGGGCGGGAAGATGTCGCTCAAGAGTACGTTTGGCGAAGGGGCGACCTTTTCTTGTGATTTTCAGATAGCAGAAACCGTATAGCGCCCGGTCGGTCTTCTGCTATAATAGAGCGTAACGTACCTGGTACGGGTACCGTGTTTTCAGATAACAAGAGTTTGGAGCGCATAGGATGGCTCACATAGATGTGTTTATTGCGGTGCGTCATGGACGGGCGTTTGTATCGCGCCACATTGCCGAGCGTGATGGTTCCTTTTCCTGGGAAAGTGCGGTCAACGAGTCTGAGATAGAACACGACGCAATTGAGGCGGTGAAAACCCAGGGAGGCGATTTGACCAGGGATGGGCGCTACGATTGTCCCCCTGCGCTGGCTGCGAGGGCCCAATGGCCAAGCAATCGGGCCGATAGTACCACGGTTGCATAACTGGTTCTGGGTAGCGTGAGAAGCAGGAGACGACAGCGACAACCGTTTGTGCTGGTAGGCTCTGTGCTGCTGGTACTGGCGTTCTTTCTGGCTACCACAAGCAGCAGGGGTGGGGCCACCGCCGCAACACCCCCTATGGGTGACCCAGGCGCGGTGACGGGCGAGGAGCCGGCCCGTTCAGCGCAGTTTTTTGATCCCCAACGGCTCAGCTACGAGCCCGACTTTCACCCCCAGGATTTGCAAGAACTGCTCGCAAGGTGGGGTTCGTCCTTACAAGATGTGCGCTTTCTGGTGGGCGATCGCTCACACTCGTTTGCCGAATTGCTCATCGGGCAAACCACGCTGTACAGTCTGAATCCCAAAATCATTCTGGCCCTGCTGGAGCAGCAGAGCAACCTGCTTTCCACCCCCCACCCCTCCGAAGAGCAAATGCTGCTGGCGGCCGGGTTTGCCGAACGGCCGGGGTTGCGTAGCCAGGTCCACTGGGCCACGATAACGCTGCGCCACGCACTCCGCGACTACGCGGTAGCCTCGTCGTCGGGCGCGGCGCTCCCCTCGCTCGTGTTTGCCGACGGGTCGCAACAGGCGGTTGCGCCTGATAGCACCCTGTCGCGCTATGTGCTATCGCGGGTACTGGCCCCGACCACGACGCCAGAACAGCTTGACGCCGCGCTGAGCCAATTTGTACGGGTCTATACGCGCCTGTTCGATGACCCCCGCGAGCCGTTGGCAAACCTGCCCCCGCTGGCACACCCATTTTTGCGTATGCCTATGGAAACGCCAACCCGTATCACCTCCTTCTTTGACCACGATACCCCCATGCTGCATGAAAATGGGGAAGTCCACTCCTACTGGGGGTGGTCGGACGCGCTGCTTTCCTACGATGGCCATACCGGTTGGGACTATGCGCTACGACCGCCGGACGTTGTGCTGGCGGCGGCTACGGGGCGCGTCATGTTTGTCGGCAATTCAGACGACGGGTGCCATACGCCTTCCCGCTCGGTTATCCTTGACCACGGCAATGGCTACCGTACGCTCTACTGGCATCTGCACACTATTGACGAGGGGGTTGTATTGGGCGAGCAGGTAGCGCAGGGGGCGCCCCTGGGTATTGCGGGCGAAAGCGGCTGTGCCTTCGGGCCCCACCTGCATTTCCAGGTACAATACCTGGGCCGCGACGTAGACCCCTACGGCTGGTGTAGCGATAGCCCCGACCCCTGGGCCCACAACCCGGCTGGTCAGGAGAGCGTCTGGCTCTGGGAAGATATGCTGTCGCCGTGTGACCAGGCTCCGCCGGGGGTGCTGGTAGTGGATAGCGATACAGATGGGTTTGCCTGCACGGGCGGGTGGGAGCAAGCACCGCTTGGGTATGATGGGGCGGCATTCTTTGCGGCCAGTTTGTTGGGCGCGGACGACGGGGAAACACAGCGTCCCTGGCGGGTGCGGTCGCTCACCCGGCCAGATGTCGCCGTCTGGCGTCCCGCCATTACCCAGACCGGGCGCTACCGAGTGCGGGCCTATATCCCCTACTACCTGAACGGGCTTGATGACTCGCGGGCAGTGTGGTATAGCGTGGTGCATAGCGCGGGGGAAACCACCCTGCGGGTGGATAGCGAGGCGGTGGCAAATGGTTGGGCCGACCTGGGAACGTACCGGTTTGCGCCGGGCGTTCCTGCGCTGGTGCGGCTCAGCACCCTGGCCGGCGACGCGGGGCGGGGGGTCTGGGCCGACGCGGTGGTCTGGGAGCCGCAGGAATAGCCGCCGGTCGCCCTTCTCGTTGCACCATTATTCGCTACTCAAGATAGTCTCGCGGCGCGAGAAGGCGTACAGCGCCAACCCAAGCAGCGCAACCAGCAGGGAACCCTGGGCCACAATAACCACCAGCGCATGGATACTGAGGTTGCGATGGATAGCCAGCGCAAAGCCGCTAAAGATGGGCACAAGCGGCCAGCTTAAAATGGTCTGCACCCCATTGAGCACCATCTTGACCGTTTCGGGCAGCGCGTGAAAAACGGGCCCGCTAATGAAGTTCCCAGAGAAGGCCAGCGCTATCAGGAACAGGGTAAAGAGCCGCCAGCCGGTAGAAAACACCAGCGGAGAGAGGATCAGCAACAGAGCCATAAAGAGGGCCGCATTCAGGAGCAGCGGAATAGAGCCAAACAGCCAGCCGGCCAGAGTCAGGTCGTCGGGGATGCCGATAATGCTGGTGATAAAGCTCAGGAAGAGATACATGCTGAAGACGGTCAGGGCGGCGCTGCTGTAGAGTCCCAGAAGGAAGCCGGTTCGGCCCATCTGGCGGGCCAGGATGACGTACCCCTGGGGACGGTCGCCCAGGCTAATGAACGAGGACATGGTATAGAGCGTGAGCACCAGCATAAAGATGCCCGTCAGGATAAAGAAGTTTTCGGCCCGTACGTCGCCGCCTAGCTGGCGCATGAAGAAGGCATAGTAGAAGAGCATAACGGCGACCAGTTCGATAAGAATGCGCCCGGAGCGGACGTATTCGACCAGGGTAAACAGGATAAAGGAAATGGTACGGACAAGGGCCAGCATGGGCTACTCCTGTTGGTCGCCAGATTTCTGAAGTAATTGTTCAAGCAGTTGGTCGGCATCGGATGATTGGACGGGGGGGATGGGGGAAGCAGACAACATAGCGGGCGGCTGTGGTGGGAGCCCAAGCGCGATGTTCCGCATGGCCTCAAGGTAGATGTGTTCAAGTGGGCGTTCAAGCGACTCAAGTTCGATAATTTCTACGCCAGACTCAATCAGTGTGCGGAGCACGGTCGCCTGGAGCGCGGGGGAGTTGGGGCGCAGGGTCACCATGTATTCGCCACATTGTACCGCAGAGGATATGCTACTGAGCGTGGCGCGTATGTCTGGCGTGAGGTTGTTCACCTGAATATTGACGCTGGTACCAATGCTCCGCACTTGATGGATGTTGACTTCGGTGACGATGCGGCCCCCGATAAGAAAGCCAACCCGGTCGCACAGGAACTCGGCGACGTCAAGATGGTTGGTATTGAGAAAGATGGTATGCCCCTGCGAGCGCAAGCGGTAGAGCAGTTCCAGTATTTCCTGCCGCGAAGAGGTGTCTAGCCCATCGGTGGGGCTATCTATCAGCAACAGGTCGGGGTCGGTGAGCATGGACTGGGCAATGCCAAAGCGTTGGAGCATGCCGGGTGTAAAGCTGGACAGGTGCTGGTTGGCGGCGTTGGAGAGGCCCACGCGGGCCAGTTCCTCATCAATGCGACTATCCAGGGTTGTGCCCCACAGGTCGCTCAGCAACCCCAGGAAGGTGAGGTAGCGGCGGGCGCTATAGCGCAGGTGGTAGCGGTAGTATTGGGGCATATAGCCCACGCGGCGGTGGGCGGCGTGCAGGTTGGGGGTGCCCAGAACCTGTATGTGGCCTTCGGTGGGCTTGAGAAAGCCAAGCAGCAGGTGTAGCAGGGTGGTTTTGCCGGTACCCCGCGCCCCCACCAGGCCATACACCTCTCCTTCAGCCACACGCAGGGTTACCTCACGAAGGATACCCTGGCTTTTGTGCGATTTCGACAGGTTGTCAACTTCAATAGCGTACATAATTGCCTATGATACCATACGGCGTGCGCCACTCAGGCGTAGAGTATCAAGTAGACGACAGCAGTAGACGCGGCCGGTAGCGCGCGCCACCAGCACATGTTGATGGCGTCGGGGAGCGCAAGGATGGGAAAGCGGCCATCCAACCGGCGCATCAAAACACTGACGACACCAACAGCCACAAGCAAAACTATCAGACCAGGCACCGGCGGAAGGAGCACGAATGGGACGAGTGCTACGAGACTGGCTGCCAACAGGGCGGCTGTGCGGGTATACCGCGCTGCCTGGAGGGCGCCCTGTACATCTTTGCCCAACCCTTGCGCAACGCCACCGGTGGTCAACGCGGCGTCGCTGGCATAGGGGCCCCACCCGATAGCGGCCGGCAAGGCGAACACGGCCGCGACGATGGCTAGCACGAGCGGTGGTAGCAGCACGAGCAACGCGGCGTCGGGTTGCTGCCAGTAGGTCTGGATGGACAGGCCCACGATGAGCGCCAACCAGAGCAGGAGCCGCCCCGCGGCCCCTATCTGGGCTTCGCGGATGGCGGCGCGGGCCACCTGGGGCATACCGGTGAGCAGCGCGGGCAACAATGGCAGCAGAAAGGCCCCTTCAAGCCCGCCCCACGCCAGGAGCCATATGCCCATTGTGTCGGGGGCCAGCGAGAGCAGCGGAAAGGGCATACACGCCAGACCAGCGCCGGCCAGCACGATGCTGGCCAGGGCCAGCAACCCTTCGCCGCTCTGCCATACGTGCGCGTGCAGGAGCGCGGCAAAGGCGGCCGAGACGAAGCGGCGGCCACTCAGGAGCGCATGCCCGACGCCAAGCAGCACGGCAAAGGCCAGACCAGGATAGAGTATCAACGCCAGCAGGGATGATGTGGTCATAGGGCGTGGTGACGGATGATGTCGGTAATCGTTTCCGGCGAGGGGGGGCACCCTTCCAGGTGCGCCCTGGCGGTCACTTCGGCGGTTTCCTGCACCCCGCCTTTGCCAAAGGGGTGGCCATCTATGGCACAGCGCCCGATGGCGAGCAGGGGCATATCGCCCACGTCGCGCAGCAAGCGCAGCAGGGCGGCTTTGCTGCCGGGCGTAATGGGCCCCGTCAGCAGCAGTACGTCGGCGTCCTGGGGCGATTCAACCCAGGTGAGCGTATTGGTATCGGCTATGACGGCGGCGGCTATCTCGCGGTCGCAGCCACCACACGAGCCGGTATTGACACGGTACAGACGGATCATATCCCTACCAGACTTCCCTTCTATTGTCTGGTAGCCATTATAGCACAGGTAGCGCGGTTGCTGAGAGGGGCGGGGGAGACGATAGCAGCGCCTACCGGCCCCCGCCCCCAGGCTATCGGCTCTGCTCCGCGCCTACTCCGGCGGGTTAGCGTCAAGCCAGGCCCGCACCTCATCGAGGCTGGCAAAGTCGTAGGCCGCATCGAAAAGCTGTTCCAACTGCGGCCGCGAGAGCTGGCCTATCCGCTCCTCCAGGTCGGGCGGAAGCAACCCCACCCGCCGCGTCAACAACCGCTGCGTCAGGTGGAGCGCTTCTTCTTGCAGACCGCGCTGCTCCCCGCGCTGCTCCCCGCGCTGCTCCCCCTCCTGAAGCCCTTTCTCCCATCCTTCTTGCAAACCTTCCGCTCGTCCTTCTTGCAAACCTTCCGCTCGTCCCTCTTCTTTCCAACTGGTGGTTAATTCCATCGTATCCTCCCGTTCTTGTGGCGATAGTTGATCCAATTCTGCTTGAAACTGCGCCTCCTCTTCCGCGTTCAGGCGCAGGTAGGTGTTGATAAAGCCAGAGACAAACCGCCGCCGCGCCGCGTCCAGATGCAACCGCGCCAGCAACCGCAGACTCGCCAGCAAAACCTGCGGCCGTTCGTGCGACTGCATCCCCATCTTCGGCAGCAGCGCACTGGCCACTGGGTTGGGCCGCTTCGCAAAGTCCTGCCAGTTCAGATGACGGAGCTGAATCACGCGGTAGTTGAAGTTCAGCACATCCAGGTCGGGAAAGCTCACGCGGTAGGAATCGGGTTCCACCCGACTGGCCGATTTATCCGAGAAGATGGCGATGGGATAGACCGGTATCCCATACTTGAGATGCATCAGCGCGAAGTAGCGGAACATCCGCTGGTTGAAATCCTGCTCTGGCTGCGCCTGGTGTTCGATATGTACCAGGAAGAAGGCGGGGTGGTTCTTGAAGGGCACTTTGGCCACAATGTCCGCTTCGTAGGCGTGGCCGCCGGCCATATCGGTAACCAGTTCTTTGTCGAGAAACTCTATCTGGTTGGTGTCCATGTATTGCAGCAAGTCGGGAAAGAAGAGTTCGAGAAACTCGATAAAGAAGGTGGTCAACAATTCCTTGAACAGCCGGTCGTGGTCGGTCATACGTTCTGTTCTCCTCATTTCAGCGCCGTGCGCGAAGGCTCAGCACGGCATCGTATGGATGGGTGCCAGGCAACGCCATGCGTAGTAGCCCCCCGCCCCTCGTTCACCCCCATTATACCATTCGCCAGACCGCCCGGCCGTTACAAATGCACAAACGTCAGGCTCTGGATCACCTCATTGATCATCCGCAAGAATGGCTGTGGATACAAGCCAATCGTCAGACACAGCACAAAGAGTACCAGCGTCAAAATAGCCGTACTGCGCGGCTCCGGCTCCAGCCGGCGTTCGGGAATATCCTCAAACTCCAGATCATCCAGCAACACCGGCTCCGGCGTGGGTATCTCCTCGCCCGGCCCAAGCAGGCGGTTGTGGGCCGTGCGGGCAAACGCCACACCGGCAAAAGTCGTGGCCAGCAGCAACGGCAACAGCTCCACCCACCCGCGTTGCGCGGCCGCCTCGTACAACTGCATCTTGCTCACAAAGCCGCTAAAAGGCGGCAACCCAAGCAGCGACAATCCACCCGCCAGAAAGCCTACCCCCGCCACCGGCCAGCGCTTCAGCAAATCGTGGCGCTTGACGCCGGGTGTGCGGCCGTCCGGGCGTTCCAGCAACCCCAGGCTAATAAAGATAAGCACCACCGCAAGTGTCTGGTTCAGCGCCTCGAAGATAGCGCCAGTAAGCCCCGGCGTCGAAATAGAGGCCAGGCCGTAGAATATCATGCCGCTGTTGTAGATGAGGATATACGCCAGCGTGCGGCGCAGGGTGGGCTGATTGAGCGCCATCACCGCGGCCAGGAGCGTGGTAATGATACCGCCCACCCGCAGCAACACCATACCAGCCGGGTTTTCTAGCAGCAGGATGGGGAAGCGTTGGAAGGAGAGGACCAGCACCAGCAAACTGGTGGTATTGATAACCGCAATCACCAGCGCCGAGACCAGCGGAGCCGCCTCTTCCACCATATCCGGTAGCCAGGTGTGAAAGGGTATCAGCGCCAGACGCAGCGCAAAACCGGCCGTGAGCAGCGCCAGCATGAAGCGGGCCAGCGGAATGCGGCCGGGCAATTCGCCGGGGCGGTAAATATCGGCCAGAACGAAACTCAGGTACATCAACACACCCGCTATCACCATCAGCAGCAAATACTTGATGGCCGCGGACAGCACCCCCGTACCAACCAGCGCAGTAGAGCCGGGCGGCATATCCACAATGGCCAGCACCGCCGCAATGCCCGCCCCCACCAGCAACAGTGACACGATGAAGGGGTCTTGCAACAGCAGCGTGGTACAGATCACGGCCATAATGAGCAGCGTCACGGGGATAAAGTTTTCGCCATTCGCTAAATGGCGCGAGGCCAGGAACGATAGGATACCCACAAAGAGGAAAATAAGCATGAACAGGCGCGTCAGTTCATTCAAGGCCAACGTCATCCCTAGCAAGCGGGTGGGCTGTTCTATGGGCAATTGCAATACCAGCGCCATCTGGGTAAGCAAGACCGCCATACCGGCCACAATAACCAGTTCGGTGCGCTTGCGCAGCACAAAACAACTGCCGGCCATAGATATTGGAAATAGAATAAGTAACAGATAGAGCATTAGCGTTTCGTCAATTCGCTTAATTCAAGTGTTTTCAAGCGGCCATACAGCAAGCCGCTGAGGTAGGAAACCACCAGCGCCAATAAAATCGTCACCACGCTGAGCAGGGCCAGCGGTACCACCCCCACCCCGCTGGCTCTGGGGGTACTGGCCACCGCGGTATAGAGCAAGTCTATGCTACTGGTGCAGAGCAGCAACCCCAGACCAATCTTCAGCGAGTCGCCGGCCGTGGCCAGCGTAAAGAGCCCGCACAGTACCAGCCAGTACCAGGCAAAATCTATGCCGGGCGACGTGGCGATGGGGTAAATACGCGGGAGGGTCAGGCTGGCTATCAAGGCCAGTACCATCGCCCAGAAGGGTAGGATATAGTCGCCAATACGGAAAGGCGCGTCGGCTTGCTGGCGCTGCGCGGCTCGCGCGGCGCGGCGCAACTCCGCCAGGCCAAACTCGTCTAGCTCTTCAAGCCCATATTCTTTCGAGAAGGTTAGCGCTGTCAGGGTGAGGATGGCCGTTACGGAGATACCCGTAATTAGCTTGACCAGCACGATAGTACCCATCCCCCCTTCTGTGGGCGAGAGAAACTGTTGCTGCGCCAGAAAGAGCGCCAGAAAGATATAGTTGATGAGCAGGGCCGGGAAGCTACGCCGCCAGTCGGGCAGCAGCAAAATAGCGCCAGCACTCAGCGCTATGCCTATTAGAAGCCATGTTGCCAGAGTCATACGCCTATACCACCGTTGCCATAAGTAAGATAAGACTGATCAACGCCAGCAGCACCCCCGTCAAATAGTAGCGTTGTTCGAAGATAGCCAGCGCCAGATGGGCCCCGCGGTTGAGCAAGAGCAGCACATTCCACAGAGCCTTGAGTAGCGAGCGGGGATAGCCCACCCACTCCAGCGGCGACAGGCTACGGGCCAGCATATCCGGTGCCAGCACCACCGGCTGCATATCCTCGTCGGTAAGGGTGTGCCGTCGCCAGGGGAGCCGCCACAGCATCGCCAGCAGCAAGCCACCGGCCACCGCAACCACAATCAACACGGCCTGGATAGTTTGATCCACTGGCAGGAGCGCGGGGGCATCGGGCAACCCTTGCAACCATCCCCCCCAGACCAGTTGGGGCGCAATACCCAGAAAGAGCAGGGGCGCAATGGGCAACGCCAGAATAGCCGTGCTGGTGGGGTCAATCGGGCCGCCCTTGTGCGGGGCCGTTGGAGCCGGCGGGGCCGGCTGTTCGTTCCACCAGAAGCGCGCCAGCGGAGCGAGATAGGCAATGGCCGCAATGCCGCTAGAGGCTACCAGCGCTACCGCTACCCAGGGCTCTTGCTCCATTGCGGCCTGGAAGAGCCAGAAGCGCCCCCAGAACCCCCACAACGGCGGCAGACCAAGCGCCGACAGCGCGGCCAGTAACCAGATAAAGCCCGGCATCCGCAACGAGGACTGGACACCGCGCCGCTCGGTCATCCCCTCGGTAAAGGTGTCATTGCCCGTCAGATGTTCCAGGGCCGCTACGGCCAGCGCCCCGGCCAGTGTGGCGAAAACTAGATTGACGAGCAGCGCCGGCGCGGCCAATGTAGCTAACGGACTATCCAGACCGGTGGCGATGATGATAGCCCCCGACTGCGCGGCCGCCATCCAGGCCAGGACGCGGCGCAAGCCACGCTCACGCAGAGACGCCGCCGTACACACCACCAGAATAACGCCCCCGACCAGCAGTAACGGCTTTTGCGCCGAGAGCAACGCTACCAGCGGGGGCCCATCTGTTGCGGGTGTCAATACCCAGACAAAGCGGAGCAGTGACCCCAGACCAAGCACCGGCATGACCACCCCATACAGCAGGGCCCCAAGCGCCGCCGGCACAAGCACAAACTCACTGAGCGTATTATGAAAGGGAGCGCTACCGACAAAGAGTAGACTGGCCAGAACGACCAGGATGACCGCCGCCGCATAGGGTTGGTTGCCGGCCACCACCGACGACTCCACCGCTACAACCCCCCCCATCATAATGAGCGTTGCCAGCAGGCCCATAGAGACACTCTGGTGCATCTCCTCATAGTGCGACAGCGCACCGCTGGCCCGCACAGCGGCATAGGCAAACAAAACGGTAAGCGCCCAGGAGAGGGGCATCAAAATACCATTGCTGGACAGGCCAAACAGGGCAGCGGTCATGGTCAACAGGGCGCTGGCAAAGAGCGACCCAAACCCGCGCACGGTGGGTGACAAGGCCACGGCCAGCATCAACAGCGCCAGCGAACCACCCACCAGGAGCACCAGCGCCAGCGCGAACGTCTGGCTGTCTGGTTGGAGCGTGAGGTACACCGTTATCTTATCCAGGTCGGCCCAGATTATCGGCTCTGCCTGGGGCAGTAGCCCCCACCCCTGGTCGGCCAGCAGCGCCAGCGCCGATACAAAGGGCGCTCCTGCGGCCAGCAAGCCAAGCCGGCGCGTGGGTACCCGTCGGCTCCATCCCATACAGACCGCGGCCACGAGCAGCAGCAGGATAAAGACCAGTACTATCACAGGCAATCCTGGTTACAGTTGGTTTGAAGGGTTCTTCTGTTCATTACAGCTCCGCGCAGGCCGTACAAGGGGCAATAGAGAGGGCAATAATCATCACATTATCTATTTGCGAACCGGTAAAGAGCGCCCGGGCCAACAGGCGGTCAAGCTGTTGGGGCGCATCTATTGTGACAGCGGTTATGCGCCGTCCGTCGCCTTCTAGCGTATAGCCAAGCCGGCCCTGCGGCGATTCGACCACGCTACTGGCGTGGCCCGCGGGTACCTCTTTGGGCAGCGCCCCTTCCCACGCACCGTCGGGCATCTCTTGCAGCGCCTGCTCCGCTATCTTCACACTTTCCAGGGATTCGAGCAATAAGACCATTAACCGGGCGTACACATCGCCGCCATGTTCCACAATCGGGGTAATATCCAGGAAACGATAGGCGGCATAGGGCTCGCTCAAGCGGGCATCATCCTCGACCCCAGAGGCCCGCGCCATCGGGCCACGCAACCCGAACTGTTGGGCCGCGGCCGGGGCCAGCACTCCTATTTCCAGGGTGCGCGTCGAGAGCGCCACATCGTCAAGCACCTCTTCAATAAGGTGCTTGAGACGATAGCCTATGCGCGTGAGCAAGGCCTGTATCTCGCTGCGCTGCTCTGCGTTGAGAGGGGCCCGCACCCCGCCGGGCAGGCACACCTCTGGCAGGCCGGGCGACCCGCTGGCCAACGCCATCGCCTCGCGGATACTTTGCAACAAGGCTTGCAGGGTGGCACTGCGTTGCTGTTGCCCCAGGGCATCAAACAGCGCCTTGAGCACCTCTGCATGCCAGGCCATCCGCTCAAGCTCGGCTACCGTGGCCCGTAGATAGGCCGCCCTGTCGGGCACGGCTTCGCCGCGCAACGTTTCAAGCGCCTGACAGAAGGCCAGGGCGTGCGCGTGGGCGGCCGGCCCACATATACGCGCAACCAGGTAGAGCGACTGTTCCAGGGTGAGACGTGGAATACGATGGGCACAGCCGCGCTCGTTGTAGCCCCCACGATAGTTGACATCAATCACCACATCATCCTCGACCGTCAGGACGAGGCGTTGGGGGGCGGGCCACGTGATACCAAAGGGGCCCAGGGCCAGCGTATAGGTACTTGTCGTACAGCGTATCGTCAACGGTTCCCGGCAAATTCCATATGGTGCATCACCTTTCTGATGCTTGCTCCCTATTCCGATAGAGCATTATACCACACCAGCAAGGCCTCAGCAGGCTACGACCGATAGCCGTAGGTATAAGTCCGCACTTGTTGGGAGGGGCAGCGCATATACCCCACCATACCCGGACGCTGGCTATGGTACAATGAGCTGGAATTGTATGCTTGTGCAGGAATGAGGAGCAGGAGGAGCATGGAACCACAACCAGCGGCAACCACGCGGACGCTTGAGCAAACGTATATTATGCAAACATATGCTCGCCCCGATATGGTGTTTGAGCGCGGCAAGGGGGTATACCTCTACGACACAGAGGGGCGATCTTATCTTGATTTTGTGGCCGGTATCGGCGTGAATGCGCTTGGCTATGGCGACGCCGAAGTAATACAGGCCATTACGGAGCAGGCGGCGCGGCTGTTGCATGTGTCAAACCTGTATCATACCCAACCCGGCCCCGAACTGGCCCGCCTGCTGGTTGCGCAGACGCCCGGCTGCGAGCGCGTGTTCTTTGCCAACAGCGGCACAGAAGCGGTGGAGGGGGCCATCAAGATGGCCCGCAAGGTCGCCCGTACCCACGCTGGCGACCAGAAAACGGTGGTGGTGGCTTGCGAGGGTTCCTTTCACGGACGCACGATGGGAGCCGTGGCTGTCACCTCCCGCGAGAAGTACCGCTTGCCCTTTATGCCGGTGATGCCCGATGTGCGCTTTATCCCCTTTAATACGACTGAAGGCCTGGAGCAGGCGATAGGCGATGATGTGTGCGCGGTGATTGTTGAGCCAATCCAGGGCGAGGGGGGCATCAACGTGGCCAGCGCGGACTTTCTCCATGCCCTCCGCGCCCGGTGCGATGCGTGCGGGGCCCTGCTCATCTTCGATGAAATACAGTGTGGTATGGGGCGCACTGGTCGGCTGTGGGCCCACCAGCACACAGAGGTAACCCCCGACATCCTCACATCCGCCAAACCGCTTGGCGGCGGTCTGCCGATTGGCGCTATCCTGGCCAGCCAGCGCGTCGCCGAGACGCTGGCCGTCGGTGACCATGGGACAACCTTTGGCGGCGGGCCGCTGGTGACTGCGGTAGCGCGGGTTGTGCTCCGACGGGTGAGCGACCCTGCGTTTCTCCAACACGTCCAGGATGTGAGCGCCTATCTTGAGGAAGGGTTGCGGCGATGTATGGCCGACTTCCCCAAACTGGTACGCGAGGTGCGCGGACGTGGCTTGATGCGCGGTATTGCGCTCAACACCCCCGCCAGCAGGGTGCGCCAGCAATGCCACGCGGCCGGGTTGCTGGTGGCGACAGCGGGGGAGGATGTCATCCGCCTGCTGCCGCCGTTGATCATTGAACCAGCGCATGTAGATGAAGCGCTGCACATTCTGCGCACCTGTTTGCGTACACACCCACCCGACGCCGGGGATTAGCGTAACTGCCCACCCGTAGGGGGACGCTTTCTGCGAGCGCGGGCAAGATGCCCGCCCCGGGGCAAGCGAGATACTTGCGCTCCCAGGGGGTTCCCCACAAACGTGAACAGTTACGGCACACCCACCAGGGCGCTTGCAAAGTCTTACGTCAACTAGAATACCTGGGGAGCTTGCGGGGCCGGGTCCCGCAAAACCACCTTTTTTGGGGGGGTGTGGCGCGGCGAAGCCGCGCCACACCCCCCCTATCTCGCGCTGAAGGCGCACATCAACGTCTGCGAATGCAGAAAAACCTGGTGCTGGCGTTGCCTTAGCGACGTTGCAATCGCCCTGGCACACCCACTACTTGCCAAGCATACCGGCCGGTGGTATAGTATCCTGCTATACGGAAAAGCGTAGGAGATACTATGGCCTACAGCGATTTTACCCTGGAAGGCGTGTGCCAGACCTTCGGGTTACATCTGCGACGGGAATCCCTCTTTGATGGGAGCCAGCCGGTTGATGTGCCGCACTGGCTCTATGACTGGCTCACGCGCACCCTCCCATTTGCCTTTGGCAGCGAGAAGGCTCGTTCCGAATTTCTGGTCGGGCCTTTGTTGATAAGCACGGTCGAACGCCATAACCAGGTACTCTCTATCTATTCGGGGCAATGTCTGGATGTTGCGCCGGAGCGGGGCCTGGTTGGAGAATGTAAATTTATCCTTGCGCGTACCCCGCCGTTGCCTATTCTCAGCGCTCCCATTGCAGTACTGATTGAAGCTAAAAATCACGACATTGAAGGCGGGTTGGGGCAATGTGCCGCACAGATGCTTGGGGCCCGTTGCTTCAATGAACAGAAGGGCAACGCTATACCGTGCTTGTTTGGGAGTGTGACGAATGGGGAAATCTGGCAATTTCTCAAACTGGACGCCGACATCCTGACCATAGATAGTGTCCGCTACTACCTTGACAATCTTGGCAACTTGCTTGGGGCCCTCAATACAATGACCCGCGCTATCGTCTTATAATTCCGCGTAGTCGCGGGAAACGCTACCACAACACCCATAGGGCCTGGGAAATGAGGAGTGTGCTATCTTTATGATGACCGCCTGGATACAGCTTATCATCGCCATTGCCAGCGAAATTGTTGGCACCACCGCGATGAAACTTTCGCTTGGCTTTACCCGGCCCCTGCCCGGCGGTATTGTCGTGGTCAGCTATGCCATGTCTTTTTACCTCCTGTCCAACAGCCTGAAGCATATACCGCTTGGGGTAGCCTATGCCATCTGGTCTGGACTTGGAACGGTCGGCATCTTCCTGGTCGGGGTACTTATCTGGAATGAGCAATTCACGCTCCCCCGTGTTCTGGGTATCCTCTTTATTATTGTTGGCGTGGTGCTGGTATCGCCCCGGCACTGAGGCAAAGCGGGACGGCGAGACGGGGAGGCGATGAGGCGATAAAGCAAGGTGGCGAAGAAGCGAAGAAGCAAAGAAGCAAAGAAGCGTTATGGGAAGGAAAGGAACATATGGAACCAAACCTGTATCAGGTAGATGCGTTTACCAATGCGCCATTTGGGGGCAACCCCGCGGCGGTCTGCATCACCGCGAACCCGGCCGACCCCGACTGGATGCAACTGGTGGCCCGCGAGATGAACCTGGCCGAAACGGCCTTTATTACCCCCCACCGCGATGGCTACTACCTGCGCTGGTTTACCCCCACCACCGAGGTAGACCTGTGTGGCCACGCCACCCTGGCCAGTGCCCATGTGCTCTGGGAAACGGGTATGCTGCCCCCCGACCAGCCGGCCCGCTTCCATACCCGCAGCGGTCTTTTGACGGCGACGCGCAATGAAACCTGGCCGGGGTGGATTGACCTGGATTTTCCGGCCACCCCCGAAGAAACGGTTATTGCGCCCCCCGAACTGGAAAAGGCTCTGGGTATTGCCTCGTCCTATGTCGGGAAAAGCCAGTATGACTATCTTGTCCAGGTGCTTTCGGAAGAAATGGTGCGCGAGATTGAACCTGATTTTGCGCTCTTGAAAACGCTGTCCGTGCGTGGTGTTATCGTCACCAGCATCTCCTCCAACCCCGACTATGATTTTGTCTCGCGCTTTTTTGCCCCGGCCGTGGGCATCGAAGAAGACCCCGTGACCGGCTCGGCCCACTGTTGCCTGGGGCCCTTCTGGGGCAAACGCTTTCATAAAACCGATTTTATGGCGCGGCAAGTCTCGGCTCGTGGCGGTGTTCTGCGCGTGCATCTGGCCGATGAGCGCGTAATCTTGAGCGGGCAAGCTATCACGGTGTTGCGCGGCCACCTTCAGGCTTGACAGGATGTGGTATACTTCCCTTTCGTACTATGCGAAAGGAACGTCCGCTACTGAACCGGCTGCGTGCTGTTGCGCCTCTCCTCCTGCTTATCGGGGTAGGGTTGCTGCTGCGTCTCTGGTTTGTCTCGGTCAACGAGCTACAGCCGACCAACTCGCCCGCCGACGATGGCGACTATTACCAGCGAGCGCTCCGCTTTGCGGCAACGGGCCAGTACATTGACGACTTCTGGCTTATCCGCCCGCCCCTTCATGTCTTTCTCTTTGCGCTGATGTTGAAAATCAGTATTGTGCTTGGCAATGTACCGGGGTTGGCGCTGGTGCGCGGGGCCCAGATAGCCTTGAGCCTGTTCGCTATCCCCATCGGCTACCATCTGGCGGCGCGGCTCTTCAACCGCCGGGCCGGTCTTATCTTTGCAACGCTGCTGGCCGTGTGGTATCCGCTGGTAGAGCTACCGGCCCACCTCTTTACCGAACCGCTCTTTATTTTTCTGCTGCTGGCCCACTTCTGGTTGCTGGTATGGTGGCGGGACGAGCGGCGCTGGTATCTGCTGGCCGGGTCGGGGGTGGCACTTGGGCTTACTGCGCTCACCCGTTCGGTGGCGGTATATGGTATTCCCTTTGTGGTGCTGTGGCTTGTGCTTGAGCAGGCACAGCAGTGGTGGCAGGCGCGACAGCAGCACCAGTCCGCGCCCTCCGGCGGGGGGGGGACTCTGGGAACGCAAGCGTCCCACCCGCTCCGGGGCGGGCCCGATGTCCGCATTTCCAGAATGCCGTCACGGTTCAACACGTCAATGCCGGCTGCGAATGCTCCCCCACCGGCCCTGCGTCCGATGGCGGCCACGGTAGGGCGCTGGTCGCTGCTCTTCCTGCTTCCTTGTGCGCTGGTTATCGTACCGTGGACTATCCGTAACTATGTCGTGTACGAGCGCTTTATTCTGGTAGATACGATTGGCTCGGTCAACCTGTGGTTGCATATGGAAAAGTACGAGGAAAAGGGCGTGGAGGTGTTGAAGCAGATGCCACAGCGCGACCGCCACGTCTTTTCCTCGCAGGACACCATGCGGATGTTCAAGGAAGACCCGGTGCATTTCTGGAAGATGCTCTGGCGCAATGCGTGGCTACACTTTCTGCACATCTGGAAGGGGCAGTTTATCGAGGATTTTCTGCTGAAGGTGAGCTTTTACGGCCGCCCCCTACGCGAGGTGTGGCCCCTGGGGGTGGCCGGCGATGCGCTCTGGTTTGGCTTTACGTTGGGTGGTCTGGTGGCGCTGGTAGCCCCCCTGCGCGAGGGGATGGTGCGGGTAGTGGCGTTGTGTTGGGTGGGCTATACTATGCTGACGGTGATGCTCTTTCACCTGGAACCGCGCTACCTTATGCCGCTCTGGTTGGTGCTGATGCTCTATAGCGCGTGGACCCTCAGCAGCGTGGCGGGGATGGTGCGCCTGCTCCGCGAGCGGTGGCGCTATGGGGTGGCGGCGCTTGGGGTAGCCCTGGCGTTTCTGGTACTGGTCTTTACCTACCGCGACTACCCCGCGACACTGGCGGCCGGCTATGCCCGCGAGAGTCACTATGCCAGCGGTACCCGCGCCTATGCGGCCGGGGACTATGCCACCGCTGTCAACGAGTTTGAGGCTATGGTAGACGCGCACCCATCCTTTGTGAGTAGCCACGCCTACCTTGCGCTGGCCCTGGCCGCAAACGGGCAATATGACGCGGCCCTTCGCGTGACGGACAACGACAACGCGCAGCATATGTTGCTGGCCCGCGGCGCTATCGCACGGGGCCAGGGCCACCCGCAGGAGGCGGCCGCATTGCTCACCCGCGCCGAAAAGAAGGCCGGGCACAATATCCAGCGTATGGCGTGGCAGTGGCTCCCACCCGCCCCTACAACCTACCTGGAACTGGGCAACGGGCAGGATTATGGCTCTATCAAAGGATTCTCGCTGGCTGAGGAGACGCTCTCGGCGGCCGAACGTTCCTACCGCTGGCTCCAGGGGCGCGGGCAGGTGCGTATGCCCTTGCCCCAACCGCTGGCGCGGGGCAGTGTGCTGGCGCTACGTCTGGCGGCCAATACGGAAAGCGGCCCCACGCCGCTGCACCTGGCCATACATGACCCACAACGGGGGGGCGCATATCGTACAACCATTCAGGTGGTCAGCGGACGCTGGCGTACCTATCGGGTGCTGGTGCCAGAGGCGCTGGCCGGCCAGCAATACCTGGATCTCACCCTCGAAGCGCCCATCTTTATTCCCGCGCACTACGAGCCGGGCAGCAACGATATACGCCCCATAAGCCTGATGGTGGGGGCGGTACGGGTTTCTACCGCGGAGCAATGACAGGGTATGAGCGAACAGCAGCAACAAGAGCAATATCCCTTTGATGTGACGGTCGCTATACCGGCCTATAATGAGGCCGGCAGTATTGCCGGCGTGATTGAGGCCGTACGCGCCTATCTCCCCGACGCGGAATATCTGGTTGTGGACGACTCATCCAGCGATGACACCGCCGCGGCGGCCCGCGCAGCCGGGGCGCGGGTAGTCTGCCACCCCACCAACAAGGGCAATGGCGCGGCGGTGAAAACGGCGCTCCGCAATGCCAGCGGCGAGGTAGTGCTGCTGATGGACGCCGACGGACAGATGGATCCGGTGCATATTCCGGCTATGCTTGGCGCGGTGGCCGAGGGCTACGATATGGTGGTAGGGGCGCGTACCCGCAACACGCAGGGCGATTCGCTGGCCCGCCGTCTGGGGAACAACGCGCTCAACCGCCTGGGAAGTTATCTGGTTGAGCGGCCCATCCCCGACCTGACCAGCGGCTATCGGGCCGTACGCCGCGCGGCTATCATGGAATTTATCCACCTGTTGCCGAACACCTATTCCTACCCTACCACCAGTACGCTGGCGTTGATACAGGCCGGCTATAGCGTGGGCTTTGTTTCGTTGCCCGGCCAGAAGCGCCAGGGGGGGCGCAGCAAGCAAAAGCTGTTTCGCAACGGCGTGCGCTTCGGGTTGATTATTCTGCGGATGATTTCGCTCTTCGCGCCCTTGCGCGTCTACTTTCCCGTCGCTATCCTGATGCATCTCCTGGCGCTGGCCTCATTCCTGATTAGCTTTTTCTTTACCGACCCGCTGCGCCTCTACATCCCCAATTCGGCGCTTGGCTTGTTTATCGGCGGCATTATCGTGTTTATGTTCGGGTTGCTGGCCGAACAAATTGCCGCGCTGCGTATCAAACGCGAGTAGTCCCCCGCGCATCCCGTTACGTCCGGGCCGCATACTTGAACGTCAAACTCAGGCTCGATGTAGCGCTCCACCGACCGGGCACCCGATACAGTGAGCGGTAGTCAAAGCAACGCAGGTTATCCCATACCTGGTGCTCGCGTACCTCAAGCGCCCGTTGCTCCGAGGGGCAAATCTCTAGAATAACCTCCTCGTCGGGCGACACCCGCTCCATCACATAGTACCCGTGCAACCCCCGCGCCGGGCGAACATAGATAATCTCCTGCAAGTATTCGTACTGTTCCGGATACTGCTGGCATAGTTCATCAAGACTCGGTTCAATCATGGCTAGTTACGCTCCTTCGTTCCCTACTCGTGCTACGCTCCGGTGGGCATTGCTGCGGTGTGGCCGGTTCCCCGATTCAGGATGGCCCCTATGGTATAGCGTGGCGGAGCATCGCGGAGCCTGGCCGCACGCATCACCCGTCACCTGGTAGCACCAGTAAGAAACACTGGTTGGTAAAAAGACTTTGTCAGGGCCTCTGCTTTTCCCCTGGTTTGAAAGCAAAAATCCCTGATCAAAGTCTTTATCACCGTATAGGCTCTAGAGGAGTTATCTCAGTGTACCACAGCCTGGGGGGATAGGACATCACCCGCAGGGGGGAAAAAATAGCGCTTTTCCATGCGGCTACGTCCCATTGTAGCGATTCATCGCGGTGATAATACCCTCACGCAGCACGGTTTCGACAACCTCGGCCACGTGTTGGTAGAGGTCGGGTAGGGACTCCTGCTCCTCTTTCGAGAAGCGCCCCAGGACGTAGGCGGCGCTGTCCCACGCCGGCGGGGGCTTGTCTATACCCACACGCAAGCGCGGGAAGCGCTGGTGGCCCAGTTGCCCCACAATGGATTTCATGCCGTTATGCGTGCCAGCGCTGCCCTGCTGGCGCAGGCGTACCTTGCCAAAGGGCAAGTCCATCTCGTCGTACACCACCAGCAATTCCTGCGCCACATTGACCTTGTACCAGTGGGCCAACCCGGACACGGCTTGCCCGCTCAGATTCATATAGGTGACGGGCTTGGCCAACGCCACGCGCTGCCCGGCTATCGTCCCCTCCGCCACCCGTGCGTGGGCCCGCTTGCCGCGAAATTCGAGCCCATGCGCTTTCGCCAGGTGCGCAACCACCTGAAAGCCAATGTTATGCCGCGTCTGGGCATAGCGCTCGCCTGGATTGCCCAACCCCACCACAAGCCACACGTTTGTATATCTCCTTAACTATCCCCAGAATACCCTCCGGGCTATGCCTGGTCACCCCCCCTCATTATAGTACAGAATGCAGTATTTGCGCCTGCTGCTCTTTTCGACTATCATATGTGGGCAAGTCACGTTGCAAGCATAGCCTGAACATGGGTAGCTGCCAAGAGAAGGAGAAAGCATGCTAAAGTTGGAAAGTGAACTGATTTTTACCCCGATGCCTGAGCGTATTATTCGCCTGCGCGAACTGGCCTACAACTTGTGGTGGGCGTGGCACCCCGAAGCCCAGGATCTCTACCGCCAGATAGATCCGGATTTGTGGGAGCTGGAATACCATAACCCGGTTAGTTTTCTACGCGAAGTCCGCGAACGCCGGCTGAATGAAATAGCCGATAGTGAAGCCTATCTCAAGCAATACGATGAGGTTATGGCGAACTTCGATGCGTATATGAATACCACCGACACCTGGTTTACCCGGAATTACCCGCAGTTGCAAGGGCACAGTATTGCCTACTTTAGCGCCGAATTTGGTATCCACGAGTCGTTGCCAATCTACTCTGGTGGTCTGGGTATCCTCTCTGGCGACCATACCAAAGAGGCCAGCGATATGGGATTGCCGCTTATCGCCATCGGGTTTATCTATCCCCAGGGATACTTCCGCCAACAGCTTGACCATAGCGGGTGGCAGTTTGCCGAATATAACAAGCTCGATTTTGCGAATGTGCCCGCGACCCCGGCCCGCACCGCAGATGGCCACGAGGTTGTGATAGATGTGGAATTGCCCGGCCGGACGATCTATGCCAAAGTGTATCGCTTGCAGATAGGCCGTATTCCGCTGTTCCTGATGGATACCGACATTCACCCCAATAGCCCACAAGACCGCGAACTGTCGGCCCGGCTCTATGGCGGCGACCGCGAAATGCGCGTCGCGCAGGAGATTGTGCTTGGTATTGGGGGGGTGCGTATGCTGCGGGCGCTTGGGTTGAGCCCCACCGTCTGGCATATGAACGAGGGGCACTCGGCTTTCCTGGTGCTAGAACTGTCCCGCGAGATGGTGCGCCAGGGGGTTCCCTTTGACCAGGCCGTCGAACGCATCAAGACCAGCAGCGTCTTTACGACCCACACGCCGGTACCGGCGGGGAACGACGCCTTCCCCTTTGGGATGATAGAAAAATTCTTCTGGCAATATTGGCCCGACCTGAACTTGAGCCACGACCAGTTTATGGAACTGGGACGCCAGGATCAGCAGTGGGGCCCCACCTTTGCTATGACCGTGCTTGGGTTGAAATTTACCAACCGCCGCAACGGCGTGAGTGCCTTGCACGGGCACGTCGCCCGCGGTATGTGGCAGTGGCTCTACCCCGGCAAGGGCCGCGACGATGTGCCGATTACCTCTATCACCAACGGGGTACATACGGCCTCGTGGTTGCCCCCCGAAATGCGCGAACTCTTCGACAAGTATGTTGGCAGCGATTGGGAAGACCGCATTGACGACCGGGAGATGTGGAAGAAGATTTATGATGTGCCGGACGAAGAGTTCTGGCGCGTGAAGTGCGAGCTGAAACGCCAGATGCTCGAGTTTGTCCGCGGCCGCGTAACCCAACGTATCAAGCGCCTTGATCCCAACGCCGGCCACTGGAACGCGCTGGAAGAACGCGCCCTTACGATTGGCTTTGCGCGCCGCTTTGCGACGTACAAACGCGCCTCCCTTATCTTCCGCGATATTGACCGGCTGAAGTATCTGCTCAACCGCCACGATATGCCGATCCAGATACTCTTTGCGGGCAAAGCGCACCCCGCCGACAACCCCGGCAAGCACCTTATACAGGAAACACACCAGCTTTCGCTGCAACCCGGCCTGGCCGGCCGCATTGTCTTTGTTGAAGAGTATGACATTGCCGTCGCCCGCGAACTGGTGAAGGGGGTAGATATATGGCTCAATACCCCACGTCGCCCCTATGAGGCCAGCGGTACCAGCGGGCAAAAAGCCGGTCTGAACGGTGTGCCCAACTTCAGTATTCTTGACGGCTGGTGGCCCGAGGCGTTCAATGGCAAGAATGGCTGGAAGATTGGCGAAGAGCGCGAATATGCTAACCCCGACGAGCAGGACTGGAACGATGTTCAATCCTTCTACCACATTCTGGAACATGAAATTACGCCGCTCTTTTTCCACCAGCGCGATCAGAATGGCGTGCCAGGGAACTGGATACAGGTTTGCAAGGAGTCTATTGCAACGGTCGCGCCAGATTTTAGTTTCCGTCGTATGCTCGCAGACTATATGAAGGAGCTGTACGTTCCGGCCATTGAAGATTTTACAACGAGGTATGGCAAGTAAGGTCTACCAGGGATAGGTGCGGTGGGTGGCCTGCGGTGTGGTGGCCGCGCACACGATGACCAGATCATGGTGATCCGCCTGTGCTGGTAATGGAAGCGTAAAAGATGACGGCCCTGGGGCAAGCGGGCTCCTCCGTTTGCCCCCCCCTCCACCTGCGTTGCTGCTCCACACACCGGGAGGTTTGTATGGAACGAAAACCACTGGCTCTGGCCAACTGGAAAATGGCTATGACGGTTGACCAGGGGTTGACCTATGTCCGAACGATGCAGGCCGATCTGGGCGGGTTGCTCAACATTATAGACCTGGTGATATGTCCGCCGGCTACGGCCCTCTGGCCGCTCTCGCAGCACGTACGGGGTACCCCCATCGCTCTAGGGGGACAAAACCTGGCCCCCACCGATGACTCGGCCCGCACAGGCGAAATCTCCGCCGACCTGCTGGCCGACGCCGGCTGCCAGTACGTGATGCTTGGCCACTGGGAAACGCGCCGCTACCAGGGCGACACCGACGAGACGATTAACGCCAAGGTGCATCTAGCCCTCAAGTCCCGCCTGATCCCCATCCTCTTTGTGGGCGAGGCGCACGACCAGGACGGGCCGGTCTGCGCCGCGCTCGAACAGCAATTAGCCACGATGCTGCGCGATTGTCGGCCCGAACGTCTGGAAGATATGGTGATTGTGTACGAACCAGAAAGCGCTATCGGACAGATTGCGCCCCCTTCTCCCGAACACGTCTGCACAGGGTACGAGTGTATTCGCAACTGGCTCAGCACTACCGGTGGCCCTGCTATCGCCGAAAGCATCCGCATTATTTACGGCGGGAGCGTTACCCCTGAACACGCCCTTCAACTGTTGGAGTGTATGGACGGGTTGGGCGCAACCCGGCGCGGACGCGATGCGGCGATCTTTGCCGATATTGTGCGCCAGATTGCCTATGCTAAAGGGGGCTTTGGTAGCCCCGCACCGTGACAGCGCCACCAACCAACGCGGCCGCCTTGCTGCGTACGCTGGCCGAATATTGCGCGGCGCAGGGGGTGTCGGCGTGGGTGGTGGGGGGCACTGTCCGCGATATGGTGATGGGGCGGCCGCCCGGCGATCTGGATATAGCCGTCAATGGCGATGGCGTGCTGCTGGCCCGCCAGGTTGCCGATAGGCTTGGCTGCGCCTTTGTTGCGCTCGATGCGGCCCGCGGCACCGGGCGCATTGTCTGTTGCAGCGATACGCCCCACCCCGGCACGGTGGATATGGTACAACTCCGTGCCCCGACAATCCACGACGATCTGACCCTGCGCGACTTTACCATCAATGCGCTGGCTCTGCCGCTTACGCCAGATTTTTCCCCCACCCCGCACGATTGCATCATAGACCCGTGTGGCGGCTTGCCCGACCTGACCGCCCGCTGTTTGCGGCCCTGTCGCCCCACCAGCATACCCGACGACCCGGTGCGTATCCTGCGCGCCACCCGTCTGGCCGCCGAGCTTGGTTTGACGTTGGCGCCCGCGCTGCAACGCGACATCAGCGACCATGCCGCCTTGATAGCGCGCGTGGCCATTGAGCGCGTGACTGATGAGTTGCTCAAGCTCCTGGCGCAGCGTGAGGCCGCGCCGTGGTTGCGCTTGCTGGATGAGGCGGGTATTCTCACGCGCATTGTTCCCGAACTGGAGCCGGCCCGCCATTGTGAACAACCCATTGTCCACTTCTTGCCCGTGCTGGCCCATATGCTCGAAACGGTGGCCGCGCTTGAGTGGTTGCTGGCCGGGTTGGCGACCGTACCATCCGATACGGTGGACTCGCTCCCGGTGGCGGTGCAGACCGTGCCCCATCTGCCGCGCACGCTGCCCTATGCCGACCACCTGCGCGAACATATGGGGGATACTGATACGTATGGACACCCGCGCCCGGCGCTGTTGAAACTGGCGGCTCTGCTGCATGACAATGCGAAGCCGGCGACGAAACAACCCAAACCTGGCGGCGGGGTTACCTTCCACGACCATCAGAAGATTGGCGCACAGGCAACCCACGCGATTGCGCGGCGGCTGCGCCTGAGCCGCAACGAGGCGGCCTACCTATCTACCGTGGTACGGGCCCATATGCGCCCCGGCCAACTCATTACCGACGGGGTGCTGACTCCCCGCGCTATCGCCCGCTTCTTCCGCGATACACAGGACGCCGGCCCGGATGTGCTGCTGCACGCGCTGGCCGACTATCTGGCCGCGCGCGGCCCGATGGTAGACCCGGCCACCTGGCAGGCCCAACTGGATTGGACTCGGACGATGCTGGCCGCCTACTGGGAACAGCCGGCCGACCATAGCCGCCCGCTTATCAATGGGCACGCGCTGATGACCCATCTGGCGATTGCGGCCGGCCCGCTGGTTGGCGAATTGTTGCGGGAGATAGCGGAGGCGCGGGCGGCGGGGGAGATAGCTAGCCGGGAGGAGGCGCTGGCGCTGGCCCGCCGCTATATCAACGAGCGTGGCGCGTCATAGCTCTGCACTGGTGCTATGGCCCTGACTTACAATGTTGCTCTTCCATGATTCCTCTGGTATTATAGTAGCTATGGGAGTGGTGTCCTGTTTTGTGTCTGGTGTGTCTGTGGTATAATCGGGGGAAAGGAGACGCTCCCCGGTCTTACCCGGTATAATCGTGTATTCGCTCAGGAGTAACGTATGATAAAGCCCCGAACGCTTGTCTTTATTGCAGCCGCTGGTGCCTCTGTCTTTCTCGTGTGGCGTTGGCAGCGGCAACGCCTCATCAAGTTTGATCAAGGTTTGTTCACTGATAATTCGGAGACGCAAAAAGCGCTGGCACCTGGTTTTTCTATCCAAAAGGAAGCCACCGCCGGTACCTCAAAGCGTCGTCCTATCCAGACAACCGTATACAAAGGGGAACCTGGAAAACATAACCGCTCCCCCAAAGCGATATACCAGGCCTCCTCGAATAACCATGTTGACGTACCTGCTTCCGCCCCCGAATCTCCGGTCCCTCCGGCTGCGCCTATGGTGGCAGACGAGGCTGCGACAGCCAGCGATGAAGACGTTTCTGCTGAAGCGCAAGCCGACGAGTCAACCGAAGCAGCACCAGCAGAACTTGAACCCGCCGAGGACGAGCGGCCATCGTAGGCAACCGCTGTTGACGGTTTAACAGCACCGGTGGGGTACCCAAAACAAAAGGAGAGGAGACGACCATAGGGCGGGCTCCTCTCCTGCCTATCTCTGACGGCCTGGCTTTCATGCCCCCCGCCTTGCCCCATGCGTCGAGAATCCGTCCGCACGCTTTTAGCGATGGTCTGTCTATCCTGCCGTGCCCACAACTACCCGGTTGCGGCCCTCATCCTTGGCCTGATATAGCGCATCATCGGCGGCCAATAGCACCGCGTCTACCGTTGTCCCATGGTCGGGAAAACTGGCCACCCCAAACGAGCTGGTAATCGTTTGCAGCGTCTGTCCCTCATACACGACCGGCAGTTGTGGGATCGCCTGGCGCAAACTTTCGGCCCGTTTGATGGTATCGTCCAGGGTAGCGCCGGGCATAATGATGATAAACTCTTCGCCCCCATAGCGACATACAATATCTTCGGACCGGATGTTTTGCTGGAGAAAGTGGGCAAAGTGTTGTAACACCGCATCGCCGGCGGTATGGCCATAGTCATCGTTGAAGCGTTTGAAATGGTCAATATCCAGCATAATGATACCGATGGGGCGCTGGTGGCGGGTCGCCTCGCGCAATTCGCGTTCGAGCGTTTCGGTCATATAGCGGCGGTTGAAGAGCGCGGTGAGCGGGTCGCGGATGGATTGTTCGCGCAGGCGTTCGCGCAAGCGACTATTGGCCAGGGCCAGCGAGAGATGCTCTGCAACCATCGTTTCCAACCACTCCCAACGGTCGCGCATCGAGTGGGCCAGGGGCTCGTAGGTTCGCAGATGGAGCACGCCAAGCGTCTCGCCCTGGGCCACTAGCGGAACGCAGAAATGGGAGTAGGGTTCGGCGGGCCCCAGGTGGGTGCCGGTTACATTTGGATCGGTATGGTCTACCATACAGGATTGGTTTTGTTGCAGGGACTGGCACGTCTTGGACGGAAAGATTGTCTCGGTGGGGGGGGGGTAGCCCCAGGTTGCTACGGCTTCAAAGTGCGGGTGCTGATCTTGCGCTACGTAGAGCGCGCCGGAGAATCCTTCGAACAATTTGGTAATAGACCGGGTGGCGACCTGGTAGATGTCGCGCACATTCAGGCAGTTCTGAAGGGCGGCGCTCATCGCGTTGACAAGGGTTGCATCGTTGTTCAGTTGTTCCAGTTCGCTAACCCAGAGGGTCAACTGTTCGTTGGCTTCTTGCAGCGCATCTTCGGCGTTTTTGCGCTCGGTAATATCTTGCGACGCGCCATAGATACGTATAACACGCTGTTTTTGCCCATCCCAGAGGGGTTGGCCGTGGCTGCGGAGCCAGCGTGTTTCGCCGCTGCGGGTTAAGATGCGGTACTCGTTCATATTGCGGTGGCCGCTGAGGAGGCGCTGCTGGTGTTGCTGGTAGGATGGGAGATCGTCGGGGTGGATGAGGCTGTGGCGGCCTTCCTGGGTTTGCATTTTGCGCTTGTCAAAGCCTGTGTTGCGGGTAAACCCATCGGTCATCCATTCTAGCACCAGGGTGTTGTCCGGTTCAACGCGAAAGGCATACACAAAGTCTGAGATAAGTTCTGAAATGGCGCGGTAGCGGGCTTCGCTTTCGCGCAGGGCCGCTTCGGCATGCTTGCGTTCGGTAATGTCGCGGGCAATGCCTTCAATGGCGATAGCGTTGCCGCCTTCATCAAGCACTTGCCAGTGGCGTTGTTCCAGCCATATTTGCTGGCCATCCTTGCGGGTGACAGGCAAGACCAGCGATTCGCGCAGCGTCTCTGATGATTGGTAGAGTACGTCGAAGAGCGCTCGTTGGTCGGGATAGAGCATTTTCAAATCCAGGTCGGGGTCGTCATAGTACTCTTCGGGGGTATAGCCGGTAATGGCCGTGACCGAGGGGCTAATGTATTCGTAGCCGGGGGTGGGCAACAGACGATAGCGGTACACGATGTCGCGGGCATTTTCGGCTAACAACCGGAAGCGTTCTTCGCTCTTGCGCAAGTTCTCTTCAGCCTGCTTATTTTTGGTAACATCGCGCGATATGCCTTCAAAGGCAATCGTTTGCCCCGTTTCGTCCTGGACAAGCCAGTGACGCTGCTCTATCCAGATGGTTTCGCCATTCTTGTGGATGACGGGCAGCAAGAGGGGCTCACGGAAGGAGTCGGGGGTCTGGTTGAACGAATCGAACATGGGCCGGCTGCCGGGGTGTATCATCTTCAAATCCAGGTCGGGGTCGCTATAGTACTCTTCGGGGGTATAGCCGGTAATGGCCGTGACAGAGGGGCTGATATATTCGTAGCCACGCGAGGGGTAGAGCCGATAGCGGTAGACAATATCCTGGGCATGTTCGGCCATGAGACGGAAGCGCTCTTCGCTGCTGCGTAGCGCCGTTTCAGCCTGTTTGCGCTCGGTAATATCGAGATAGGCAACCTGGGTAGCCGCTTCGCCACGGTAGCGCGTTTGTACGGCGTAGAGGTCTATCCAGCGTATCTTGCTGTTTTTGTGGATAATGCGTACTTCGTATCGCCGGGTTTCGCGGCGGCTCAAGCGGGGCTTGCGCAGGATGTTCCATATCACCTCCTGGTCGTTGGGGTGAATGTGGGTGTTGATGTCATCAAATGTCCAGGTGAGCAGTTCGGACACTTTGTAGCCGGTGATGTCGGCCATGCGCGGGTTGGCAAAGACAATGTGCCCATCCTGGAAGATGAACAAGCCTTGCAGCGAATATTCGACCAGGGTACGATAGGCCTCTTCACTGGCTCGGCGGGCGGCTTCGTTTTGCTTGCGCTCGGTAATGTTGGTTGCTATGCTTCCAATGGCGTATACCTCCCCCTGGGCGTCGTAGATGGGAAAGCGCGTTGAGAGGAAGGGGGCGCGGTGGCCGTTGTGGGGTAACATTTCTTCTATTTCAATTGGTTGGCGGTTGGCACAAACATAGTACTCTTGTTCGTGCCATCGTTGCACAATGTCGGTGGTAAATAGCTCTTCGTCTTTCTTGCCGACAATATCCTGGGGAGCGAGGTCTAAGGCGTTGGAAAGGCTCTGGTTGGCCATAAGGAATTGGCCCTGGGTATCTTTGACAAAGACGTGGGCCGGCGAGTGGTCTGTAAAGGCTCGGAGAATGGCGCGGCTCCGGTGGAGCGCTTCTTCAAGCTGAATATTGTCTGTCACGTCGCGGATAATTTCAGCGACAGCATAGGGTTGCCCATCGTTGTGGTAGAGCAGGGTAGCCGAGACTTGCCCTTGAAAGATGGTGCTATCTTTGCGGCGGTAGGGGCGGATGCCTTGCCATGTGCCGTGGGTTGTGAGGTGGTTGCGCACCGTTTGCTGGTGGGGGGGCGGGTCAGCATAGAGGTAGGTGGTATTCAGGCCAATGGCTTCTTCGCAGGGGTAGCCTGTCAGGGCCGCATAGGCCGCGTTGGCATAGATAATCGTACCATCCATGGTCGTAACGCTGATTGCATCGGGGATAGTGGCAACAAGCGCCTGGAAGAGAATGGCTGCGTCGGGAACGTCGAGTTCCTGGGCATGGGAGGTATGGGGGTAGTGCTGGTATGCGTGGAGTGCGGCATCGCGCTCTGCGAGAGCCTGTTCCAGTTCGGTTATGCGTTGCTGGAGCAGACTCGTTTTATGTCCATTGCCGGTTTCAATGGGTGTGTTCATGCTTTTTGCTCCATTCTCCTTATAGGTCACGGTTGCCGCCTGGGGGCGGTTGGTGCTGGTTGCTGGTCGGAGACACATAGATAATGCGCCTGGTGGATAGTACGTCTTCTTGTATTGAGTTAGAACGAAACCAGGGGGGTAATTCTGCATATAAATAAAGATGATAGGCCATGTTGGGGAAACAGCCGGGCGTGGGACAGGGCGATTGCACCGTCGCCAGGGCGACGACAGCACCAGGTTTTGCTGCATGCGCAGAGGTTGATGTGCGCCTTCGGCGCGAGATATGGGGGGTGTGGCGCGGCTTCGCCGCGCCACACCCCCCAAAAAGGTGGTTTTGAGAGGCACAGCCCCGCATGCTCCCCAGGGGGACTGGTTGACGTAAGACTTTGCAATCGCCCTGCGTGGGCCCTTGCATTGATACGCCTACGACCCTACCTATGGTACTATATGAGGATAGAATGAGAATTGATAGCCACCCCCACCAGCACGGAAAGGCCAGCAAAGGTAGCGCTATGACCAGATCAACCGACCCGCAGGGATTGGTACCAACTTACGAAACAATGCAGACGAGCGAACAGCGCCTGCGTACGATTATTGAGCATCATGCCGACGCCATCATTGTCAACTGCAACGGCATTGTCCGGTTTGTCAACCCCGCGGCCGAACACCTTTTCGGCCGCTCGCGGGCCGAGTTGCTCGACAATGATCTGGGTATGCCGTTCGTTATCCACGACAAGGCCGAAGTAGATATTATTGATAAATATGGGGCCCACCACATTGCTGAAATGCGCGTGGTGGACATTGAATGGGAGGGCGACCAGGCTTCGCTGGCCTCCTTCCGCGATATTACGTCCCACCGACGGTTGGAAGAGGAGCTAGAGCGGCGCGTTGCTGAACGCACCCACCAGTTGCATTGCGAATTGGCCGAACGCCAAAGAATTGAACAAACGTTGATGCACCGCGACAGTATTCTTGAAGCTATCGCGTTTGCCTCCCAACGCTTTCTCACCACCTCCCAGATGACCCGCGACCTGCCCACTGTGATAGCGCAACTGGGTATTGCTACCAGCGTCAATCGCGTGGTGGTCTATACCATCCAACCCCAGGAGACGGACGCTTCCCCATCGCCTCCCCGGCTCGTGGTCGTCTCCGAGTGGAACGCCCCCCACACCGACGACAGCGATCCCTCCCGCGCCGCTTGCTCTGCGCCCCACCCCGCCCCTCCCACGCTACCCCC
>DAOTUK010000081.1:0-9774 GCA_034437375.1 Chloroflexaceae bacterium | reverse complement strand
CCCCCCCCCGCCTCACGTCTCGCGCTGCCCGCCTCACGTCTCGCGCTGCCCGCCTCACGTCTCGCGCCGCCCGCCTCACGCCCGCCTCACGCCTCGCCCCCCCCGCCTCACGTCTCGCGCCGCCCGCCTCACGCCTCCCGCCCGCCTCACGTCTCGCGCCGCCCGCCTCACGCCTCACGGGCAATGTAAAGAACTGGCGAAACCTGGTTCCCCAGAGCGTTAATCTTGTCTGGTAGTTCTTAACACGTTCTTAACACAAGAGCCCGGAGCGAGCCGCTAACCCCCGTTTCTACGCGCTATCGGGTACATAAGTCCGCCGGGGCACCCACTATCGTACCCTGTTCTCGCACATACATACTGGTTCATGTTAAGAGAAGATTAAGAAAAACAGCTCCCTACCCTTGACTTGACTCATGTTCTGGTGTATACTCTACACCAAGCCGATACGTCGGCGTGGTATTCGCGCTTATCTGGCGCCGGAACAACTCGGAGATCTGGCACGCGATAGGGGCCCGGTCTTTGGGGATGTGTTCGTAAGAGCGACATAGCGTTTTGTGCAGACGAAGCGGTCGGCAAAACCTCTGTTCCAGATGAGCTATCCGTGAGGCGGTATGGACGGTAATTACAACGTGGCTTACGGCGATAGGCTGCGCCGTATACCTTTCAACCGCATCGTTCCGGGAGCATCAAACGCGGTAGAAACCTGACACGGCTAACGTTCGGAGACGCTCCGAACGGCGCTGACCTGGTTTGTACCAGCGTGTGATAGATTGGCCCTCCGTAACCAGATGGTGCGGGGGCTTTTGTATGTGCTATCCCCCTGGTTGCCGTTTTGTCCTATGCGGGGAGCGCGTTGTGCGCCGGGGTACCGTCGGAGGTAGCCCCTCCATGGTTGCCTATTGCTCCAAACTCCTCTTTCCCCTATACGGTCTATTCCACAGCTCGTCGAGTAGCCACTCTGGTTGTCTCAAAGAAGGACATCCAACGGATGACCGCTGCTGGTCATTCGGCGTCTGACGATGCCTATTTTTTTGTGCTCTGGAATAGTAACCTGAAACATGTAAGGAGGGTATTGGTACAATTGAAGCAGCAGACCTTTGCCAGTTATATGGAAAGCCGCTATGGGCGGGCCAGCAATGGGCCCTTGAATGATTTTATTAGCCGTCGCAACAATCAGCTTTACTTCAGCGATGACATCAGCTTGAACGACCTTGCGCGTCGGTATGGCACACCCCTGGAAGTTGTCTACTATCCCCAGATTACGCGCCAGATACAACGTATGCATACCTGGGTTGACCACGCCCGCTGGAAAACGGGCTATAGTGGCGACTTTGCCTATGCCTACGCCACCAAGGCCAACTTTGCGGCCGACGTGGTACAAACGGCGCTGGCCGCCGGGGCTCACTATGAAACCTCTGCGGCCATAGATGTAGACGTTGCCCGCCATCTCTGGCGGCAAGGCATACTCCCCGCAGACCGTCTGGTATGTTGCAATGGCTCAAAAGAATCATTTTATCTGGATGCCATCACCGCGCTGCGCCAGGAGGGATGCCGCAATGTGGTGCCCATTCTGGACGATCTGGCCGAGTTGGAAGCGTTGCGGCCTTCGTCGCTGCCCTTCCAGTTTGGCGTCCGCGAGCGGGCCGTCGGCAACCGCGACGGCACGCGCCCCGGTAATGACCGCTTTGGCATGACCGCAGAGGAGATAGACCAGGTTGTCCATCGCCTGGACACCACGCCCCACCGCCTGGTACTCTACCACGCGATGGCCGGTAGCCAGATAGAAGACAGCGATAATTTCCTGAGCCTGTTGCACGATTCGGTGGTAGCCTACTGCCGGCTGCGCCAGCGGGTACCAACCTTGCGCTACTTCAATTTCGGCGGCGGTATGCCCACCTCGGCTTACAACCTGCAATTTCACTTCGACTACAAAGGGTTTCTGGCAAAGCTCATGACCCTGCTGCAACGCACCTGCGCCGCCTACGATGTGCCCGTGCCCGACATCATTGGCGAATTTGGGCGCTATACCGTAGCAAACCATAGCCTCTATCTGTTTGAAGTGGGCGGCGTCAAGCGTGGCTCGGCTACTATGCCCGACTGGTACCTGATCAATGGCAGTTTGATGGTGAGCATGCCCGATATGGTCTTTGTTCCCAACCAGCAATTTATTGTGCTGCCGCTCACCCATTGGGACGCCCCCGTGCGCCCGGTGCGGCTGGCGGGACGGCGTACCTGCGATTCCGACGACGTATACCCGCGCACCGCCCAACCGCCCCTGATGCTGCCCGACGTGTCTGGCGGTCTGGTGCTGGCCGTGTTTGGCATTGGGGCCTATCAACAAATGATTGCCGGGTTGGGCGGGGCCCACCATTGCCTGAGCCCGGAGCCGCGCCGCATCGTTATGAAAGAGGTGGAGGGACGCACAGTACAAACCGACGTACCACAGCAGGATCAAGCCGCGATTATGCGCTTGCTTGGCTACCAGCCGGAGCGCATGGTGACACCGATACCGGCCGTGGCCACCCAACGCCGCGCCAGCTAATCCGACCACTTGGTACCGGGAGCGGATGTTTCAGCCATCCGCTCCAACCACCCCACCGCACGGTATCCACGGTTGTACCTCTTGCATCATTACCTGTACCTGAACATGGTATAAGGTGTCCCTTGACTTTTCTGCCTACATGCCAGAAAATACTCATAGGGAATAGCAATTGCTGTGAGGAAACCAAATGGTACAACAACGACCGGCTCTCTCGTTAAGTATGATGGCCCCTGGGCAATCGGTAGAAGTGGTAGATATTCGCGTCGGACGGAGCGCAGCGCGGCGATTAGCCGAGATGGGCATCGTTCGCGGTACCCATCTGCAAACTCTGCAAAACAACGGTGGCTCGCTCCTGGTCGCCATGCGTGATACCCGCCTGGCGCTTGGACACGGTATCGCCCATAAAATACAGGTTGTGCCGCAATCTGATACCACGTCAAACCAGCACCAACGCTATCTCTGTCTGCAAGCCGAATAATCCACCGGGTAGGTATGTCCAGTTCAGATGCAACGGTTGCACCGCCGGTCTACGTTTCGTACAACCCCGATATAGAGGACGCCATAGCCCGGCTGGTTGCTGCGTTTGACCAGTCCCCGTCACTCGCCCAACGCTACCGCCATAGTCTTCGCTGGCTCGCTATCCAACTGCTCGAAGGTGATGAACCGCTCCGCGAAACCGTCGCGGCCGCCAGCGGCGGCCCCGATGTGCTGCGCGTGCTAGACGAAAGCCTGGCCCATCTGGAACCAGGCTACCCCGACGGGGTAGATATTGCGCTCGCCGACCAGCGCTACCGCTTTATCCATACGCTGGTACGGACTACCCAGGATCGCCCCGCCGACACCCGCCCCACCCGCTCAGACAAGATTGACCGCATTGTCACCCACCGCCTGACGGGCATACCCATCTTCCTTGCGCTTATGTGGGTGGTATTCAAAATAACGACCGATGTATCGGCCCCCTTTATGGATTGGGTAGACCTGCTTATCAATGGAACGCTCAGCCGTTGGGTGGTGGCGTTCCTGGGGCTATTCGCGCTAGACGGCAGGTACACTATCTGCTCACCGATGGCATCCTGGCCGGCGTGGGGGGCGTGCTCGTCTTTGTCCCCGTCCTTATCGCGCTCTACCTGGCCCTGGCCGTGCTCGAAGACTCCGGCTATATGACGCGGGCCGCCTTCATTATGGATCGGCTCATGCACACCGTCGGCTTGCATGGCAAGAGCTTTCTCCCGCTCGTGGTCGGCTTCGGGTGCAATGTACCGGCCATCTACGCCACGCGCACCCTGGAAAACGAAAAAGACCGCATCCTCACCGGCCTGCTGGTTCCCTTTATGAGTTGCGGTGCGCGTCTCCCCGTCTATATCCTGCTGGCCACTATCTTCTTTCCCCGCCATGCCGACCTGGTAATTTTTAGTATCTACCTGGTGGGTATTGTTGTCGCCTTGCTGCTTGGCTTGCTGATGAAATATACCCTCTTTCAGAACAAACAAGACCTCCCCCTGATTATGGAATTGCCCCCCTACCGCCTGCCGGCCCCCAGAAATATCTGGCTCTATACCTGGTCGCGTACCTGGTCGTTTATCAAACAGGCCACCACCATTATTCTGGTGGGGAGCGTGGTCGTGTGGACATTGACCGCCATCCCCGTCCGTGGCACAGGCACCTTTGCCAGAACCCCGCTTGAGGAAAGCGCCTTTGCCAGCGTCTCTGGCCAGGCCGCCCACCTCTTCGCGCCGCTTGGCTTTGGTAGTTGGCAAATAAGCGGGGCCTTGATAAGCGGTATTGTGGCCAAGGAGATGATTGTGAGCACCACCGCCCAGATTTTCCATACCGAGGAAGCGGAACAGACAGACGCGCCTACCATGGAAAATACTACCGTGCTGGCGGATATAGGGGCTCTGGTGGTTGGCTTTGGACAGGCCGCGCTGGAGACGCTACAATCGCTCCCCCGCATTGTGGGGATTGATTTGTTGGGGGCCGAGGAAGAGGAACCGTCGGGGGACTTGATGCAGGCCGTACGGGGCACGATGGAGCGCAGGGGGGCACGGGGCCCTGGCTGCGCTCTCCTGTATGCTCTTTGTGCTTATCTATACGCCATGTATGGTAACGGTCGCGGCCCTCCGTCAAGAGTTTGGCAATCGTTGGATGTGGTTTAGTATTGTGGGGCAACTACTGCTGGCCTGGCTTGTGGGGCTCCTGGTCTTTCAGGGGGGGCTCCTCTTCGGGTGGGGCTAATATACCGTGATGGGTGAGGCGTGAAGCGTGAAGCGATGACAGGTGATGCGAACGTACAACCATGCCACGGACTAAATAGAAGTAATCAACTGAACATGGTTATGACGAGTGATGCGTGAGGCGTGAAGCGTCACTGTTCATCGTTGGGGGAAAATCCCGGCGCGCGGGACAGACACAGAGAGGCGGAACCGTTGCGGCCCGCCTCATCTCTATGATACATTCCATCGTGTTGTCGGACTCACTCTTGTGAACCCTGCTTCTGCTGCGCTTCCTCGCCACCTGTGCCCGTTACCATACGGCGGCTCACGCGGAAGGCATCTGTGACTACCCCCTGAATACGGGTGATAGACGGCGGATTCTTGATAATCTGGTTTACCGCGCCAACCGCATTGGCCGGAAAGAGAATAAGCTGATTGGCAAAGATCCGCCCGATGTGGTTAATCACCACCTGCGCATTCTCCAACGGCGCGGTACCATCTTGCGGATTAAAAATAGCCATCGCCTCGCGGCGCATCTGCTCCGCACGGCTCACTACCGCAACCGGGCCGGGCCCACGTACGGTCGCCTGACAGGACATCCGGTGGGACATATCCAACCAATTCTTGCGAATAAAGCGCTTCTCTACTTCATTCACCGGGCTGAGATGTTCGGCCCCTTCCTTCACCTGGCAGATACACGTCTGGCACACACCAATACCGCCGCACAAATAACCGGAATGCAATTCATTCCGTCGTGCAACGTCCATCAATCGTTCGCCAATCTCCGCCTCGCACGCTGCGTCATTAAAAACTACTCTCGGCATACAAAACTCCTCGTCTGCTTATTCAAGGAAGATGGACGACCCGTACCCAACCGGCAACGACCCTTGTAACATCGTTCCTGCTCCTATTATAGCACTCATTCCAAATCATCCTCCCAGAGCTATGACGCCTGGCCGGGCGATTGCAACGTCGCTCTGGCGACACAGACGACGGCTTTTCCGTATTCGCAACCGTTGGTTTGCGCCTTCAGCGCGAAATATGGGGGGTGTGGCGCGGCTTCGCCGCGCCACACCCCCAGGAAAAGGTGGTTTTGCGGGGCATAGCCCCGCACGCTCCCCAGGCATCCTGGTTGACGTAAGACGTTGCAATCGCCCTGTACGAGGGAGCCACGGCGGCCCTTCCGCGCGGCCACACAGCGCCAGACAGCCGGTTGCCCCTATATGTAGTAGCTTATCCACACTGGCACCCTGTTTATCCACAAAATGTGGATAAATGCGAGTTGTTGTCGTAAGCAATTGGCACAAATAGCCGTCTTATGCTATACATGGTAGAGACACTGTTGCAACTCTGGTTCTACCCGGCACGTCTCACCAACCAGCAACACCACCGGTGCAATACCCTCTGAATTCAGAGGCTCTGGAAAATGCCAGTCGCAAAGCCTGAAGGAGGAAATACAACGTGGCTTTCTGTCATTCGTGTGGAGCCGAAAACCCGGCCTCGGCCCGTTTCTGCGACCAGTGCGGAACGGAACTGTTGCCTGTGCCCAACCAGGCCCCCCCGGCCCAGACACCCGCCCCTCCGGCCGCGGCCATCTCTGCGGGCCCCGGTACCTGTCCGCAATGTGGGGCGCCGGCTATCCCCGGCGAGGCCTTTTGTGATAACTGCGGGGCCTCGTTGCTTGAGCTACCCAACCCCGCCAGCACAATACCATCCCAACCAACCTACCCGCCGCCCCAACCAGTCACCCCGCCGCAATCACCTGTGCCGCCACCGCCGCAACCCCAACCGGCCGCGCCGCCCCAACCGGCCGTACCGCCGCCGCCCGGTACGCTTGAGTTGGTACAACTAGTCGTCCAAGAAACCAGCGCATCCATACCCCTCCCCGCCACAACAGAAGTCATTATTGGGCGATCTGACCCCGTGAGCAACTACTACCCCGATATTGACCTGACCACCCACGGAGCGCTTCAGAAAGGGGTGGGCCGACGCCATATGCGCCTCTTTGTGCAAGGTGGACAACTCTATGTAGAAGATCTCGACTCCACCAACGGTACCTTTCTGAACAACCAACGGCTTGCCCCCCGCACGCCACAGCCAGTCAACCATAACGATGATCTCTGCATTGGGGCACTCATGCTACAAGTTCGCCGCTAACGAAATCTGCGGTATCAGTAGAAACGGGATGGTGTGCAAACACTCATTGTTGAGCACATTGCCAAAACCTTTGCAACAACACACGCAGTCAAAGATGTGAGTTTTACCGTTGAGCAAGGCGAGATTTTTGCCTTGCTGGGGCCCAATGGTGCCGGTAAAACGACCACCATTCGCATGATTCTGGACATCCTCAAGCCCGACCAGGGCTCCATTACCATCTTTGGCCAACCGATGAACCCTACCACCAGAGATCGTATCGGCTATTTACCCGAAGATCGCGGCCTCTATCGCAACCTCAAACTGTTAGACTGCCTGATCTTTCTAGCTGGATTAAAGGGCATAGCCCGCAAAGAGGCCCGCGCTCGCGCCGAAGCCTACCTGGAAGAGTTTTCGCTTTTTGAACACCGCAAGAAAAAGATTAGTGACTTGAGCCGGGGCATGCAGCAAAAAGCGCAGTTTATTGCAACGCTGCTGCACGACCCCGACTTGCTTATTGTAGACGAGCCCTTTGCCGGTTTCGACCCGGTGAATGTGCGTATAATCAAAGACCGGTTGCAAGACCTGGCCGCCAGCGGCAAAACCATCATCCTCTCGGCACACGAAATGCACCTGGTTCAGGAGTTGGCCGGGCGTATGGCGATGATTAGCAAGGGGGAAGTTGTTCTGTATGGAAAGATAGCCGACGTCCGCCGCTCGTTTGTCTCCAATGCCGTGCTGCTGGAGGGACGCGGCTCACTGCCGCCCCTGAACGGTGTAGTCCATGTTGAAACTCACAACGAACGCATCCTACTTCAGCTTGACGCAGACGTTTCTCCCCAGGCCATCCTCCAGGAGTTGAGCCAGCAAGACACCTTTACCGTCGAACGATTTGAAGTAGCCATGCCCTCGCTGGATGAAATTTTTGTACGGGTGGCCCGGGAAACCCATGACTGACCCCTTTGCACCCCTATGAAACGATTGCTCTTCATCGCACAGTTTGAGTTCTTGCGCCAGATAACGCGGCGGCAATTTCTGGTGCTGCTCTTTGGTATGCCGCTGTTGTTTCTTCTTATTGTAGGGGGATTTGGCCTCGTCATCGCCATCTTTGTCCTGAGCGATTCCAGCGAAACGATGATAGGGTATGTAGACCAGGCCGGCTTTATCCGCGAGGAGACGTTCTCGACCAGCACCGATACTGTGCCATTGCACCCCTACCCCGACAAGGACGCGGCCCACGCGGCCTACCTCAACGGTACAATAGACGCCTATGTAATCTTTCCGCCCGACTATCTCGACGAGGGCGACGCAACAGTCTATGCACAGAAACGGCTTTCCTTTGAGGCTCAACGAACACTCCGCAGGCTGGTGCGCCAGAGCTTGATAGCCGACAACTCCGACACCAACGCCGACCTGGCCGCCTTCCCCCTTGCAGAACTGGATCACCGCCTTATACCCACTAGCCCCCCCACGGGCCCCGTAGCCGACACCGACGCCACGCCGATACCCTCTGCCGCTATGACCGACACAGAGACGCTCGATTCCTCCAACGCGGCCGCCAGCGACAATATGCGACAAGAGCGCTGGTTCTTCCCGCTCATCTTCATCTTTGGCATTATGTTCTGGAGTACCTTTACCTCCTCCTCAAGCTATCTCTTGCAAGCGCTGGTAGACGAGAAGGAAAACCGCACAATGGAAATTGTGGTCACCTCGGTGTCGCCAGAACAACTTATCGGGGGCAAGACGTTGGGCCTGGGCATTATCGGTATGACCCAATTGCTGGTCTGGCTCTCGTATATTATGACCCCGCTCACGCTGCTGGCCCCCTTCTTCCAATCCATCAGCGACATATTGATTACCCTGACGGGAACCATGATCCCCCTGGCGATTGTCTTTTTTATCCCCTTCTACTTTCTCTACGCCGGTCTCATCGTCACCATAGGGGCTATCGTATCCTCGGTGCAAGAGGGCCAGCAACTCTCCTCACTGGTGATGCTCCCATCCATCATCCCGATGTTCTTGCTGCCCGCCATCCAGCAAGCCCCCAACGGCGTGCTGGCGGTGGCCCTGAGTATGTTCCCTTTCACCTCGCCGCTCACGCTTATCATTCGGCTCTCGCTCACGCCGGTGCCGTTCTGGCAAATCGTGCTGAGTTTGTTGCTCTTGCTCCTGGGGGTGTTACTGGTTATCAAAGGATCGGCCCATATCTTCCGTCTGGGGATGTTGCGGTATGGCAAGGCGATCAAATTGCGCGAACTGGTGCGGATGGTACGGGCCAGTCGGCGCCGCCCCCCCGCGCAAGGGTAGGTATTGGGCTATCCTCGCCCCCTCTTTAGCAAATCTTTATCCGGGGTTCACGCGCTGTTTATGCGCTTGCGCTAGAGTAGAGCATAGTGCCAGTTTGCCAGACAACGTATTGCGAGTTTGCTTTGGACGCAAAGAATACGGGGAGTGTGTGTGTTCGCAATACGTTGCAAACTGGACATTGCCATGCCCCGGACGTTCCCCACCCCCCCGGACTACCCAGGTAGCGCTTGCTCCACAAAGGCGCTGGTACTGCGGGTTTGTTCTGCGACGGTTTCCTCACACCAGGCCTGTGCCTCCTCCAGCTCTTTAAACGCATGGGGCGCAAACATGCGTGGCCCGGAGCCGTCGGCTGGCTCTACCGCAGCAATATATACCACATAGTCAATATTGGGTTCTACCGTCACAAGGACGTTAAAGCGCTCTGCCTTGCCCTCGTAGCGGCCATCGTCGTCGTTCAGATACCATTGAACCTGTTGCATAGTACGACCTCCAAATACAAGAATATTCGGCCTGGCTGTTGCAAGAAACGGGCCACCCCCGCGCCGATAGCACAAAAGCGGCGGGGGGGGGCCGGCCCCC
>DAOTUK010000080.1:0-4156 GCA_034437375.1 Chloroflexaceae bacterium | reverse complement strand
GGGAGGCGGGGAGGCGGGGAGGCGGGGAGGCGAGGAGGCGGGGAGGCGGCGCACAGCTCACGGCGCACGGCTTACGCGAAAGTAGGGGCGCAGCACCGCGGCCAGCGCAAAGGGGTCGGTGTTGATAATGCTGCCGGCGTAAAGCTCCATAGCGCCAAAGTTGACCATCCGCGAGAGAGGGTCGCCACGGTCTACTACCCGCACGCGGGCCCGCGCATCGCCCCACGCCTCGGTGACCGGCGCCAGGGGGGGCAACTCTGCAACCAGGTTGAAACTCCGCACGCCTTGCTGCTCTATCAAATGGCGCAGAGCGGTATAGGTTGCGTCCCACAGCGGAACAAGCGCGGCCGAAAGCGCCGCCGCATCGAGCGGGGGGCCGTGGACTGGGGGGGTACCCGTGGCCTGAAGCTGCGCCAGGGCGGGAATAGTGGCACTTTCCAGGGTTAGCTCGCGGTCTTTGATGGGCGTAAGGGTGACATACCCGCGCACGTCGCTACTGTGTGTCACAGCCAGACCAAGCGCCTCATGGAGCAGGTAGAGGTCATCGCTGAGATCGCGCCCGGTGCGCTGCTGGTACTCGGTGCGGCTCCGCCGCTGCTGCTCCACCTTGCCAAAGGGAGCCTGCTGCGAAAGCACCATTTGCAAATGCCCGTGGGTAATAGATGCCCCGCTCTTCCAGAGACAATTCCATGTGATAAGCGGGTAGCGGGCGCGGGGGTCGGTCTGGTGGGCGGCCACAAGCCAGCGCAGAGCCACGTCGAAATAGTCGCGCAGTTGGGCGCGGGTGAAGGTAAGCGGATGAAAGGGGTTAAAAATGACCAGACCATGCCACCCGTCATACTTGGCAATGTTCGAAGCGCTAACACAGTGGGCACCGCGTATGCGCCCGAACGTATCAGCCGTGGTACCCTGCTCCGGGTTGCGGAAGGTATCCTGCTCGCCAGCGTAGGCGGCTATCGCCGCTTCCAGCGCCGCATCGGCGGACGAGGCAGAGTTGCGGCCGCTATCGAGGGGGCGGCGGGCCCGCAACGGATTGTACACCGCCGTTTCCAGCGTAAGGCGGTTGGTCACTTTAATAATCGTCTGGGTGGTAACAGCTTCAACGCTACCGAAGTGCTGTTCAACCCAGGGGTGCATGGGCGGGGGCGGGATAGCCTGCCCCTGCACACGCTCTACCAGAAAAAGCTGGTTGCAGCGGTCGCGGAGGGCGGCCGGCAGGGCGGCAACCAGTTCGGGCAGGTGGGCAATGGTGGGCATAGGTTCGTGATTGGAATGCTCCGTACGTTCGTGCATGAAACTTATGATGGACTATTGTTCAGGCTCATCGCATGTTTTACCGCAGCAAAGGCGGCCTCCTCCTGGTGAATACGATCCTGAATAATTTGTTTGAGCCATTCCTCAACATCGGTTGCATGGTACAGGCGTGCAAAGAAAGCTGCCTTTGATGCAAGCTCTACGGGGAGCACCAGTGATACCGTACCGGTTCGTTGTACGGCTATTGGCTCTTCCCACGCGCTATCATCATCAGCACGTTCAGTGACAATAGCGTCTATTTGCTCTTCAGTGAGCGTTGTTGATTCCGGGTTGGTCATCATAGCGGCCATCCTGTAAAGGCAATCCCCTTTTTTCATTATGCCATATACCCGGTGGTTCGTCTACTCTCCCCAATCCGGCATACCATCCACCGCGGCGTGCGTCGTCAGGCGCGTCTGATTTGCACCGTCGGCATCCATACGGTACAACTCGGTATTGCCGTCGCGGTCTGAGATAAACGCAATCTGGCTACCGTCGGGCGACCAGGCCGGCGAACCGTTGCTATAGCTATTGTTCGTCAGGCAGGTTACCTCCGTACCATCCACATTCATAGTGTAAATAGCGCCCCTGGGATTGTCGCACTCGGAAACGAAGGCAATGCGCGTACCATCGGGCGACCAGGCCGGGTCTACGTCGCGGCACGTATTCTTCGTCAGGCGGATGATGTCGGTACCGTCCGCCTTCATCGTATAGATTTCGCCCTCGCTCTGGTCACGGTCTGAGCGAAAGGCAATGCGCGTACCATCAGGCGACCAGGCCGGCTCCGTGTCGGGGGTCGGGGCATCCGTCAGGCGGGTCATATCGGTGCCATCGGCATTGACAAGGTAAATATCAAAATTCTGTTCCACAAACGACTCGAAAGCAATGCGCGTACCATCGGGCGACCAGGCCGGGTTGCCGTCGCTACCAGCGTGGTTCACCATGCGCGTCACATTCGCGCCATCCGCATCCATCGTATAGAGTATCCAGTTTGCGCCAATGCGGTCGGAGATAAAGGCTACCCGCGTGCCGTCGGGCGACCAGGCCGGGGCAATATCACCGGCCGGGTTGTGGGTTATATTGGTCATAGAGCCATCGCTCGCTATCACGTAAATGTCCATATTGCCGGTACGGTCTGAGCGAAAGACGATGCGTCCATCAATGCTGGTTGCAATCCTATTGCCGCCGCACGCGCTCAGCAGCAGCAGCAAAGGCAGGAGCCACAGCACCGATTGAATCGCCTTTCTCATACCACCATCGCTTTCCGCCTCACGGTTGCATCGTTTCAAAATGCCAGCGCTCGATATTCCAGAAATAGTTGGGAATGGAAAGATTCACCGGCCCATCCAGGGTTGTGACCTGTGGATTGAGCGCCACGGGGATACGGTCTGTCCACAGGAAGAGGTAGGGCAATTGGCGAGCAAGGCTATTTTGGGCCTGCTCATAGGCTTCGATACGTTCGTCAATGGGGTAAAACTGGCGTGCGGCCTGGGACTGGTTATCATAGGCCGGGTTGTCAAACCCGACAAAGTTGCGGGTAATGCGCGTATCAATACTGCCCATATGGATCTGACTAGAGTGGAACAGGGCGAAATCATCCGGGTCATAGTAGGCAAAATCGGCAAAGTCGGGGTCACCCGCGCCATTCATCCAGCTACCAAGCAAGAGGTCAAAATCGAAGGGCGGGGCATACTTCGACAAAATCACCGTAGAAAAGTTGGCCGGCTCTACCTGAATATCAAGCCCGATACTGGCGGCAATCTCGGCAATGCGGCGGGCCGTCTCCACCCGGCGCACATCGTCGCCACGCACAAACAACGTTGCGCTAAAGGGGCGGCCATTCGTATCGTGGCGAATAGTCGAGTCGGCGGGCAGCGTCCAGCCGGCCTCGTCCAGTATGGCGCGGGCCTCGTCCAGGTCGGCCTGGCGTACCAGCGGGGTCAGGTCGGCCCAGGAGCCGGGCACAGCGCTGCTGGCAATCGGGATACCTTGCCCCTTGGTCATCGTCTCCACCAGATGGGGCAAATCTATAGCCGTAGCCAGGGCGCGGCGCACGCGCACATCCGCAAAGGGGCGCCCCTCGCGCAGATTGAATCCCAGGAAGTAGAAACCATTTTCGGGATAGCTCCCTACCTGCATCGTGCTGAGGGTATCGGTCATGGTACGCATGGTGCTCCAGGGCAATTCGCCAAGCATCAACCGTCCGTCGGAGAGGGCCTGCACCGCAATCTCCGGGTCGGCTGCGCCAATAAACACCACCCGGTCAAGCAAGGGTGTGCCGCGGTGGTAACGGTTATAGCGCGACAGCACCACCGACTCGCCGCGTCCGCGCTGCTCAAATTGAAAGGGGCCGGTACCGACTGGCATATCCCAGAAATCCAGTTTCCCAATATCCTCATTTTCCAGCAGGTGGCGCGGCAATATGGGCAACGTCAGGTGCGAGAGGATGGGCGCAAAGCGTTCGGTGAGCGAGAGGACAACGGTTTGCTGGTCGGGGGTTTGGATAGCCGCAATGTATTGTAAATTGGAGAGCAAGGCCGTTTCGGTAAAGGGCAAGGCCCGCATACGGTCAAGGGTAAAGTGAACGTCTACCGCGTCCAGGGGTTCGCCATCGTGCCATTGAACATCGCTCCGCAGCGTAAACGTAAGGGTCTGACCATCGGCAGAGGCTTCCCACTGTTCGGCCAGGTCGGGTTGGGGGCGCAATTGCTCATCCAGGCGCATCAAGCCGCCATACAACAGCGAGACAACCTGCTCTTCGCCGCGTGAGCGTGGCCGCCAGGGTTGCAACCGGGGAATCGACTCGGCCAGCCGGATGGTCAGATTGCCCCCCCGCGGCAACGGGGTGGGGGTGGGCGGCGGG
>DAOTUK010000079.1:0-3418 GCA_034437375.1 Chloroflexaceae bacterium | reverse complement strand
TCTGGTTCATTTGCGCTTTGAGTTCAAGTAGTTGGGCGCGGAGGGTCGCCAGCTCTGCTTCCTGGGCCTCAAGGTGCTTGATGGTCTCCAGCAATTCAAGGACGAGGGCTTGCACCACCGGGGGGGTGGCGGCCCAGTCGTCTGCGCTGCTAGAAGGTGGCAGGAGTTCGTTCGTCATAGGGATTATGATGCGCCAGAATGCGAAATTGTCAAATTTGCTGCGCCCCCCCAAATCCCCCTTTTTTCCCGCTGAAATATGGTATACTGAAGGCTGCTGATATGAAAAACAAAAAGCCCATCCGGGCCAGGAAAGCATCTGGATCGGGTTCTTGTTATCTCCTGAACAGACTGTAGAGGTGTCGCAGAAGCCTGATCATTGTACCATACCTGGAGGATGTCGCTGGTTTCCGCAAGCCCACAAGCACGCAGGGGATGGCAAACGCCCCACAAGCAGATGAACATCACACCGTATCTGGAGGTCTCTTATGATGCGATTGCATGCTGTGCTGGGAAAACGGCTGGTTCGATTACTGCTGGTGTCTGTTGTGGTTGTTGTGGGGAGCCTGCTGTTTACTATGTTCCCCCGCCCCACCCCTCCCGCCGCCGCGCAGGGGGGATGGCTCCCGCTGGAGGTCGAATATGTGGGCAGCATTGGCGGCATTGTGAAAGCGGTGGCGGTGGAGGGAAACTATGCATACATGGGCGAAGGTGCGGCGTTGACCATTCTCGACATCCGCAACCCAATGCTGCCGGTGAGGGTGGGGCGATTGCCCCTGCCAGATTTTGTTCAGAATGTTCAGATCGTGGGGAACATAGCCTATGTCGTTGCTGGGAATTTGCAGATCGTGGAAGTGAGTAACCCCTCCGCCCCCGCCATCCTAGGCACCTACGACACGCTGTGGGATGCCTCCGGGGTGCATGTGGTGAACAGCACAGCCTACATCGCCGCTGGGAGTAGTGGGTTGCAGATCATTGATGTGAGCAGACCCGCCGCCCCCGCCCTCCTGGGCACCTACGACACGCCGTGGTATGCCAACGGGGTGCAGGTGGTGAACAGCACAGCCTACGTCGCCGATGGGGGTAGTGGTTTGCAGATCATTGATGTGAGCAACCCCGCCGCCCCCGCCCTCCTGGGCACCTACGACACGTCGAGGTATGCACAAGGGGTGCAGGTGGTTAACAACATCGCCTACGTCGCCGATAGGGATGGTGGGTTGCAGCTCATGGATGTGAGCGCCCCCGCCGCCCCCTCCCTCCTGGGCACCTACGCGGGGGGGGCCATCGGGGTACAGGTGGTGAACAGCACCGCCTACGTCGCCGATGGGTATGGTGGGTTGCAGATCATGGATGTGAGCGACCCCGCCGCCCCCGCCCTCCTGGGAACATACGACACGCCGGGGGAGGCCTGGGGGGTGAATGTGGTGAACAGCATCGCCTACGTCGCCGATTATTATAAAGGTTTGCAGATCATTGATGTGAGCAACCCCGCCACCCCCGCCCTCCTGGGCACCTACGACACACCGTGGGCGTATGCCGTCGGGGTGCAGGTGGTGAACAGCACCGCCTACATCGCCGCTGGGAGTAGTGGGTTGCAGATCGTGGATGTGAGCAGTCCCGCCGCCCCCGCTATCCTGGGCACCTACGACACGCCGGGGGGGGCCAACGGGGTGCATGTGGTGAACAGTATCGCCTATGTCGCCGATAGTGATGGTGGGTTGCAGATCGTGGATGTGAGCAACCCCGCTGCCCCCGCTATCCTGGGCACCTACGGCACGACGGGGATGGCATACCGGGTGCATGTGGTGAACAGCACCGCCTACGTCGCCGATGGGGATTTGCAGATCGTGGATGTAAGCGACCCCGCCACCCCTACACTGCTGGGTAGCTACGACACGCCGGGGCATGCCAAAGGGGTACAGGTGGTGAACAACATCGCCTACGTCGCCGATGACTTGAGTGGGTTGCAGATCATGGATGTGAGCGACCCCACCGCTCCCGCCCTCCTGGGAACCTACGACACGCCGGGGGATGCCTACGGGGTGCATGTGGTGAACAGCACGGCCTACATCGCCGCTGGGAGTAGTGGGTTGAAGATCATTGATGTGAGTGACCCCGCTACCCCAACGTTATCCGGCAGCTACACTCCAGGGTTCGCACTCGGAGTGTATGTGGTGAACAGCACCGCATACGTTGCCCATAGGACATGGAGTGATGGTCAGTTGCAGATCGTGGAGGTGAGCAACCCTGCCGCCCCCGCCCTCCTTGGCACCTACGATACGCCAGGGTATGCCTTCGGGGTGCATGTAGTAGATGATCTTATCTATGTTACAGATGGCGATCTGCAAATCCTGCGACTCTCCAATCCATACGATCCCTACGAACCCGACGACACCTGCTCCCATGCAAAGCCTCTCCCCACCGACGGCACTATTCAGGAGCACACCCTGACGACGGAGCAAGACGTGGACTGGGCCCGGCTGGAAGTTATCTCCGACACCAACTACCTGATTGAGGCGCGGGTCCCCCCCGACTCCCCCGCCGACCTGGTGCTTGAACTCTACACAGGTGGCTGCAATGAGGAAAACCTGGTGACAACGCTCGACTATCCCTACACTCCGGAGATTTACCACCCCTACGAAGCCCATGCAGACGGGACCGTATACTTGCGCGTATCCCAGACGGGGAGCAAAACAGATACCAGTTTTTTTGAGGCAGATTATACCCTCTCGGTGCGTTCGCTTCATGAGGAAATCTATGCTGGTGCACTCATCATTGTCGTTCAAGATAGCGGGGATGCTTTGAAAGACAAGCTACACAAGATGGCCAGCGATGTCTACACCATCTTCAAGAACAAGTATGGCTACCCGGACCGTATTCGGTATCTGGGCAACCTGAACTATGAGCACGTGGACCGTATCCCCACGCGGGAATACCTCGAAGAGTCCATTACCGAATGGGCAGCGCAAAAAGTTGATGCAAACCGCCCCCTCACGCTCTACCTGGTCGGGCACGGCAAAAAAAACAGATTCATCCTGGATGCCAGCAAGAGCGATACAGAACACATTACCCCCGGCGACCTCAATACCTGGCTATCAGCTCTTGAAGATCAGTTCACCTACCTGGAAGTCAATATCATCATTGACTCCTGCCATGCTGGCAGCTTCATTGAGCCGTTTGAGACGGTAAGTGGTGCGCGGCGGGTGGTTGTTGCCTCAACCGGCCCCGATCTGCTGGCCTGGGCATCGCACCAGGAGATCCTCTTTTCGACACACTTTTTCACGGCCCTGAGGCAGGGCGGCAATCTGCGCACCTGTTTTGAGGCGGGCAGAGATGGGATCAGGGCAGCGGGGCACGGGAAAATGCAGACCCCGTGGATTGATGGCAATGGGAACGGAGAACCAAATGAGGATGAGGACTA
>DAOTUK010000078.1:0-21642 GCA_034437375.1 Chloroflexaceae bacterium | reverse complement strand
GGCAGCACCACTGCGCCCCCGACCGCCGCCGCCGCCGCCCAACCTGGGCCCCCGCTCAATGAGGCCGACTGGCAACCCTTCACCTCAGAGGAAGGCCGCTTCACCATCCTGATGCCCGGCACACCCCAGGAAACCTTCCACCAGAACCCCAATAACCCCGCCAGCATCCACCTCTCCTACAAAGTACAGCGCCCCGACAGCCAGTTTGTTGTCGCATTTACCACCCTCTCGCCCGACACAGCCAACCAGAAACAGCCCTCCGAATATCTAGAAAGCGCTGTCCAGGCCGCACTCAACGGCATGGGCGGCCGCAAGGAATCGGAGCACGATATTCTGCTGGATGGATATACGGGGAAAGCCATCGTCGCCAGTGCCCATATCAATGGCAAAGACATGCACATTCTGGCACGATACTATCTTGTGGAAGACCGACTCTACCAACTATTGGCGATGGGCGACAAAGCAAGTGTTTCAGATGCTGACCTGGAACGATTTGTCACTTCATTTGAACGTATCCCAGAGTAGCACCAGACGTTAATCCTGGCTCAGGAGCAAGATAACAAAGCCAGCATGCTCAAAATGGTGATCCGAGGTAAAGGCCAGGGTCAGATCAAGCTGTTTCATCACGGTAAAACTTGTGCAATTCGTCAAGCTCCACGCCTTGTCGAGATGTTTGCTATACACTTCCCACGCATCGGAAAAGAGATCCGAACCGGACGGCACAATCGTCAAAAGCGCAAGCTCACGCAACCCATTCACAAACGCAACCGTATGCCGCCGAATGTTCACGCCTGAAAGGACATTGGCTACCTCAAGCAACACAAACTCGGTTGTGACCAGATGGGCATCTTGCCGCCGCAAATCCTCTAGCACTTGATGCGCCGAACGATAGAGCGGATCATTTTCATTCAGCAACGCCACCCAGGCCGTAACATCTACAAACACTTGAATCATAATCTCGGCATTCTTTCCGATCCCATATCAGTACGCAACCGACATTCTGCAATCAACTGCACCAGCACATCCCATACCTGGTCTACGCCATCGTCCGGTTCCGGCAGGACATAGCCATCATCAACCAGCGATACACTGCGCGTTGTCGCTAACGTCTGCTGAATTTGTGTCGCCAATTGCGCGATTAAGCGGGCCTGATCGGCCCGCGACAACTGCTGTGCGCCTACGACCACCTGTTCAAATGTTACCATTGCATCAACCTCCTTTTGCAAGTCGTTGTCAATGGTATAAACGATTCCTGGCCGTTGATTTATCGCCACCCCGCCGGCCGTTGCGCAGGAATCGCCTGCCTCGCGCCTCCCGCCTCCCACCTCACCCCTCACTGGTATCAAAGGGGCAATACAGCGCAAGAAATGCCTCAACCATGCGCGGCTCAAAATGGCTCCCAGATTGGGCACGAATGTGCGCCCGCACATGATCTTCGCCCCACGCATCCCGATAGGGCCGCCGCGACCGCAACGATTCCCAGACATCCACCACCGCAAACATCCGCGCCGCCAGCGGTATATCTGTTCCCCGCAACCCACGCGGATAGCCGCCCCCGTCCCATCGCTCGTGGTGACAGTAGGGAATATCGAGCGCCGGACGCAGGTAGGCTACCGCCGACAACCATTCGTAGGCACAGGTAGGGTGCTGGCGAATAATCGCCCACTCCTCCTCGGTCAGCGAGCCGGTCTTAAACAAAATAGTGTCTGGAATACAGAGCTTGCCAACATCGTGCAACAAAGCCCCCCGCCGTATATGCACCAGTTCCTCGCCGGTAACGCCTACCGCCCGCGCCAGACGCATAGTCATCTCTGTGACCCGCCGCGTATGCCCCTCAGTTTCGCGGTGGCGCACATCGAGCGCCCGCACCATGGCGGCCAGAGTCGCATCATAGGCCAGCGCCAGCGTATTGCCCGACTGTTCCAGTTGCTCGGTCAGGGCGATGCGCGTACGCATATCTCGAAAGCGAAGCTGCGCCGCGGGCGTACTGTCCCAGATAATGTAGCTACTCATCACCTCCACCGGCACCCGCTGACCATCAAACTGTACCAATTCAATCTCCGCCGGTACGCCCTGCGAACACTGTTCTACCAACTGTTGAAAGCGAGTCATCGGTTGCTCGCCCGGCTCTGTGACAACAAACGAGAGGAGCGACTCGCCTACAATGCGCTCCTGGTCGCGCTCGTCGCCGCCCAATATCTGCAACAAGGCCCCATTGGCCCGGACAATCGCGGCCCGATCATCAACAATCAGCGCCGCATCCGGGGCAAGCGCAAACACACGCTCAAACATCGTACCGGTATCGGTGGAACTCCGATAGCGACGCAAGCGCATAATGGTATGCAACCGCGCTTCCACTTCCACCCAATCCAGTGGCGTGGTCAGAAAATCATCTACCCCCACCCGCCGCGCCTGAACGCGCGTAGTATGATCGCCCGCCGATACCAGCATGACGACCGGTACATCAAACAGCATCGGATGCACCCGAATAGCCCGGCATACCGAAAAACCATCTTCATCGGGATGGTTCCGCGCTACCGCACTGTCCAGCACAATCAGATCGGGCCCGGCCACAGCGGCCACCTCGACCGCTGCCAGGCCACTTTCAACATAGGTGACATCGTAGGGGAGCGGGGCCAACAACGCATCCAGCGCAACGCGCTCCGGGGTATTGTCGGCAATCACCAGAAGTCTGTTACCATGATTCATAACCGTACAATCAACCAGACTATCAGACTATCAAACTATTAGACTACGCACGCTTTCCGGTTTATCATTTAGAGTATAGCACAGGTCACAGGCAAGATGCATATTTTATTGAATGGGAGTTTCTGGACTCAGCCCACTGTCGGCAGCGGACAATATCTGCATGGATTGGTGCGCCATCTTCCGCGTGTCGCCCCCCAACACCGCTATACCCTGCTGCTCCCCGCCTACCAGACAACCAAACTTCCGACTATCCCAGGAGTCGCTACCATCACCCTGCACACCCCCTTTGATACCTACCACGAGAACCTGGCCAAGCTCTGGTTTGAACAAATAACCGTGCCCAAGACGGCCCGAATCCTGGCCCAAAATAGCAACGACCGCTGCCTTATCCACGTGCCCTACTTTGCCCCACCCCTCTTCAGTACCCAACCCGTCATCACCACCATACCCGACCTGATACCCCAACGCCTGCCCCAGTATCGCGGGGGGCGACTGGTACAACGCTACATGGCGCTGGTTGAACGGGCCGCCCGACGCGCAACAGCGATCATCACCTTCTCGCGCCATAGCCGCAGCGACATTAGCACCTACCTGCGTCTGCCGCCCGAACGTATTACCGCTATCCTGCTGGCCGCAAACGAGCGCTACCGCCCCGCCGACCCGCAAAGCGCTCGCCGCGACGTAGCCCACCGGTACCACCTCTCCTCGCCCTATATCTACTACGTTGGCGGGCTCGATGTCCGCAAAAATGTCGGAGTGCTTATTCAGGCCATGGAGATGCTGCGCTCCTGTAACGCCCCACCCGCCACGCTGGCCATAGCCGGGCGGGCCCTGGGCCAGAACCGCCTGCTCTTCCCAGACCTGGACGCGCTCATTGCCCAACACCATGCCGAAACCACGGTGCAACGCATTGAAGTGCCCGACGAGGATGGGCCCCTGCTCTACCAGGCCAGCACAATTTTTGCCTTTCCCAGTCGCTACGAGGGCTTTGGCTTACCCCCGCTTGAGGCCATGGCCTGTGGAGCCCCGGTGGTCTGTAGCAATGCCAGCAGTCTACCGGAGGTGGTAGGAGACGCGGCGCTGTGTGTAGCCCCCGATGATGTCGGGGGGTGGGCCGCGGCGCTGGGCCGGCTGCTCCGCGATGAGCCGCTACAAGCCGATATGCGCACGCGGGGACTGGAGCAAGCCCGGCGTTTTTCGTGGGAGCGGGTAGCGCGGGAGACGGTACACGTCTATGCCTCGCTATAATAGGCCCCCAGACCTTCCGACCCCCCCTACCCCCTTGTGTTTAGCGAACGAATGTACTATACTATACGTAAGACATGTTGCGTTGACAGCCTGTCTGGCATATAGTAGAGTTATGGTGCCCACTAGCAGCGGCAGAAAGGATAAAGAAGGTAGCCCATGTCCACCGTACAACCGGAGAAAGAAAAGGCTCTGGCAGCAGCAATTAGCCAGATTGACCGCAAGTTTGGCAAAGGCTCGATTATGCGCATGGGCGAGGCCAGTGCGCGGATGGCGATAGACGCTATCCCCACCGGCTCCATTGCGCTCGACATTGCGCTTGGGGTAGGGGGCGTCCCGCGGGGGCGCGTCATCGAAGTGTATGGCCCCGAAAGTAGCGGCAAGACAACCCTGGCCCAGCATATCATCGCAGAAACCCAGAAAATGGGAGGCGTGGCCGCGTTTATTGACGCCGAACACGCCTTTGACCCGACCTATGGGGCCCGCTGTGGTATCAACATAGATGACCTGCTGGTATCGCAACCAGACACAGGCGAACAGGCGCTAGAAATTTGCGATATGCTGGTACGCTCCAACGCGGTAGACGTCATTGTGATAGACTCGGTGGCCGCGCTAGTACCCCGCGCCGAGATAGAGGGCGAGATGGGCGACTCATTACCAGGGGCCCAGGCCCGCCTGATGAGCCAGGCGCTGCGCAAACTCTCGGGCCCCATTAACAAAAGCCATACGGCGGTGCTATTCCTGAATCAGCTTCGTATGAAGATCGGAATTATGTTTGGCTCGCCCGAAACAACAACGGGGGGCCAGGCGCTCAAATTCTTTGCCTCGGTACGTATGGACATCCGCCGGATTGAAACGATTAAACAGGGCGATGAGACTATCGGCATGCGAGCGCGGGTCAAAGTGGTCAAGAATAAAGTAGCCCCCCCCTTCTACCAGGCCGAATTTGATATTATGGCCAATGAGGGTATTTCTGCCGAAGGCGGCATTCTGGATGTGGGGCTGAAGTTTGAGCTTATCCGCAAGAGCGGCTCGTGGTTCTATCTTGGGGAAGATCGTCTGGGGCAAGGGCGCGAAAATGTGAAAAACTTTTTGCGCGACAACCCGGCCGTGGCCCGCGAGTTGGAAAGCCTCATCCGAGCGCAAGCGTTGTCGGGGCCCGCTGTGCCACCGACAGAGGATACCGCAGCAACGGACGACGAGAATGAGGACAGCGGCGGCATCGTTGACACCGAATAGCCACCCCGTCCCCCCCCTTGCCCAGGGATACCTGTTCACATTCCCCAAAGCGTATCGTTCCAGGGGTGAACAGGTATCCCTGAACGCATGGCAGCCGTGCTTGCCCAGGTGTGGTATCATAAAGTTCACTGAGGTTTGAACATACCACAAAAGAAACAAATATCTGGGAGGAAAAGAAGCATTGGCTGATATTGAGTATCTCGGACATTCCTGCTTCCGCCTGCGCGGGCGGGAAGGCATCGTCCTGTGTGACCCCTTCGACGGCTCCGTCGGGCTAGACATCGGCAAACCCACCGCCCACATCGTTACCATAAGCCACGACCACCCCGGCCACAACAACGTTGCGGCCGTACGTCCGCTCCGCGACAGCCTGTTTGTCATAGACGGGCCCGGCGAGTATGAAATACGCAATATTCTAATTACCGGCGTCCGCACCTATCACGATAAAGACAAGGGCCAGACACACGGCTACAACACCATTTACACCATCCACCTGGACGATGTAGTATACTGTCACCTGGGCGATCTAGGGCATGAGCTCAGCCCATCCCTGATCGAAGAGATTGGCAACATAGACGTGCTCTTCGTTCCCGTAGGCGGCGACAACACGACCGAGCCATCAGACACCGCCAGCGTCATCAGTCAGATAGAACCACGGGTAGTTATTCCCATGCACTATGCCCAGAATGCGACGCAACAATCCTTTATGCGCCAGTTAGCACCTCTCGATACGTTTGTCCACGAGCTTGGACTGAAAGATATAACCCCACAAACAAAAATCACCATAACCCCATCAAGCCTGCCGGCCGAAGGAGCCGAGACACGCACGATGGTTATGGCCCCAACCCATGACGAAACGCCTGCAAGAACATAATGCACTGGATAGAACGCCCAACCGGCCAACCCCCCCCGTATGCACCGGGCCCTCCGGGGGGCCTGGCGTACGCCGGGCCCGCGGGTATTCCCCCGACCCGCCCCGCCAGCAACCCACCAGAAACCCACCGGCAGATTGATACGCATTGCAAAAGAACCTCCCACAATCGTTCTTATAGATGATAGGAAAATGATAGAAGCCGTAAAAAAGGGGTAAAAAAACAGGTGACCGTGTGATGAATATTGCTATGGAGCGTTGGAATATGTGCGTTCCAGGACACTTTTTCAATCTAGCGACCCATATTCGCTCTCTCTATCAGGTAAGGAGACGGGATGCTTCAAAAGAAACGTCATAGAACAGCCCCACTCCCTGTCTTGAACGTATCTTCCCAATGACACGTAATCGTTCAGTAATCATCTACTACATACAGAAGCAGAGATTTCGTATATACTCCAGGTAGTATTATTTTATACGTCAACACGTGTTAGCGGGACTTATAAAAATGTGACTGCTCAACTCCATCGCACAGAACAAGGTAGCAGCAGGTATCCGTCAGTATCGTACACGCACAACGGGCAGGGTGGCGTGCTGAGCAGTACCCATCTCAATCTTAAAACTAAGGAGAGGTATCAGCATGGCGAAGTACATCTTTGTGACTGGTGGCGTCGTTTCGTCGGTGGGCAAGGGTATCAGTGTCGCAGCCATCGGTCGTCTGATGAAGAGTCGCGGATTACGGGTGTCAATACAGAAACTCGATCCCTACTTGAATGTAGACCCTGGGACCATGTCGCCTTATCAGCATGGCGAGGTGTTTGTGACCAGGGATGGAGCCGAAACAGATCTTGACCTGGGACACTACGAACGCTTTACCGACGAACAACTTTCCACCTTAAGCAGTGTTACCACCGGGCAGATCTACTCCTCGGTGATACAGAAAGAACGGCGCGGCGATTATCTGGGGGGCACAATCCAGGTTATTCCCCACATTACCGACGAAATCAAGCGCCGCATTACTTCGGTTGCAGAAGACAGCAACGCCGACGTGGTTATTGTTGAAGTGGGCGGCACGGTGGGAGACATTGAGAGCTTGCCGTTTATGGAAGCTATCCGCCAGATGCGCAAGGACGTGGGCAACGACAACGTAGTCTATATCCATGTCACACTGCTGCCGCACATTGGCACAACCCACGAACTGAAAACCAAACCAACGCAGCATTCGGTAATGGCCTTGCGGGGGGTGGGCATCAATGCGCATGTTATCTTGTGTCGCGCCGACTATCCCATTCCGCAAGATACGCTGGAAAAAGTGTCATTCTTTACCGACGTTGAACTGCGGGCCGTTATCCCCGTCGAAACGGTCGGCTCCATTTACGAAGTACCCATCATCCTCGAAGAGTATGGCCTGGGCGACTACCTGGTAGAGAAACTGGCACTGGATACGCGCAAGCCCGATCTGACCGAGTGGTACGAACTGGTGCGCATGATCAAGCGACCACGCCGCAAATTGTCGGTTGCGCTGGTAGGCAAGTATGTTGAACTGCGCGACGCCTATATTAGCGTCGCCGAGTCATTGACCCACGCCAGCCTGCACCAGGAACTGGATATTGATATTCGCTGGATTTCAGCCGAACAATTGGAGCAAGAAGGCCCGGCCCGGCTCTTGCAGGATGTCAGCGGTATCATTGTACCGGGCGGCTTCGGCGACCGCGGTATCGAAGGCAAGATTATGGCCGCCGACTATGCCCGCACCAACCACATCCCCTACCTGGGGCTGTGCCTGGGAATGCAATGTGCGACCATCGGCTTTGCCCGTTGGGCCCTTGGCACCCCCGATGTAAACAGCACCGAATTTGACCCGCACACCATGAACCCGGTCATTGACTTGATGCACGATCAGCGCGGCATTACCGACAAGGGCGGCACTATGCGCCTGGGCGACTACCCCTGCACCCTGAAACCGGGCACCCGCGCCGCCGCCGCCTATGGCACCACAAACGTGGTCGAACGCCACCGCCACCGCTTCGAATTCAACAACGCCTACCGCGAGGTACTGGAAGAGGCCGGTCTCGTTATTAGCGGGATGTCGCCGGACGGTCGCCTGGTTGAAATTGTCGAACTACGCGACCATCCCTGGTATGTGGCCAGCCAATTTCACCCGGAATTTCTCTCGCGGCCCAACCGCCCCCACCCGCTCTTCAAAGGCTTTGTGGCCGCGTCGGCGCAATACATGCGTGGGGGAAACGACCGCAACTGGCGGGCTCTGGGCGACAAGCAGGAACGCAACGGCTCGCATATGATGATCCCCGTCGAAGCCTATAGTTAATGCCGCCTGACGCGGTCCAATAGAACGCGCGTGTCTTTCATTCGCTCTCCTCCTTCACTGAGGGGCGCCCCCGGTGGGGCGTCCCTCTCCTATTCCCTTGCTACAAACCGTAATCTTCTCGTTACCTTGGCCTGTCACGAACCACTGCCCCCACACGTTCAAAGAGGTAAATCATTGTATGTCCGTCTCAAGGTACGGGAACGTTCTTGTTATCCATATTTGCAACGGGTTTTGGGAAAAAAATCATTGGAAGGATTGAGGCTATGTCTACTCGTATTCGTATGTATGTTCCTGTTGGATGGTTCGTTGTGTTGCTCCTGGTCTTCAGCATGACCGCGCTCTTGCCCGCCCACGCACACACACCAGCACAAACGGGCCCACACGAAGGGGAACCGGGGTCGGCCCCTTCGCGCTTGATTGTCGAATTTGAAACGCCCCCACTGGCGGCCTGGCTTGGCGAGCAAACAACCGCCCCCCAGAGCAAAGAAGAGGTATCGCTCGAAGCTCTGGCAGCAACCACCTACCTATCGCGGCTTGAGAACGAGCAAACCCTGTTTGCCCAAGCCCTGACCCAGGCCGTGCCAGCGGCACAGCTTAGCTCCTATGTGGATGCACAGGGGACAACCCACACCGCGCAGTACCAGGTGGTCTTTCATGGGGTAAGTGTCGAAGTTACAACAAACAACCTGGCCACAACCCGCAATACCCTGTCGCAGATGCCAGGCGTCAAGGCGGTATACTCTGAGCGTGTCTACCAGCCGGCGCTCTACGCCAGCACCGAGCTTATCAACGCCCCCATCGCCTGGCAATCGTCCACCATTGGCGGGCGCGCCAACGCGGGCAGCGGCGTGAAGATAGCATCCATTGATTGCGGGTTGCACCACGAAGCCCCCATGTTCAACGGAGATGGCTATTTCTACCCCACCGGCTACCCCCGCAACGGGCTTGGGCTACACGCCAACAACAATGGCAAGATTGTAGCCAGTCGAACCTACTTCCGCCCTTCAAACCCACCTCTTGAGGATGAGGAAAACGCCTGGCCCGGCCCCTACGCAAGCTCACATGGCGTCCACACTGGCGCAATTGCCGCGGGGGGTATTATTAGCCCGACGATCTACGGCGGCACGCTCGAACTACCCGCCAGCAGCGGCGTTGCGCCGGGCGCGTGGTTAATGAGCTATCGCGTCTGCTACCCCGGCCTTGCCGACACCAATGGCGCATTCTATACCACAGAATTACTGGCCGCGCTGGAAGACGCCGTAGCCGACGAAGCCGACGTAATTATCAACTCCTGGGGAGCCGGCCCCATCAGCGAAGGCGGCGCATACGACCCGGTTGATGCAGCGCTGGTGAACGCTTCCCAATCTGGCGTCGTGGTGGTAATGGCCGCCGGCAACGAAGGGCCGGGCGGCAATACGATAGACCACCCCTCCTCCGACTATATCACCGTCGCAGCCAGCACAACCTCTGGCTATCTGCGCAATCGGCGGCTCTCCATCTCAGACCCACAGCCAGTACCAGAGGAATTGGGCGACGTAATATTTCAGCCAGCCCGGTTTGGGCCACCCCTCCCCATTGAGGAAGCCGTTTCTTACCCCTTTGTCACAGCCCGCAGCATAGACCCGCGCAACATTGATGGGTGTGAACCGTGGGAAGATGCCTTCTTCCGCGACAAGGCCGCTGTGCTGCGGCGCGGAAGTTGCCCCTTTGACGAACAGGTACTAAACGCGCAAAACGCGGGGGCTACCTTCGTCGTTATCTACAACTACGAGCAAGATGGCTATGAACTGGTTGCTATGGAGGACAGCGGTCTGGGCGAAGAGATTACCATATCCTCCATCTTCATTAGCTACGCCGGCGGCAACGCACTGGCTGAATGGTACGACGAACACGCCAACGCCTCCAAATTTGTCGTCAACACCCAGTCGTACCAGGCCGGCAACGAAGCGGATCGTATCGCCTCGTTCAGTAGCCGCGGGCCCGGCGTGGGCAACGTCTTGAAACCAGACCTGGCCGCGCCCGGTGTCCACATCGTTTCGCAAGGCTACGACCCCTACGCAACCGGCGAAGAGCGCCACTTTGGCTATGGGCAGATGTCGGGCACCTCTATGGCCGCCCCCCACGTCGCCGGCGCCGCGGCCGTGGTACTCCAGGCCCACCCGGACTGGACACCGGCCCAGGTCAAGTCGGCGCTAATGACCACAGCACAATATGTCAACATCTACAACGATAACCACACCCCCGCCCAACCCCTGGACATGGGCGCCGGGCGGCTCGACCTACAACAAGCGCTCGACCCCGGCATCATCCTTGACCCGCCCATGGCCAGCTTTGGCGAAGTGCCCGAAAACGAACCAAAAACCGTAGAGATACGGATAACCAGCGTCTCCGACCGCACCGAAACCTACCGTCTCGATACGTGGGACACCAGCCAGGGCTTTACCGAAACGGTGCGGCTTGATGGCTTTACCGTGAGCCCCGCTTCGATCACCCTTTCACCGGGGCAATCGTCACGCATCCGCGTCGAGTTCACCCCGCGCACCAGCAAAGGCATGGGCGATAACCAGGGCTACATCACCCTCACCAGCGAGTCGCACGAAGCCCATATGCCCGCCTGGGCCCGCGTCGTCCCCCAGGAATACGCCGGCGATGTACTCATACTCGACAATGACGGCAGCACGCTTGACCCCGCATACAGCAGCAAGGTACTTCTGGACTACACCGACTTTTATAGCCGCACGCTGGACACCCTGGAATACAGCTATACCTCGTGGGACGTAGATGCCCAGGTTGACGAAGAGTACACCGTGCCCGACCCCGCCACGCTCTCCTCCTACCGCGCGGTTATCTACTTCACCGGCGACAACGATAACCCGGTGCTTTCCGAGCAAGACCAGAACCGCCTGACCGAATATGCCAACAATGGCGGCACCCTGATTGTCATGGGACAGAACGCGGCAGCCTCGCTGCAATCGGATAACAACGGCAGCGGTACCTTCCTCTACAACTACACCCTGGCCAGCAAATGGGTACAACACAGCCTGACCAATGGCGTCCTTCCCACGCTCTCGATTATCCCCACCGACGAAGCCCCGCCGGCCTTCGAAAACCTGCTGGTAGATGTAAGCGGTACCGACCAGTACGAAGGGTATAGCGCCCTGTCGAAGAGCGGGCTCCAACCCACCACCCCGACCGGCGATATTGAAAACGACGTCACCTTCCGCTACAACGCCCCTGCCCGCGAACTGGAGTATACCATACACTTGCACACCACCGAACTCATCACCCTGACCCATACCCAGGTCTACACCAGCACAGTACAGCCCGATAGCGCACCGCTCTATACGCTGTACCAGGGCCCGCCGCAACCCCTGAACGCTGAATACGAGGGCGAAGGCGAAGGCCAGGACGGCGTAACGTTAAAGGGGAAAACCACAATCAGTGTGGCCGACAACGAAGAACTGCTGCAAGGAAACTTCTTCCTCCACATCGGTACCGAACAGAACCCGGCCGGTGAATTGCGGGGGCGCATCCAACTCTTCCCCGTACGCGATGTGGCCAGCAACCAGCGCTTTATGGACGAGTTGGAGAAACCCCAGGACGAAGACATCCCCAACGGAGAGATTACCGCATTGCTCAAGTATCCCGGCCCCTACAATATGCACGATGGGGTAGTCGCAATTGCCCGCCGCAGTCAACCATCGCTCGAAAACCCCGGCATCCCCTACCACGGACGCTCCATCTATACGAGCTTTGGTCTGGAAGGGGTCAACAATGGCAATGAACAGGCCATAGAACGCCACGAACTGCTGCAACTCTTCTTGAACTGGGCCTGGGACGCGCCACAGGCCACCATTGAAGAAACAACCACCAGCGCCAACCGCGCCAACGATACCGTAACCTTTGTCGCCAACCTGGAAACGGAGATTGAAGGCAACACCGGCGCACGCTATCGGTGGGATTTTGGCGATGGCCAGGGCTACCTTGGCCCATTTGACAGCCCCTACGCCAGCTATCGCTACCAGGACGAAGGCACCTACACAGTACGGGTTGAAATTACCGACGCCCTGGGCAACCGCGCCATCGGCACGCTGGAAGATGTCTCCTACCGAAGCCGCAATCGGAACATCTACGATCTGTTCGTACCCATGATAGCCAACCAGCAACTGCTGCCGCCGGCCGCCCCCACCGACCTGACCGCAACCAGCGTGCTAACAGACCGGGTCACATTGACATGGCAGGACAACTCCGACGACGAGCGTAACTTTGGCGTGCGGGTAGACTATCCTGCGCAGGCCAGCGAGGAGTTTTTTGTAGCCGCAAACGAAACCACCACAACGATTGAGAACTTGCAACCAGGCACAGAATACTGTTTCACAGCCTTTGCGTATGGTGATGGTGGAAAATCCGAACCATCCAATGAAGCGTGCGTAACCACCGACACCGACAAAGAGCCGCCAGCGGCCCCCACCAATCTAGAAGCAACCACTGTCAACAACAGCAGCGTTGCCCTCACATGGCAAGACAACTCCGATAACGAAAGCGGGTTTGGTATTGTGCAAGCCGACGAAGAACTGGCCACCGTTGTTGCCAATACAACCATCTACACGGCTGAAGGGTTGCTGTCTGGCGAAGAATACTGCTTCTCGGTGTACGCCTACAACGACGACGGACAATCGGACGCGACGAAGCCGGCCTGCGCCACGCTACCATAGCAGGGGATAGGGCGAGGCGAGGCAGTCGGGGGGATACCTTCGCCGCCTCGCCTCCCAACCGCTTCGCCGCTCGCCGCTTCGCCTCTCGCCGCTTCGCCTCATCGCATCCCCGCCTCCCCCTCTTCCAACAAAGCCGGGCTATATGCTATACTGATACCATGTTCAGTTGATTACCTATATGTATTCCGTGGCATAGTGTGCGTTGGTAGCACGGTGCATCGCCCCAAACCTCACCTGTCATTGGAATGACATCCATAGCATAGCAACAAAGAGGAGCACAGCATGGCTAAAAAGGCCGATATTGGTAGTAAACGCCTCATCAGCCTGTCGCCCAACCAGTGGGTGAAGTGGGTCACCAACGACCCCACAGTCGAGGCGCTGGACATTATAGATAGCGAGTTCCAGTGGATTAGCCGCGAAAGCGATGTGCTTATGCGAGCAACTAGCCCCAACCACGGCGATTTCCTGGTACTGAACGAGCTTCAATCGCGCTACCCAAACATCATGCCACGCCGGGTACGCGCCTATGTGGGACTGGCCGAAGAGAAATACGAATTGCCGGTCTATCCCGTGCTGGTAAACATCTTACCCCCGTCGCCAGGGGTAACCGTCGCAACGTGCTACACATCAACGTTTATGGGCATCCACGCGCACCAGGACTACCGCGTGATCAACCTGTGGGAATTGGAAGCGGAGATGGTCTTTCAGCGGTCGCTGGTAGCGCTGATGCCCTATGTGCCGGTGATGCGCGGCGGCGGCGATGAAGCGGTGATGCGGCGAGCGCTGCATACATTGCGAGCAGATGAAACGCTGCGTGATCTGGAACCACTGCTTGGGTTTTTCGCCAGTCTGGTAGCAGATCCCGCACATATTGCACAGTTTATGAGGTTGAATATGGTTGCAATAGAAGAAACACCCTTATACAAAGAGATTTTGCAGACCGGGTTTGTGCAGGGCCGCGAGGAAGGTATACAAACCACGCTAGAGCAAACTATTGCGCACATCATCACATTACGTTTCGGTTCATTCCCCGCCGACCTGCCCCCCCGCCTGGCGGCCCGCACAAACGATGAACTGAAGGCCCTGATCGCGGTCGTACTCAACACCGAGTCGCTCGACGCGCTGCGCCAGCATCTCGACCAGATGCACCCCCAACACAACGCCTGAACAGACCTTACGTGGGGGGACGAGGCTCAACCGCGCCCCCCCCCGAACCAACCTACGCCGCCGGCTCAAGCGCTTCTGAAACAACACTCCGCTTGACCGCAGCGGCCACCGCCTCCAGTTGCCGCATCATAACCGCGAAGTTATCCAGCGTCAGCGACTGGCTCCCATCGCTGCGGGCCCGGTCGGGGTCGGGGTGTACCTCAACAATAACCCCATCGGCCCCCGCCGCCAGCGCCGCCAGCGAAACAGGCGGCACCAGATACCACTTGCCCGTCCCATGGCTTGGGTCGGCTATCACCGGCAAATGGGAGCGCCGCTTGACCAGCGCGATAGCGTTAATATCCATCGTATTCCGGGTCGCTGTCTCGAAGGTACGAATACCCCGCTCACACAAAATAACATTGGGATTACCCTGGGCCACAATATACTCAGCGCTCAAGAGCCATTCATCAATCGTTGCCGACAAACCGCGCTTCAGCAGCACCGGCAATTTGGAGCGCCCCGCTTCTTCAAGCAACTGGTAATTTTGCATATTGCGTGCGCCTATTTGCAGCACATCAGCATAGCGAGCCACCATATCTACATCCGTCGGCGTCATCACCTCGGTGACGATAGGCAGGCCCGTCTCCTGGCGCGCCAGCGCCAACAAACGCAACCCCTCTTCCCCCAGGCCACGGAAAGCGTAGGGCGACGAACGCGGCTTGAAGGCCCCCCCGCGCAACATCGTCGCGCCAGAGGCCCGCACCGAATGAGCCGTCGTAATAATCTGCTCCTCGCTCTCGACCGAACAAGGGCCCGCAATCACAATACAAGGATTCGCCCCCACCTTGATACCACACACATCAACAACCGTATCCTTGGGATGAAACTCGCGCCCCGTGAGCTTGTAGGGGCTAGAGACCCGCACAGCTTTGGCAACCCCCTCGAAGTACTCCAACTCTTCGCGCAGATTGGGCGGAATACCAGCCCCAACCACCCCAACAATCGTACGCTCTTCCCCAGACGACAGATGCCCTTTCAAGTTATACTCGGCCAGACGTTCGAGCACAGATTGAATATTCTCCTCGGTGGCGTCGCTTCGCATCACCACAATCATAGAATTGTCCTCCTCTACAGGTGGTAAACTCTGGTACGATACAGATGAACCAGACGATATTAACTCAATGGACGGGCGCTTCTCATCAACCGCAACAATAGCACTCATAACTCCTTCTCCTTCGCAGCATGTTCAGGCCGCAAGCTACGTGCTTCTCGAAGATAGACATGCACAATCTCATCCGCACGGCGGGTGGTATTCCAATGAATAAGCACCCGGATACAACGTGGTAAACTTCCCGGTACGTTCATCTCATGCCCGCACATCAAAGCCGTATCAATCCAGCCAAGTTCACGGGCCGCCACAGCAGGAAACTCTGCGGTCAGATCAGTTGTCGTCGTAAACCATGCACTGGCGATGTCCTCGGCCTGCACATCGTTGGATGCAATGATGGCATGCAAAAGTTCTCGCGTCGCTTCCAATATCGCCTCACGGCTGTTTTCCATTACCGTCGTTGCCCCACGAATACCACGACACCAACCACGCATTGTTGTTTTTTCCTCCTGCTCCACAAAACAATAAGGGCGCGGAGCCTCTGGTGCCCCACGCCCTGTGTTCTTCTGCTATTCCTACAAAAATCTACGCAACGGGAGGCTGCCAGTCCTTATCATGGCTGGTAAAGTAAAACCAAAAATAATAGCTGTTGCGCAGATTAAGCATACAAAAAAACCCACTCCCTATCCATTAGTATGACCCACTATAGCACACCGATAGGGGCAAGTCAACCCGCCCCGTGCGCCTTTTTCAGATCCAGATACTACTTTCTGAGATCCTCCTATATATAGTTGTCTATTTGACAGACTCTTTCCCATCATGTATACTGTGCTGTATACCTATAGGGGGTATACGTATACTATATATCACAGAGATAACCGAAGGAGATAACAAAGTTATGAGTATGTCATATCCTGAGTATATGATGCAGTTCAAGCGCACGATGGGCACAATGGGCCGCGAACTGCCCGCCGTTATGGGCCCGGTTGGCGAAATGCACAAAGGCGCGATGTCTGATGGGGCGCTCAGCACCAAGGTCAAGGAGTTGATCGCCCTGGCCGTCGCGGTCAGTGCCCAGTGCGAAGCATGCATTGCCTGGCACGCCAGCGATGTGATGCAAGCCGGCGCAACCCGCGAAGAGATTATGGAGGCGCTAGGGGTTGTCGTACTGATGGGTGGCTCCCCGGCTGTGGCCCACGCGGTCAAGGCGCTAGAGGCGATGAAACAGTTTGAGGAGAAAATGCAGCAGGGCTAGTCCTGGGACGCACGGCGGCACGAGGGGGAAGGCGAGGAGGCGGCGGCGCGAGGGGGGGCATCTCCCCGCCTCCCCGCCTCTCCGCCTCTCCGCCTCTCCGCCTCCCCGTTTCTCCGCCTCTCCGCCTCCCCGCCTCCCCGCCTCACCCAACATAGACCGCTTCGAGCAGCGGGACGATAACCGACCAGTCATAGTACTGGCCCACAAAGCGTCGTCCCGCTGTTCCCATCTGCGCCGCCAGCGCCGGGTTGTCCAGCACCCGCACAGTCGCGGCCGCAAACTGGTGGGGGGTATCCGCCAGTAAGACATGGGTTCCATCGCGCAATCCCCCCACCCCCTCGGCCCCCATCGTGGTACACACCACCGGCGCTTCCATCGCCAGCGCTTCCAGCAACTTGAGCCGAATACCCCCGCCAATACGCATAGGCACAACATACACCGCCGCCCCCGCAATAGCCGGGCGCACATCGGCAACCTCCCCCACAACGTCAATGGTATCACCATCGTGCAGCGCTTGCACCGCCGGCGCGGGCCGCCGCCCCACCACCACAAAGCGAGCCTCCGGATGGCGCACCCGTATCAGCGGGAGCACCTCCTGGGCAAACCATGTCACGGCGTCTACGTTGGGGCGAAAATCAAGCGTGCCAGTAAAGACCAGCGTTTTTCCACGCGAGGGTGCGTTGCTGGCGTCGCGGCCCGCTTCGCGCGAAAAGTAGCGCGTATCTACCCCATTCGGAACAACGCTCACCCGCGCCTGGGGAACAAGCCGCTGCAAGGCGGTGCGATCCTCCTCCGAGACCGCTATCACATGCTGGTAGGTCTTCAAAAGCCAGGTTTCGTAGGCCGCCAGCCGGTACCACTGCACCAGCGAGTAGGGCGCGGCCAGCACAAGCCGGGCGCGGCGGGGATCGCGCAGCCACGGGCCCACGTGCGATATGCCCTGGCGTATGGCGGCCAGGTCGTTCAGCGCGGCGCGGCGTTGCAGCACATACTCGGCGTTAAACTCATCCAGCACCAGGCGGGGAGAGCGTTTCCCCCGCTGCTCGCCCACCAGACGGGCATCCTGGCCATAGCGGGCCATTTCGATGCTCTCGGCCTGAACGATGTCTATGTCATAGGTATGCAGCAGATGGCGCAGGGCGGCGGTATAGGCGGATGCGGCATTGCGCAGGGCCATATCCGGCAGCGGGGAAAAGAGCGTTGTCCAGGCGCGGCGCAGCAGGCTCCGCGGCGGTGGGCCGGGGACAGTATGCAGGTGGCAGTGGTCGCGCAGGGGAGCCAGCGCCGCCGCGGCGGCCGCGTCGGGGGCGAAGGTGAGAAGCCAGATTTCATGATAACGCGCCAACCCCACCAGCAGGTTGTAGATACGCAAGGCCCCGCCGCTACGGGGCGGGTAGGGCGGGTAGGGGGAGAGAAGCAACATTTTCATAGGGTGTCCTGTTCAGGGTATAATACCAGGGAGGGATAGCATTTGGGGAGGGGTGCGTGATGCATGTAGAAGATTATTTTGAATTTTTGTCGCCCAATGAAATCAAGCTCAAGGGGCACCGCATATGGATTGAGCATATTCTCTATGAGCACATTCATAATGCCAAAACCCCCGATGAACTTGCTGTGCGGTTTCCTACGCTTAGCCTGGAACAAATCTATGCGACGCTTCTATACTATCAACAACATAAGGACGCAATGCATACCTATTTGACAAACTGGATCGAGCATTACGAACGGATGCACGCAGAACAAACGCGCAATCCATCTCCTACTATCCTGAAGATACGGGCTATCAAAGCTGAACGAGAGGCCGCGAAGCGCCAGGCACTTGAGCAAGAGTCGGCATGAGCACCATACAGTATTTACTGGATGAACATGTGGGTACTGCCTTGCTTAAGATGCTTAAACAACAGGTACCCGACATTGTTGCCTGGCGCATTGGTGACCCTGGTACTCCCATGTTAGGAACAGCCGACCCCGATATTTTAAAATGGTGCGAAACCCATAGCTTTATTCTCATTACCAATAATCGGGCCACAATGCCAGAACATCTCAAAAATCATCTTGCATCTGGCAGACACATAAGGTATTTTTATACTCAATTCCAGGATGGGACTTACAGAGATAGCAAACGAGCTAATACTGATACAGGGTGCTTCTTATCCAGACGAGTACGCCGATACAATCTGGTTTCTTCCTATCCGATAGCACTGTTCCTGGGTATTGTACAGCAGGAGTTATGAAGCTCCCTGAAATGGTTACATTATGAAGCTACCGCTTAACCACATCATCCAGGGCGACTGCATTCACGTGCTACACACCCTCCCCCCCGCCTCAGTAGACCTCATCTTTGCCGACCCGCCCTACAACCTCCAGCTACGCAACGAACTACTGCGGCCCAACCAGACCATTGTTGACGGCGTAAACGACGCCTGGGATCAGTTTACCGATAGTGCCGCGTACGATAGCTTTACCCGCGCCTGGCTCCGCGCGTGCCGCCGCGTCCTGAAAGACGACGGCACCATCTGGGTAATCGGCTCCTATCATAACATCTTTCGCGTTGGCGCGATCATGATGGATCTAGGCTACTGGATACTAAACGACGTTATCTGGCACAAAACCAACCCCATGCCCAACTTCCGCGGCACCCGCTTTCAAAACGCCACCGAAACGCTGATCTGGGCGAAAAAGACCGCCGACCAGAAGCGCTATACCTTTCACTACCACGCCATGAAACACCTGAACGACGACAAACAAATGCAGAATGTCTGGTACATTCCCCTCTGCACCGGCGCCGAGCGTATCAAGATAGACGGCAAGAAAGCCCATTCCACCCAGAAACCGGAGGCGCTATTGTATCGGGTCATCCTGGCCTCAAGCAACCCGCACGATATTGTGCTTGACCCCTTCTTTGGTTCGGGCACCACTGGCGCAGTCGCACGCAAACTCAACCGCCAGTACGTTGGGATTGAGCTGGAACCGGAATATATCCAGATGGCCAGCGAACGCCTGTCCCAGATTGCCCCCGCCGCGCTTGATGACACCGACTTGATCACGCCATCAAAGCGCGACGCCCCACGGGTGCGCTTTGGACAACTGATCGAAGCCCACTATATCCAGGTGGGGCAACTGGTCTACTCAAAAGACCGCCGTATTGTGGCGACGGTCAAAGCCGACTCGCACCTGCGCTGGCACGACCAGAGCGGTTCTATCCACAAGATAGCGGCCCTCGTGCAGGGCAAAACGGCGTATAACGGGTGGGAGTACTGGTATTGCGAGGACGGGGGGGGACAGCTTATCAGTATTGATACCCTGCGCGAGCGGTACCGGGCGGAACAGGCTACGCCCCCCGCAACAGACGCGCCGTCGCCAGAATAGCCTCCACCATACTCACCTCGCTGGCCTGGCCCGTGCCCGCAATATCAAACGCCGTACCATGATCCACCGACGTACGCAAAAAGGGTAATCCCAAGGTAACACTAATCGTCCGCTCGAAATCTATACACTTCGCCGCAATATGCCCCTGGTCGTGGTAAAGCGACAACACCATACCAAAGGCCCCCTTCCGCGCCATATGAAAAACCGAGTCGGCCGCAATGGGCCCCGTAATCGGGATACCCTCCGCCTTGAGCGCTTCAACCGCGGGGATAACCTCGTCAATCTCCTCATTGCCATGCAAACCGCCATCCCCCGCGTGCGGATTCAACCCCGCCACCGCAATATGGGGCAACGCAATACCAAGCCGTTGCAAATTATGTATCGCCTTATGCACCGTATCAATAATGCGATCACGGGTCACCAGGTCGCACGCCTGCCGCAACGGCACATGGCGGCTCAGAAAAAGTATCCGCACCCCAAGCACCTCAAACATCGTCAGCGTATCGGGTGAGCCGGTCAGGTCGGCGTACATCTCGGTGTGGCCAATATAGGGAATGCTGGCCGCACGCAACGCCTCTTTGTTAATAGGCGCCGTCGCCACCGCCTCAAGCTGTCCCCGGCTCGCCAACGCAATGGAATGCTTGATTGCATAGAACGCCGCCAGACCTGCCGCCGCCTGTACCTGGCCCATTTCCAGATTATCGGGCACAGTATCCATATCTATCAAATCCAGCGTACCGGGCTGATAGCCCCCCTCATCCGGGTTGTCAACCGTATGGATCGTAAAGGGACAGGCGACACACGTACAAGCCCGTTCAAGCGAACGGCGGTCACCTATCACCAGCGGCCGCACCTGCTCGTATATCGCTGGATTGGCCAACGCCTTCACCACAATCTCCGGCCCGATGCCAGCCGGGTCGCCCATGGTCACCCCAACGAGCGGGCGGGTATCGGTTGTTGTCATAACAAACTTTCCTCTCGATTCGCAACGCTTCTGTACCTATGCTTTGTATAGTATAATGGGGAGAAGCAAGTATGCCAAATACCACAAGTCACCGTATCGAACACGAGAACGAGCAAGAGTGCAACACGGGATACGGCCCGTTCCGACGGTAACCGTAGGGGATAGCGCAATAAGACGTGGTGGAACAACGAGAGACATGAAAATCCAACAGATTTCTTAACGATTCCCACCAGGTTTTCCCCCTAGCCATACGGGAATCCTCATGCTATCATACAGACACTGAACAGAGCGAAGGGAAACCAATACCTACAGTGTACCAGGTACCAAATTATCGTCACGTTCTTGTACAATTTTCCCTTTCATAAAGAACGAATACAGCAATAATTATACCATACGTCATTGTCTCTACCATAGCCGAGCATCACCGCCGCCGTCCTGCCAGCATCACCGCCGCCGTCCTACCAGCATCATTGCCGCCATCCTGCCAGCATCATTGCCGCCATCCTGCCAACGCTATCGCTACTATTACGCATGAACATTGCCGCCATCTTCGCTCTGTTCTGGTGGACATAGTTCATGCATCTCCAGCATGATGATATGTAGAGGGGGCAGTCTTGCAGGGGCTGGCCCTCTTGCTTTCTCCCTGCCTCCCTGTCTCCCCGCCTCCCCGTCTCCCCGCGTCCCCGCCTCCC
>DAOTUK010000077.1:0-22006 GCA_034437375.1 Chloroflexaceae bacterium | reverse complement strand
CGACACCCCCGCAGCACCCGCCCCGATAGACGTTCCACCCGCGCCAGAATCAACCTCCGGCTTTGTCTACGGCTATAACGCCACGCTCTACCACAACGGCGAACCCTGGCAAAACCGCCAGCGCGTGCTGGAAATGGCCAAAGGCTCCGGGGTTTACTGGATACGCCAGCAAGTAGCCTGGAAAGACCTGCACGACGTATCGGGCGAAATCCACTGGGGCGAGCTTGACAATATTGTCGAAGACGCGCACCAGTCGGGGGTCAAGTTGCTGCTGTCCGTGGTACAATCGCCCTGGTGGGCTACCGCCAACGGTTCGCACGGGCTGCCCTCGCGCGAGAATTTCGCCGTCTTTGCCGACTTCATGGGGCAGATGGCCAGTCGCTACCAGGGCAGAGTCCATGCGTACGAAGTATGGAACGAGCAAAACCGCGCCTGTGAAAATGGCGGCGACTGCCAGAACGCGGGCGGCACAGGCGGCCAGGTCGTTAGCGCCGACTACTACGTAGATATGCTGGCCGCAGCCTACGACGCAATCAAAGCCGCCGACCCCAACGCCGTTGTCGTAAGTGGCGGCCCCACCTCCACCGAAACCAACCACCCCAACATAGCCGTGAGCGATGTCACCTTCATTCGGCAGATGTTGAGCAATCCAAACTTCCGCGCCGACGTGGTTGGCGTCCACCCCGGCGGCCACAACAACCCGCCCGATTCCTACTGGCCCGACAACCCCGGCCCCGGCGAGTGGACAACGAACCGCGAATTTTACTTCCGTCGCGTCGAAGATATACACCAGGTAATGGTCGAAACCGGGCGTGGCGATATGAAGATGTGGATAACCGAGTTTGGCTGGGCCACCCCCAACGTGACCCCCGGCTATGAATATGGCAATGAGCTTTCGTTAGAAGCACAAGCCGACTGGATTGTCCGCGCCTTCCAGATGGGGCGACACGACTATAACCCGTGGGTTGGGGGTATGTTCCTCTGGAACTTGAACTTTGCCATACCCTGGGCCTACCTGGGCGAAGAGTTGCACGAGCAAGCCTCGTTCGGGGTGTTGCACGGCGACTGGAGCCCGCGCCCGGCGTGGTACGCCATTCGTGATATGCCCAAGGATTAGTTGTAACGGTTTACAAGGAACCGGGTGGTTCCTGGGAGCGCGGGCATCCGGCCCGCCTCGGAGCCAGCGAGACGCTCGCGCTCCCAGGGTTGTCCCCCAGGGATGACCCTGTAAGATATAGTTCGCCCATTGTATAATCAAAATACGCAATGACCGATAAGGAGCAGAAGAAACTCATGAAAGCGTTAGAAGCATTGAAGAAACAACAAGTGACTATTAGCGTCATCAGCATGGTAATTGTGTTGATGGTCGCGGTAACGCTCGTCGTAACCTCGTGTGGGGGCGGCGGTGGTGGCGGCAATAGCGCCGCCAATACCCCCCCCACCGACGCACCGGCCGCCGACACAGGCGAACCCGAAACCGACGACACGGCAGATACTCCCGACGATAGCGCAGACAACGCAGCGAACGAACCAGCAGACAACGACACCCAACCCATTGACACCACCGACCCGACCACCGATACCCAACCCATTGACACCACCGACCCGACCACCGATACCCAACCCGTCGCCGCCACCGGGAGCGGCGCACCGGTGCATATGAATGGAACGCTCCAGACGCCCTACCTGGAATTTGGCGTCGTCCCCCACCTCTACTACACCGACCACGAGCGCGTGTTACAGCTTACCAAAAATGCCGGCTTCGGGTGGGTGCGCCAGCAGATCGTGTGGAAAGACATGGAAATGGCCGAGCCGGAGTTTCCCGACCAGCCGGAAAGCCGCTATGTGTGGGATCAGCTAGACCCGATTGTCGAAGCCGTCAACGCCTACGACTTGAAACTGCTCATTAGCATCGTCCAGTCGCCGCCCTTCTATAACCCCACCAATGGCTTGCCAGAAGACCCGGCCGACCTGGGCAACTTTGTACAGGCGATGGCCGAACGCTACGGCGACCAGATAGACGCCTATGAAATATGGAACGAGCAAAACCTGGCCCACGAAACCGGCGGCACGATTACGGTAGACGACGTGGGACACTACGTTGAAATCTTGATGGAAGGCTACCAGCGCATTAAAGCCGTCAATCCAGAGGCCTACGTACTGGCTGGCGCGCCCTCCTCCACCGGCGTCACCGATGTCAACATTGCGCTATCCGATATGGATTATTACGAAGCCATGTATACCTATAAAGACGGCATTATCAAAGATTACTTCGACGTGCAAGCCGTCCACCCCGGCGGCTCCGCCAACCCGCCCGATACACTCTGGCCCGAAAACCCAAGCACCGCCGACGGCTGGACAGACCATAGCACCTTCTACTTTCGCCACATCGAACACGTGCGCGAAGTGATGGAAGCCTATGGGATGAACGAAAAGCAAATCTGGATTACCGAGTATGGGTGGGCTACCGAGAATAACACGCCCGGCTATGAGTTTGGCAACCAGGTATCGTTTGAAACCCAATCCGACTACATCACCGGCGCTATTCAATACACCTACGATAACTACCCCTGGGTCGGGAACATGTTCCTCTGGAATATGAACTTTGCCGTCACCTGGGCCGAACATGACCCGCCCAATGTGCTACACGAGCAAGCATCGTTTGGCATTCTCAACCCCGACTGGAGCCCGCGCCCGGCCTATATCGCCATTCAAGAGTTGTTGACCAGGCTCAAGGCTGAGCAAGGGCGGCCGTAAGACAAGACGGGAGAGCGCAGCGCCAGCAACGATGGAAACCGGGTCATACATATCGCCCGGTTTCCATCATTCTGTATCATCGTTCTTGCCCCAATAGTGACCTTGTGCTACTATGCCAGGCATACTATGTTGTATTACCAGGTTCGGTTGATGACCTGGAGCTATTCCGTAGCGTAGAGTACCTTCGTGTCACGTAGCTTCGCCTCACGCCGCACCCATCACTGGTATAAGGAGTCATACCCGTATGAACCAGCAAGTTATTATTAGTGCCACAAGCGCTGTTGATCTCAAGCCCTTGCTTGAATCGGCCATCCGATCTGAGGTACGGGTGTTGGAACTTGGGGTTGCGCGAACACTGCATCGGTTGAAGGCATTTGAGCAACAATATCAGCTCTCATCAGACACATTTGAGCGTCAATTTTTATCTGGGCAACAGGCAGAAACGCTTGATTTCATCGAATGGGCCGGCGAATTGAAAACCTACCGGCTTTTGCTTGCTCAACTTGAGGCGCTTAAGGGTTTGCATGTCAATTGATGGCTACTTCCAATCCATCCACACACTGTTTGAGCAGTCGCCGATAGTCATTTCTTCAAGCATAACCTTCGATAAACGAAGCCAGACTATTGGCTTTATCCGAGGCGACATCTACTTCCGTGATGGTTCACTGCTCCATATCCGCGAATTCGTATCTGTGCAGCACACCATTGACCGCTACATGTATGTTTACCATTACCAGGACACCAATGGTAACCTGATTTTTCGCTATGACAATACGCCCCATTTTCCCGATATTTCGACCTTTCCACACCACAAACATGCCGGTCGTGAATCTGCGATCATAGCTGCAAATGCGCCCGATGTGCCAATGATATTGCAGGAAATCTCCCGCTTGATCACCTTCTAACCTCGCCCCTTCACCAACTGCATACCAAGCGCCGCATAAACGCTTCTGGCCAGCGGCCAGGAGCGTTTTTCTACCTGCCACCCCCGCTCACCCCGCGTCCCAAGCCGCTGAAGAATAGCCGCGTGGGGGGCGGGCAGTTCCAGATCGGGCAGGTAATAATGCTGCTTGTCGCTATGGGCGTGCAAAGTAGCCGGCTGGAGCGCGGCCGCCTGGGCATAGCCGGACATCAAGGCCCTGGTTGCATCCAACGTTATGAAGCCAACCTGGTCATTACCTTCGCGGCGCACCTGCGCAAAAGTGGCACTGCCGCGGCCCTGTCGCCGCCGTACCACCCACCCGATGCACAGCGTCACCACCTGCTGCCCCGCCTGGGGGCGAGGGTCGTCGGGCACCCAGGCCAGCGCCAGCGGGTCAAAATGGCTCAGGCGCGTTGTCCCGCTCACGGGGTAGTCTACCGCATCACCGGGGAGCGCCGTCGGCGGCAGGCCCGGCAAAGCCCGTATCTGGTCTTCGAGCGTCCGCACAAGGTAGCCATGTTCGCGCAGGCGGGCCAGCAGACCGTCGCGCCGCCAGGTTGTCAACTCAAACATCACCCCCTTGACATGGCCTTCACCCTTGAGAATCGGGTGCATATCCCGATCGCGTATCACAAAGGTCTGGGGGCGTATCTCCTCAAGATCGGCATTGCTAGTGGTGGCGCGTTTCTTCTGGGGGCGTCTTTTTTTGGGGGGCATCGTCTGCTTGCTCCCTTCCGTTCCAAATCATTATAGCGTTTCAAACACAGTGGCCGGATGGGTCATAGTGACCCATCCGGCCAGACGAACGATACCGTTAGGCGCAGCAGGTAGGCTACTGTTGGCCAGCCCGCATCGCCTGAATGGCGTGCCAGGCCGGGCGCGGGCTCCAGTCGGGGTTAAGCACGCTAAAGGAGGCTTGCTCGTGGGTGGGGTCGCCATGTTCGCCGGCCCACGCCACCGAGAAATTCAAATTCCACAGGAACATACCGCTTACCCAGGGATATTCGTAGTGGCCCTTCTGGAAGGCACGGACAATCCATTCGGCTTGTTTTTCCAACGAAAGCTCATTGCCATATTCATAGCCGGGCGTCGTATTGGCCGTAGCCCAACCAAACTCTGTCACCCACATCTTCATATCGCCGCGGCCAGCATCCACCATCGCCTGATGCACATCTTCAATGCGGCGGAAGTAAAATTCGCGGTTCGTTGTCCACTCGCCGGGGCCGGGGTTATCGGGCCAGAACGAATCGGGCGGGTTGTTGTGGCCGCCGGGGTGGACGCCAACAATATCGGCGCGGAAGTTCGGGTTTTGCAACATTTGCTTGATAAAGGTAATGTCGCTGATAGCGATGGCCGGGTCGTTCGTCTCGGTTGAGGTCGGCGCACCGCTTACCACAATCGCGTTGGGGTCGTTGGCTTTCACTGCGTCGTAGGCCGCGGCCAGCATATCTACATAGTAGTCGGCGCTGGCCACTTCGCCGCCGATACCGCCGGCCGTCTGGCAATCGCCGCCATTCTCACAGGCGCGGTTTTGCTCGTTCCATATCTCATACGCCTGCACGCGGCCCTGGTAGCGGGCCGCCATCGCGCCCATAAAGTTGGCAAAATCGGCAAAGTGTGCGCGGGTCGGCAACCCATGCGAACCGTTGGGCGTGTACCACGAAGGCGACTGTCCCACCACCAGCAGCAACTTGATGCCGGCGTCGTAGCTATCCTGCACAATATCATCCAACTCGTCCCAGTAGTAGGCGCCAGATTCATCTTCAATATTGCGCCACGTGACCTGCTGGCGTATCCAGTAGACCAGCGAGTTCTTGGACAGAGTCAATACACGCTCGCGGTCTTGCCAGTCGGCCCCATCCAGATAGAGCGTGGCATTATAGCCATAGATGAAATCTTCGGGCGCGTTGGGTTGTGGCGCGGGGGCCGGTGTGTCCGGTTGCGGCGCGGGCGGCGTGGTGCCTGCCGGCGGGTTGTCGGGCGATTCGGGGGCAAAGGCCGGGTTATCCTGGTGGTGGGCGTCGCGGTACTCGTTGCCAAGCAGACCAAGCAACACCGTATCCAGTTCCGGGTGCCACTCCATACGCTGGCGCTCGAAATACTGTACCCAGTAGGTCTGGCCATCCGCTTCGTTCACTTCCTGGAACTGCTCCGAGATAGGGTAGCCAAACACATCCAGCGCCCCATTCTGCTCCCAGAAAGAGCGGAAGCGGGCGTTTTCGGTATCACGCAGCGTGTGCTGCGTTTCGGCTATCCAGGTGCCGTCGCCGGGGTCGGCCACCGGCTGGAAGGGCGCTTCGTTCTCGCGCCCCTGCGCGGCCAGGCGGCCCATCAGGCGACCCAGGATATAATATTGATTATCAGCAACGCCAAAGTTTTCGGGGTGTTCTTCCAACACAGCCCGCTCAAAGTATTGGACGCGATAGTAGGTGCCCGGTTCCGTAAAGCTCTCTTCTTCGAAGGGCGCCGAAATCGGCAGACCAAGCACAGCCATGGCGTTGGGGGTATTTTGCCATTTTTCTAAAAAATAACCACTGAGCCAGTGGCTTGTTTCCGGAAAGTAGCGGGCATCTTGCTGAGCCTGCCCGGTCTGGGGCACAAGGGCCAGCGTCGAGACAATTGTGATGAGTAAGACGAGGTGAACCACACGCTTAAGCATGAAAATACACTCCTCCTGTACAAAAAACTGCTATCCACATTTCCCTATTTTCTTTATGGAAAGGAGAGGGGCCTATTCCCTCCTTCGCGCTATTGTATCATACTGTGTCGCACTTGTTGCTGGTCAGAAGGTGAGAAGAGTCTGGTATACTCCTCTGCTGAATATGGTACAATAAAGAGAGACTAGCGCATGATGATCTGGACGATCTCCGATTTGCACCTCTCCTCAGTGCAACCCAAACCAATGGACGTGTTCGGTACGCACTGGAAGGATCATAACCGGCGTATTGCCGAAGCGTGGCGGCAGCGCGTCCGTTCTGAGGATTGGGTACTGATAGCGGGCGATATTTCATGGGCCATGAAGTTGCCCGATGCATTGCCAGACCTGGTATGGATTGACTCCTTGCCGGGGCATAAGGTCATGATTAAAGGAAACCATGACTACTGGTGGGATCGGGTCGGGCCCATACGGCCCCATCTGCCGGCCTCCATCACCGCGTTGGAAGCCAGCGCAACCGACATTGGCGCGGCCGTCGTCTGTGGCACCCGTGGCTGGATAACGCCGGAAACGGTGGGCTTTACCCCCGACAAAGATACCCGTATCTACAACCGCGAACTTGGGCGGCTAGACCGGGCTCTGGAAGCAGCGCAGAACCTGGCCCAGGGACAGCGCCCCATCATTGTCATGATCCACTACCCGCCCTTTATCAATGGGCAACCCACCGCCTTTGCCCAACGCATTGCAGCAGCCGGCGCGGCGGCCTGTCTCTATGGCCACCTGCACCGCGCCGAAGATTGGGCCGGAGCCGTGCAGGGGCGCGTAGATGGGGTATTCTATCAGCTTACCGCGTGCGATTATCTGGGGTTCGGGCCGGTCGCCGTGCGCGGCTTGCAACGGGAAGCGTGATCCGCCGCTGGCCCAGTCTGAAAGCGGGCTATTTTACGTTTGTTTAAACGAACAACAATGCAGCACCATACCCGCGCCAGGGAACGAACGAACAGCCCCCTGGATACCGAAAGAACGTTCTTTTTCCTATTCGACAAAAGACCGTTTCAGGTGTACAATATGCCTCAAATGCTTGTAATAGATGGTACATTCAGCCAATGACCAAAGGAGATATGGAGCGGGGTAGCCCTTCCCTGGGGGAGGGTGGCCGTGCGCCGTGTATGATGCTATGGAAGTAGGAATTATCCGGCCCGCAGATATTACCACCGAGATGCGCAACTCGTATCTTGACTATGCCATGAGTGTGATTGTGTCGCGGGCCCTGCCCGACGTACGCGATGGGTTGAAGCCAGTGCAACGGCGTATCCTCTACGCCATGCTGCGCGAAGGCCTGCGCCACGACCAGCGCTACTCAAAGTGTGCTGGCGTGGTGGGCGAAGTACTCAAGAAGTACCACCCCCACGGCGACGCCTCCGTCTACGATGCCCTGGTACGACTGGCCCAACCCTGGAATATGCGCTATACCCTGGTAGATGGCCAGGGCAACTTTGGCTCGATAGATGGCGACCCACCCGCGGCCTACCGCTATACCGAGGCCCGCTTGACCGCGATAGCCGAAGAATTGCTGGTTGACATAGACAAGAATACCGTAGACTTTCGCCCCAACTTCGATGGCGAACACGAAGAGCCGCGCGTATTGCCGGCCCGCCTCCCCAACCTGCTGCTCAATGGTGCGTCGGGTATTGCCGTAGGCATGGCCACCAACATTCCCCCGCACAACCTGCGCGAACTCTGCGACGCCATCACCCACATGGTAGATAACCCCGAAGCAACCGTAGACGATCTGGTCAAGATTGTTCCCGGCCCCGACTTCCCCACCGGCGGCAGTATCCTGGGCACCGAAGGCATTATGAACGCCTATAGCACCGGGCGCGGGCGCGTGGTGATGCGGGCCAAGGCCCACATTGAAGAGGGCAACCGCAACAGCTACCTGATTGTAGTCACCGAACTGCCCTACCAGGTCAACAAAGCCCGCCTGCACGAGCGCATTGCCGATATGGTCAAAGACCGCAAGATTGATGGCATCCGCGATGTGCAAGACCAGTCGGATCGCACGGGGATGCGCCTGGTGATCCACCTCAAGCAGGACGCCCAACCCCGCAAAGTCTTGAACGCGCTCTACAAGCACACCCATATGCAAACCACCTTTGGCGTCAACATGCTGGCCCTTACCGACGATGGCAAACAACCCCGCGTGCTCACACTCAAGCGCATGCTGCGCGAGTTTATTACCCATCGGGAAGAGGTCATACGCCGTCGCACCCAGTTTGACCTGGACAAAGCACGCGCCCGCGCCCACATTCTCGAAGGGCTGAAAATTGCCATTGACAACCTGGACGAGGTCATCCAGACAATCCGCCAGTCGCGCACAGTCGAGATGGCCCGCAATAACTTGATAGAGCGCTTTGAACTGAGCGAAGCGCAGGCGCAGGCCATTCTCGAACTACAGTTGCGGCGTCTGGCCGCGCTCGAACGCGAAAAAATTGATGAAGAATACCGCGAGATTATCAAGCTCATTGCCGAACTTGAGGATATTCTGGCCAACCCGCGGCGCGTCCTGCAATTGATCAAAGAGGACTTACAAGATATTCGAGAGCGGTTTGGCGACGAGCGCCGCACCCGTATTATCCCCGGCGTGGATGGCGAAGTGAGCGACGAAGACCTGATCCCCGATATACGAGTCTTGATAACGTTGACTAACCGCGGCTACATCAAGCGGCAGCAGCCGGATATTTACCGTACACAGCGCCGCGGCGGGCGCGGCATTATGGGGATGCAAACCCGTGAACAAGATGTCGTGGGACACATCCTCTCCTGTAGCACGCTAGAAAACCTGCTCTTCTTTACCAACCGCGGCAAAGTCTACCAACTGGCGGCCCACGAGATACCCGACGCAAGCCGTACGGCCCGCGGGTTGCCCGTCGTCAACCTCATCGCACTCTCGCCGGGCGAGCATGTCACCTCCATGCTGGCCGTGCCCGACTTTAACGACGGTGAGTATCTGGTGATGGCCACCGTCAAGGGCAAGATTAAACGCACCCTGCTGCGCGAGTATAGCCAGGTACGCTCCAACGGGTTAATAGCCATGGGGATTGACGAAGATGACGAGCTGCGGTGGGTACATATGAGCCAGGGCGATGAAGATATTCTTATGACCACGGCCATGGGGCAAACGATACGCTTCAAGCAAACCAACGTCCGCCCCACCGGCCGGCCGGCCGGCGGCGTTATCGGCGTCAACCTGGGCGACGACGACCGCGTAGTGGGGATGGGTCTGGCGCAGGAAGGTGCCGATCTGCTCGTGGTCACCGCCAAAGGCTATGGCAAGCGCACCGCGTTGGATGAGTACCCCGTGAAGGGCCGCGCAACGGGCGGAGTGATTACCATTCGCCTGCGCGACAATGACCACGTGTCCGCGGCGCACATCATCAAAGAAAGCTCAGTACTCACCTTTATCACCAGAAACGGGCTTGTCAACCGCCAGTGGGCCGACGGTATTTCGTGTATCGGGCGCACGACCCAGGGGGTCACGGTGGTCAACCTGAACGCGGGCGACCAGGTGGCGGGGGTGTCGTTTGAAGAACCGGAGGATGAAGAGAACGGGCGCGAAGATGTGAGCGTGTTGATAAGCCCCAATGGGGACGAAGGCGTAGCACAGGTATAAAGCTCAATATTTCCAGATTTACACAGACGCAGGTATCTCTGTAATGTCCAGCAAAGAACTTATGGCACAGGGTAATGGATATTCAGCCCATTCAAACAGCGGTTCGTCAAGAAAATATCTTTTTTACCGATCACGCTTTGCGTCAGATGATAAAGCGTGCTATAACAGATATTGAGGTACAAGAAACCATCCTGAGTGGAGAAATCATTGAGGAATATCCCCAGGATAAGTATAGCCCTGGTTGTCTTATCCTGGGGACTACTTCACAAAACCGACGACTCCACGTTGTATGCTCATTACCACCACGTGTGCGGATAATTACCGTTTATCAGCCAGATAGTGTTGAGTGGATAGACTACCGTCATAGGAAGGCAAAGCCATGAACCGTTGTTCTCTATGTGAGGGCGAACTGGAAGAACAAATGACCACATTTGTCTACGAAGAACATGGGCAAGTGTGGGTTGTTCGCAATGTCCCCGCCTTTGTCTGTCGGCAATGTGGGGAAAAAGAATATAGTCCCGAAACAACACGCAGAATTCTAGCACTGGTGAAAACGTCTGCTCCTCCGGTTGAGATACTCCATGTGCCGGCCTACGATCTTGCTGTAGCATGATACCGATACTATGGAAACAAAGTTCCTTTCTATAATGGGAAATACGGTTGCCTATGAATAACCAACCTCCGCGCACCTTCCAGGCCGGTACCGACCTGCGCGTCGGCTCGCAAGACGTGCGCGTCTTGCGCGAATTGGAGCGCAGCGCCACCACCATGACCGATCTCGTCGAAAACCGCACCAGCGGCAAACAACAGTGGCTCAAGCGGATAGCCCCCACCGGCGACGCCGACACCGACCGCGACGCCAGCCAGCGCCTCCAGCACGAGGGCCACGTTATGCGCCTGCTCAACCGCCTGGAACAAGCCGACCCCGACGGCCGCCGCCATATCCCCCTGGCCACGTTTGCCGACAGCATCCAGGTAGCGGGCGACAACGCAACCCTGGACACCCCCGCCCTGCTGTTGGATGCGCCAGCGGGCGACAACGGCGAAACGCTGCTACAATCGGGCGAGGGGTTGGGCGAAGCGGCCGGGCTCCATATCGGCACACACCTGGCCGACGTGGTAACCCTGGCCCACCTGGGCAACTTCCAATGTGGCCCCCTCACCCCCGACCGCCTCTTCTGGGATGGGCAGCATCTCGTGGTGGTGGCGTGGAGCGACACCCGCGACATCAGCAACGCGCCAGAGAACGAACGCACCACCAGCAAACAAGCGGACATCCACGCCCTGGCCAACATGGTCTGCTGGCTTATCACCGCCCAACCGCTCCCCACCAGCGGCCAGATAGCCCCCCCGCTCGATAGCGCCCTCAGTCCACCCCTCCGCGCCCTGCTCGAACGGGCCACGCTGGCCCCCGCCGGCCTGGGGCCCAACGCCGTGGCCACGCTCAAGAGCGAAATGGAGCGCCTGCTTGGCTACTGGCAATCTACCGACGACATCTACGCCCGCCTGGAACAGGACATCCACGAAACGCGGCGCGAAATTAAATTCCTCTCCGAAAGCACCTCCACCCGTTCCGTCACCGCCCGCATTGAACTGGTGCAGAAGATTGACCACTTCTACGACCAACTGGCCATCGGGCGGCGCACCTTCGCGCAATTTGCCTGGGATAGCCTGGAAAGCGCCCTGAACGACCTCTGGAATGGGCAGATTGTGCTGATAGACAACGAGCTACGCGCCGGCCACTTCGAGCAAGCGCTGGCAATGATAGATAGCACCTATGCCTACCCACAGCGCGTCCACCAGAAATTGCTCTGGCGGCGGCGCGTCGCCGAAATCGCCCTGGCCGACCCGCAGATGGCCCGCGATAGCGCCCGCATCCCCCCCGCCATCCGCGAATGGGATCGCGGCAACCTTACCATCTCAACCTGGGTCAACGTAGATAAAAAGCTCTTTGACAGCCTGGAACCCCGCGCCCGCGACGCCATGACCAACCTGCGCTCCGAACTATGGATAGCCAGTCAGGTGCGCCAATTCCACGCCACCCCCGCCGACCAGTTCGACGAACGGCTTGGCATCATCAGCAAGCTAGAGAAGGACGTACCAGACGGCATAGACCAGCACATTGCCCAGGAACGCGAGCAGATATGCAACGAGCGCCCCCACATTGCAGCACAACAGCAGCAACAGGCGCGGCAACACCACTTTCAACAAACCTTTGCCGACGTACACCAGCGCGTCCATCAGCTTGATACCAGCCTCACCAGCGCCACCTTTGACACCCTGCTTGAACAGAGCTCGACCCCCGACGAGCGGCAATCGGTCTACCACCTGCGGGCCCGCTGGAAGCGCCTGGCCGAGGTTGCCCACTGGCTTGAGCAAGGCGACACCACCAGAGCCCTACGCCAGTATGCCAGCATCCGCAACCTGCCCGACGACACCCAGGCCGCGCTCCAACACCAGATTGTCCAGGCCCTCCTGCGCCAGGCCGGCCTGCAACCCGACACCGAAACCACCTTTGACGCCGCCTTCGACCGCCTGCTGCAAGCGCCGATAACCTCCGCCGACGACTTGCAACAAATGCTAGAGAGGGCCAGCGCCCTGCTGCCCATAGTTGATAGCGAGCGCCGCCAACGCTACGAGGCGCTGCACGCCCAACACACCACCTTGCTGCGCCACCTGGCCACCCTCTCGGACGAGAATACCCCCCCGGAACAACGCATAACCGCCTTTCAACAACTGCACGCGCTTGGGGTACATGTGCTGGAAAGCAAACTATTGGGCGATAGCTGCGGCGCATATGTCATAGCCCAACAGCAGAGCGGGCTAGAGCAACTACACGCTGTTGCCGAACGGATACAAGCCGATGTGCAGGCGATGCGCCAGTATGAACAGATAGCGCAGCAAGTACAGGACAGCATCGAAACGCTGCGCGGCCAGGTCAAACCCATACCAACCCGTGTACTCGAGCGCGAAATAACCGAGATAGAACAACTTATCCCCGCCAAAGAGGCCCAACAACGCCACCACCAGATATGGGAAAGTACCGCCGAACTGGCCAACCTCTGCGTGCAGATGGCCCACCAGCGCAACTTCTTCAACGCCAACGACCTGCTCGACCTCTTCCGCCAGCGCTTCAGCGCCGACGTCCAGGCCAGCATAGCCCAGATGCCCCCCGCCGAACTCGAACCGCTCATCACCATGGCCAGCGAGATAGCGCGCCTCGCTACCACCGTAGCCGACGCACCCTACGCCGCAACGCTCATGCAGCGCATTGAAGAACAACGCACCCTGCTGGATGAACGCATCACCGACCTGCTCAACTTCAACCCCCGCCGCGACGACGAAGACACCCAGGCCGAGCGTCTTATCGCGGCCCGCCGCTTGCTCTTGCTCTACGATGCCTTTGGCGGCGGCGTCAAGGATCGCACCTACTGGGAGCAGGAGTCGGCGCAGGACGAGATTATCTCGCGCCACCTGCGCCACCCCAACGTCGCCATACGCCGTATGATGTTGCGGCAACTCCACCCCAACGCCGACCCCGACTTTGTGTCCCCCTCGCTCGATCAGCCACCCCCCCGCGAGGGACGCCCGGTTATGCGCTATGCCGTTGCTATCGGGGCCGTGCTGATTATTGCCGCACTGGTGGTCATAGCCTTGCAACTGACGGGTGGGCAACAGGAGCCGCAACAGGCCGCCTCTGGCGCGGCCCAGACCACCACCACCACCCCCACCACCCAGAGCGCTGCGGATGGCGACGGGAGTACCGCCATAACTACTACCACCACAACCGCCACCACTGCCCCCCCCGCTATGATTACGCTGGAATCACTACCCACCACGCCAACCCCCACCCCCGAACCGCAAGCACAATTGAGCATTGCGACCAGCAGCAGCGGGGTTGAACTCTACCCCGGCGAAACGGCTTCGCTTACCCTCACCATCACCGACAGCGAACAGGTAGCCGATGTAGCCACCCTCTCCTGGGAACCACTGCCCGACGCTATCACCGTGAGCAGCGCGGAAGAGGTGCCCCTGGGGCCGGATAGCGGAGCCGTACGGGTAGACATTGCGGTCAACGAGAACGCCAGCGCCACCTTTGAAACGCTCCACTTTAGCGCCACGACAACCAGCGCCCCCGAAGCAGCGCAAGCGCAGATAGATCTGGTCGTGCATGCGTTTCCCGCCTTAATGAAAACCGCGCTTGCAGTACGCGAACGACTAGACGAAATGTTGACGATTACGGTAGAGCGCAACGTTACCTTCCGCAACGCCCCCCGCCAGGCCCCCGCCACCAGCGTTGAAGTCTTGCCAGAGGGCAGCACCCTCACCCTGCTACGCCTGGAAAGCGAGGACGGATTCTTGCGGGTGCGCGGCGAAGTGGGCGGCGAGATGACCGAGGGATGGGTGACCGCACAGCGCGTCTATACCACCTACAACCCCGACGAAATCCCCCTGGAACGCTACCCACTGGCGGTTATTCTGGGCAATTCAGAAAACCCCGATAACCAGGCCACCCTGCACACCTCCAACGCCAGAGACGAGAGCGACGCTGTGATGGTAGACCCGCAAGAGGCCGAGTTGCTGGACATCGTGCCGCTCTTCGACCCCGACACCGACGTGCTATGGATACGGGTTCGTGTCCAGGGGGACGAACCCTACGACGCCTGGGTCACAACCGACGATACCAACTACCAGGAGTTGATGACGACGATTGCCGCCCAGTTTGAGGAATAGGAAACGGAGAGGCGAGGACGCGAGGACGCGAGGCGGGGTGACGCGCCGCTCCTCCGCCTCACAGAGCCTCGCCGCTCCACCTCACCGCCTCACCGCCTCACAGAGCCTCGCCTCACCCCGCCTCCCCCAACAATGTCTCGATCATATCCAACAATTGGCGCACCCGCACCGGCTTGCTCATATAAGCGTTGGCCCCCGCTTCCAGACAACGCTCCTTATCGCCGGGCATCGCCAGCGCCGTCAAGGCCACAATCGGTGTTTCTGCAAAAGCCCCCTCGCTACGGATACGCCGCATCGCCTCCAACCCATCCATATCGGGCATTTGAATATCCATCAAAATGAGGGCCGGGTGGGTTTCATAGGTACACGCAACCGCCTCGCTCCCATTACGCGCCACCACCACCCTGTAGCCGTGGTATTCCAGATAGTCGCGCACAAACTGCACCGTGCTTTCGTTATCATCAGCCAGCAAAATGCAGGGGGGCGCTTCCACGGTGCTACCCGTCGCCCCATCATCCGGAGCCGCCGTCGTGGGCGGGAGCGTGTCGGGGGTATGCTCTGCGCTGTGGGACGCGACGCCGGATACGAGGGGTAGCGAGATAGTAAAGCGACTGCCCTTGCCCACGTGACTTTCCAGGGTAACGCTCCCACCGTGCATATCGGCCAGGCGCGACACCAGCACCAACCCCAGACCGGCTCCCTCATACTGGCGGGCCAGGCTACTATCCAACTGCACAAAGGGGCGGAAGAGGCGGTCTTGATCCTCTGTTGCAATACCAACCCCATTGTCCCACACGGTAAACCAGATCACCGCTTGCTCGCGGTCGCTGGCTACGTCCAGACCTATCTTCCCATGCATCGGCGTAAACTTGATGGCATTGTTGAGCAAGTTAGCCAACATCTGGCGCAGGCGTTGCTCATCGGCGTCGAAGGTTTCAACAACATCGTGAATCGTAAGCGAAACGGATAGCTGTTTCGCTTCGGCATCGTGGGCAATAGACTGGATACTGCGGCGGCACACCTGCGGCACATGCACCGGCGCGATGTTCAGGCGCGTACTGCCCGACTCGAGCATAGAGAGGTCGAGAATGTCGTTAATGAGCGTGAGCAACCGGTGGCCGTTGCGCTCAATAATATTGAGAATGCTCAACTGTTTGTCGTTCACTTCGCCATAGATACCCTCTTCGAGCGCCTCGGACAGGCCCAATATGCCATTCAAGGGCGTGCGGAGTTCGTGGCTCATCGCGGCCAGAAATTCATCGCGGGCCCGCATGGCGCGGGCCAGTTCGGCGTTGGCCACGCTCAACTCAGTGGTGCGTTCGGACACGCGCCGCTCCATATCATCGTACGCTTGCTGTAGCGCATCTTCGGCCCGCTTGCGCTCGGTAACGTCGTGGATAATCGCGTAGATGAGTTTTCGCCCCTGTACCTCAAGTATAGCCGGGTAGGCTTCAATATCGCGGATTTCGCCAGAGGCCAGGCGGTGTTGCAAGAAGAAGTGCCTCCCCTCTTCGGTTGCGGCTTGCTTGAGTATCTCGATAACTTGCGCTGCTGGCAGGACGTTCAGGTCGAAAACGAGCATCGTTTGCAGAGTCTCGATGCGGTAGCCATAGAAGGCGCAGGCGGCCGGGTTGGCGTCTACAATCGCACCATTGCGGGGGTCAATCAACAACTTGACCGCACGGTTTTTCTCAAACATTGCGCGATAGGTTGCTTCGCTCTTGCGCAAGGCTTGCTCTATCTGGCGGCGTTCGGCTACTTCGGTTTGCAAGGCGCGGTTCATCTCCACCAGTTCGGCGGTACGATCCTGGACGCGCTGTTCCATTTCGGTATACGCACTGCGCAATTGTTGCTCCATACGGTGGCGCGAGGTAATATCGTGTAGCGTAATGAGGTAGGAGGGTTGGCGATCCCAGATAATATTGACGGCCCGCATTTCCGCAATGATATAGGAGCCGTGCCGCCCCACAATGTCCACCTCGACTTTGCCGGAAGAGGGCAACAAAACGCTCAAATCCTCCCCAAGCAACGCATCGGCCGGGCGTTCAAACATCCTTTCGGCAGCCGGGTTGACAAAGCGCACAACCTCATTGGTCACGACGACCATAGCATCAACGTTTTGCTCGATAAGGGTACGCAGGCGGTTTTCGCTCTGGCGCAGCTTGCTTTCGATCTGTTCGCGGTAGCTCAACTCGCGCAATAGCTGGGCCGTGGCGTGCTGCAAGGTGCTGGAACGTTCGTCCAACCAGGCTTCCAATTCCTCTTGCCGATGTGCCGTTATGTCCTGCAAGGCGGTTTCCAGTTCGGCAATGCGCTGGCGCAGGTGGGCATTTTCAGCTTCCAGAGACTCGCTAGAGCCTGAATCAAGATTCGGGTTCATGGGGTTCCTTTGCTGGTGATGGTTCGGTTTGTTCTACAAGCGGTAAGACCAGAGTAAAGGTACTACCTTCGCCCTGGCTACTTTGCACGGTAACATCGCCTCCGTGCGAGTCGGCCACCCATTTGACAATTGTAAGCCCGATACCAGACCCCCCCGAACGACGCGAGCGGGCCCTATCGGTACGGTAGAAGCGGTCAAAGAGATGGGGTATATCTTCTTCTGCAATGCCGACGCCAGTATCGCGCACACTAAGACTGGCGTGCTGCTGGTCGTTGCTGAGCGTTATGCGGATCGTGCCTTGCTCTGGGGTATACTGGATAGCGTTGGCGACGAGATTGATCAAGGCTTGTTTGAGGCGGTCATAGTCGCCCGATATTTCGACCTGCGCTTCAATGGAGGGAACCAGCGAGAGGTTCTGGCACATGGGGTGCATGGTACGCACCACATCCAGCACCAGGTCGTCCAGGGCCACCGGGGCGCGATTGAGCCGCAGGCCGGCTTCGGCGCGGGCCAGCAGCAGCAAGTCGTTGGTGAGCCGCGAGAGGCGGCCAACTTCGCCATCCAGGTCGGCCAGCGACTCATCCAGGGCCTGGGGATCGCGCTTGAGTCCGCGGCGGATGATGTCCAGGTTGCCGCGCATGGCGGTGAGGGGGGTATGCAGTTCGTGCGAAACATCGGCCACAAAGCGGCGTTGCATGGTGAATAACTGTTCTAGCCGTTCGAGCATGGCGTTAATGGTGCTGGTCAATTCGCCAATTTCGTCGCTGGTCGGCACAGTGGGCACGCGGCGGGCCAGGTCTTCGGCCTGGACAATTTGTTGGGTGGTCTGGGCGACCTGGCGCACCGGTTTGAGCGCCTGGCGGGCCAGCAAAGTGCCGCCACGCAGGGCCGCGAGGAGCGCAATGGGGCCAATAATAATAAAACTGAGCAGCATCAGGTCAAGCGTACGGTTCACTTCGCGCATGGGTTGGGCGACCATGAGCATACCCACGGGGGTGCCATTGTGGATAATCGGACGGGCCAGCATCATCACGCGCCCGTGCGCTAACTGTACCGTCTGGAGAATAGAGGCCCCCTGGCGAATAGTGGCCAGCAGTTCACGGGTGATGGGGAATTGTTGATGGCGCAAACTTTCCGATGTCACAATCGTCTCTCCCGACATGGTAACGACCTGTACATAGAGCGCGGGGGCATCCAGGCCAATCACTGAGACACTATGGGTACGCATCAGGAAGGCGGAGCTGGAAAAGTAGATGGTGAGAGAGGTATTGCTCTGGGCAAAGTCTTGGAGAATTAAGTCGCTGCTGGTATAAAGCTGGCGCTCCATTTCTTCAAACAACGTATGGCGCACCGAGAAAAAGACCCCTCCGCCAAGCAGGGTTAGCACCAGCGCAAAGAACGAAGCATACCCCAACGCCAGACGCATTCGCAGCGATAGGGTAAAGTGCTTGGTGGTGGGGGCATCAAGGCTCTTCTCGGAGGACATAGCCTACCCCACGCACTGTTTGTATCAAGCGCGGCGAACCGCCCTCCTCTAATTTTTGCCGCAAGGCGCGAATATACACTTCTATGACATTGCTTTCGCTGCCAAAATTATAATGCCAGATACGTTCGTAGATAACGTCGCGGGTCAGCACCTGCTGTGGGTGGCGGACAAATAGTTCGAGCAGGTCAAACTCGCGGGCCGTAAGATTGACGCGGCGTTCGCCATCGTAGACTTCCCGACTGGTGGTATTGATTTTCAGATGGGCAAATTGCAGCGTCTCAGCCGATGCTTGTATGCCCGTTCGACGGAGTTGCACATGGATACGGGCCAGCAATTCTTCGAAGGCGACCGGTTTACGGACATAATCGTCGGCGCCACTTTCCAACCCTTCGACGCTGTCTTCAACTGAGTCGCGGGCTGTGAGCATAATAATGGGCACCTGGGAGCCGGCCCGCAAGCGGCGGGCCACTTCCATACCGTCCAGGCCGGGCAGCATCACATCGAGCAGCACCAGGTCGGGTGGCCGTTCGCGGGCGGCGGCCAGGGCACCGGGGCCATCATAGACGGCCTCCACTTCAAAGCCCTCATACGCCAGACCGCGTTGTAGGTAATTTGAGATTTCCAATTCATCTTCCACAATCAATATTCGCTGTGTCACAACCACTCCCCATAACAGACCAGACCAGAACCTTCAACTCTATACTACCACTTTTTTCTTGTATAATGACGAAGTATGAACAAGGTAGGTTTCATTCTTTTACACGAATTTGTCAAACATGTGCGGCGGCCAGGGTTTCTTATCGCAACGTTTTTGTTGCCCCTGTTTGGCCTGGTGCTGGTGGCGGCATCAGCGTTTTTCGAACCCGACAACAATCAGGATTTGCCCATGCCCGCCCCGATGCGTATGATAGCCACCATAGGCGACGACGACGAGGAACCGCGAACAGTCGGGTATGTGGATCATGCCGGTCTTCTCAAGCATACCACGGAGTATAGTACCACAACCATGTTTCGCGCCTTCCCCACCGAGGCTCAGGCGCAGCACGCTGTCCAACGCGACGAGATTTCGGCTTTCTATGTGCTGCATTCCGACTATCTTACCACGGGTCGCGTATCGCGCTACTCCGACCATGTGAATTTTGTTGCGCCAGATCGGGGGAGTTTCGGGCTGTTGCTCCGCATGAATCTGGTAGACAGTCGTTCGATAACCGTAGCCCGGCGTATTGCGGCCCCCCTTTCGCTAACAACCATACGCCTGGATGAGCAGGGCCGGCCGGTGGAAGGGCGCTACAGCGATGCGGGTATGGAAGATGACCCGGATGTTTTTCTGGTGCCGTATGGATTTGCCCTGCTGCTGTATATGACGATTTTTGCTTCGGCCGGGTTGCTGTTAAACAGCGTGCTGGAGGAGAAGGAAAATCGGATGATGGAGATATTGCTGACGGCGGTGGAGCCGTGGCACATGCTTGGGGGCAAGATCCTCGGTCTGGGGTTGCTTGGGTTGTTTCAAATGGTGGTGTGGGTGGGCAGTGCGGCGGCCCTGTTCGAGGCCAGCGCGGCCCAGCATGCTCTGCTGTCGCATGGGGATTTACCGCTGTATGTCTGGCTGTTGATAGGGCCCTACTTTGTGTTGAGTTATTTTTTGTACGGGAGTTTTATGGCCGGTATCGGGGCGGTGGTCACGTCTACCCGCGAAGGTTCGCTGTTGACGACGCTGTTGATTATCCCGGTGATGTTGCCTATTCTGTTTATTATGGTTATTGTCGAGCATCCAGATGGGATACTGGCGGTGCTGCTGAGCGTTTTTCCGCTCACGGCGGCTATTACGATGATTATGCGCCTGACGTTGACGGATGTGGTGTGGTGGCAATTGGCGTTGAGTCTGGGGGCGCTGGTGGGGGCGGTGGTACTGGCTATCTGGCTGAGTGCGCGGTTGTTTCGGACAACCACATTGTTAGCGGGGAAGAAGTTGTCGCTGCGCGAGGTTGGGCGGGCGCTGCGGCAGGGGTAGGTGCTTGCGCTGGTCGCAAGGTTCTGGTACAATCACCTGGGAGTGTTTGCGTGGGCGGGTCGCATAGTTGGCCTAGTGCGCGGCATTGGAAATGCCGTAGGGTGTCAAAGCCCTCGTGGGTTCGAATCCCACCCCGCCCGCCAAGGGGAACTTAGCTGAATACACCCAAAACGTCTCGCATGAGAGCTGTTATAGAGTTATAGCAGGCACTAACCGCTATAATCATTACAATCAATTTCATGTCCAATACGGGCGATAGCTTTGAAATAATCACTACAGTTATCAAAGCCATAATCAGATTACTGACGATAGAAACCCAAGCACTGTGTAGCATGACAACTCCTATGTCAACTAATGTTCTCGGCGGTATATCCGCCATCATCTACATTATAACGATGTACAAATACGGCGCAATCATAGCATACACCCTGGAAACAATGGGCGTTAATGCGCTTGTCGTTGTGGCTGGTACCTTGTTCGGCCCCGCAATAGTTATTACGTTCCTGGTATCGGCAATCAATCTGTCCATGACCGGTCTGTTGGGGAGTGCCAGGATAAAGCAGAAATAACCACGCTCCTGTTCTAAACTGTGCTGTACGATTAGCCAAACACCATTACAGATGTCAAAGCGCCGAAAAAGCTCCAAAACCACAAAGGCTGACGGAGAAGCGATGGTCATTTTGGCCGTAGTTGGCTACCTTGCAAAATGGCTACTTTCGCTTACCCTCCTCGAATTCTTAATGCTCCTGGCATTCGGAGCAACGCTCCTTACCATACTCTTACGATTATACCGACAGATACGCCAATGGCGGCTTGTTCGCAAAGGATTGCTTGACCTCAACGCACGCCAATTTGAACAGCGCGTCGGGCTGTTGCTGAAAGACCTGGGGTGGGGAAACGTGAACGTGACTGGGGGCAGTGGCGATGGCGGCGTAGATGTACAGGCAATCCACGAAGGACAGAAATGGGTTGTGCAATGCAAGCGTTACGCTGTCGGGAATCGGGTTGCTCCAAACGATGTGCGGGCCCTGATTGGGACTATTGAGCTTGAGAAGGCCGATGGTGGACTGCTGGTAACAACCAGCTATTTTACCCCACAGGGGTACCGACACGCAAAAGCGGCCCGGTATCGTATTGATCTTTGGGACGGAAAAACGCTGGCTGGAAAGATCAAGCACGTCGAAGCGGCAAAACGAACGGTAGAACAACGAATGGATGCGTTGAGGAAGTTGCTGTTCTTTTATGGGTTGTTGATATTCATCAATGCGCTTCTGGTAGGGCTTGTGCAACTCGGAGGCTAATATGACTACAACTGTTCCAAACCATGCTATACTATCAGCAGATTTTCGCTTGCGGTTGGCACAAATGTCTGAAGAGGAAGCACAAA
>DAOTUK010000076.1:0-36336 GCA_034437375.1 Chloroflexaceae bacterium | reverse complement strand
GGGGGTGCTGGTAGCGGGGGGCGGCGGAATGGGGGTGCTGGTGGCCGGCGATGGCTCTGGATAGGTGGTTGGCAGAGGTTTGTTGGTGGGGCGCGAAACCGGGCGCAGGGTTGGGGGAGAAGGCACTGCTGTGCTTGTGCTGGTTAATCCTATCGGTAACTGTACCGATATGGAGGTCGGGGTAGGCGTCGGAGACGCAGGGGGTGTCTGGACAACGGCCGGTAAGACCGTCGCTGGTTGGCCATTGTTACGGCTCATAGATTGAATAGTTTGTTGTAAACGCAGATTGGTTATCTCAAGTTGCTGTTGCCGCCAGAGTACCACGGCCATAACCACGGTGAATAGTGTAATGATGGCTGCCGCAGCGCCTATCAACAGCGTTTTCTCTCGCTTCATACCCTATCTATGCCCCACCCTGAATACTTTAAGTACACGCACCATACGCGGGTGATTGCTCCTGGTTTCGTCGGGGTGCGTGGCGATGATGTTATCACCTGGCGCAAGTTATTATAGCGCATCTCTCTTAAAATACGCTGTGAAATCAGCCGGATTTTCTCATTCTTTTTCAATCTTTTTCGCGTATACTGCACAGTAGGAGGAAGGCATGCGTATTCTGATAATTGAAGATGACCAGCGCCTGAGCCGCCTGATCAAGCGGGTGTTGGAGGAAGAACACTTTAGCGTTGATACAATACCGGATGGCGACATTGGCCAGGATATGGCCCTTGATGGTAGCTATGAGGTGGCGATTATTGATTGGATGCTGCCGGGGCGCGATGGCCCCGCCATCTGTCGCGCCATCCGAGCGGCTCGCAAACCTATCGCGGTGCTGATGCTCACGGCCCGCGGCCAGGTTGAAGACCGCGTGAGTGGGTTGGAAAGCGGGGCCGATGATTACCTGGTCAAGCCCTTTGCGTTTGAAGAGTTGGTTGCGCGGGTGCGGGCGCTCAGCCGCCGGTTTGCCCCGGAGGGCAGCGACCCCAACGAACTGCGCAGCGGCGACCTGGTGCTTGACCTGCGCTCGCACAACGCGCGGTGCGGCGAAAAGACGCTTGACCTGACCGCGACCGAGTGGAACTTGCTTGAATTTCTGATGCGCCACGCGGGGCAGTCCCTCTCACGGCAACAAATCCTCGATTACGTCTGGTCATATGAGCGCGATGTGCAACCCAATATGGTTGATGTGTATGTCTCCTATTTGCGCCGCAAGCTCGATATGCCGGGGCGCAAAGACCCGATAGTGACGGTGCGCGGGGTTGGCTATCGCTTCGAGGAAAGCCGTGTTTAGCGGCCTGCGTCTGCGGCTAACGCTGCTCTACCTGCTGGCGTCTATGGCGCTGGTGGTGCTGCTTGGGGGCGGTATCTATCGGGCGCTGCAAAACTATTTTCAGAAAACTACTGATCTGGCGCTGGCGCACAAGATGTTGCACGAGTTTCAGATGTTTAATGCACCGGTACCGCCCGAATTGCGTAGCGTTGACCTGGACTGGTCGAACCAGCGTCTGAGCCAGTATACCTCGCTGTTGCGCGAGTCGCCCACGGTGGACACGAGCAGGCCTCTGGATGCCCAGGCCCAGGATGTCGCTATGGCCTACGATAGTGAACTGGCGGCTATCTTCGTTATGTCGCTGAGCGCCGATGGGCGGCTGTTGTTTAACCCTGGCGCAACGGATGTGCCCATTGAGCCACACCAGGAGGCGCTGGCGGTGGCGATGGAACAGGGCAGCGATTTGCGTACCGTCACCGCTCCCGATGGTTCCCGTATCCGCTTGCTTACCTATCGCCTCACCCGCGACGATGGGCCGGCCGCGCTGCAACTGGGGCGCACGCTTGGCGACCAGGATCGCGTGTTGTGGCAGGTGTTGCTCTATCTGCTGCTGCTTGGCGGCGTTAGCGTGGTGGTGATGGGCTTTGGGAGTTGGTGGCTGGCCGGGCGCTCTATCATCCCCGCGCAGCAGGCCTGGGAGCGCCAGCAGGTGTTTATTGCCAACGCCAGCCACGAGCTACGGGCCCCGCTCACGCTGTTGCGGGCCAGCGCCGAAGTGGCGCGGCGCACCACCCCGCCCGATGACGACGACACCCGCGAATTGCTGGACGATGTGATTCACGAAAGCGACCATATGAACCGTCTGGTCGAAGATTTGCTGCTGCTCTCGCGGCTCGACGCGGGCAAGATAGATGTGCAACGACAGCCCATTGTTCTGGCCGAGTTGTTAGCCGATACCCACCGACAGGTGGGGCGGCTTGCCGAAGAAAAGGGGATAGCGCTGGTTGTCGAGTCAACCGACGAAGTGGTGTGGGGCGACCCCACCCACCTGCGGCAGGTGTTGCTCATTGTGCTGGACAACGCCATCCGCCATACACCGCCCGATGGTTCTATTACCATTATGACGACAGAGCATAGCCAGTCGGTTGAGCTCTGTGTTCACGATACGGGCTGTGGTATTAGCCCGGACCACTTGCCGCATATTTTCGAGCGTTTCTACCGTCCCGATAGTACCCGCACCGAACAGCGGAGCGGGGCCGGGCTTGGGCTATCCATTGCCAAAGCGCTGGTTGAGGCGCAGCAGGGGCGCATAACCGCCGAAAGCGAACCGGGCGTCGGTACGCGCATGGGCGTGATGTTGGCGCGGGCCAGCGACGAGGAATAGCCCTCATTCCCCGGCTTCCCTGTACTCCTCCCAACGCAATATTGGAAAACGATGGGAAATTTCCGCCCCGACTCTCATGTTCTTTCAAATGTCTCTTGATATGCTAGAAACGTAAAGCGAAAACCGTTTCTTGAGCATACCGATAAAGTATAGGCATACAAGGAGTTTGAACGATGACAAAGCCAGTTAAAAAGAAGGCTGCAACTACCACCGGCGCGCCCGATACAAAAACGCTTATCACCTCGCTGGCTATGGCCGCGACTATCGGCGGGTGGGCCCTCTTTGCTTCGAACGAGACGCCACCCGTCGCTACCACGGCAACGGCCCAACCAACCACTACGACGATGACGACCAGCAATACGGTACCACAGCCGGTACCGGCGCTCGACCTTCCGCCCATCCCAACCATTATACCGCCGCCCGACCGCACAGCGCCATTGACTGCGCCAGTGGAGCCTGCAAGCAATCCGCCGGCCCCGACGGCCGCACCGGCCGCGCCAGTCGCGCCGGCCGCGCCGGCTCCGGTGCTGCGCGAGGTGGCGGCCCCGACGGCTGCGCCGGCTCCGGCTGCGCCGGCTCCGGTCACGTCAACGCAGTCTTCACGGTAGCGCGGCGAACTGGAGGGGGTATTTATGCAACAAGTACCGTTCTGGGCTATGGGGTGTCATATGTTGGCGATACTGGATAGCGAAGCGCCCCGCGATGCGCGGTACCTGCAACCAGTCCCCGGCTGGTTTGAGGAGTGGGAACAACATCTGAGCCGCTTTCGGAGCGACAGCGAACTGTCGCACCTGAACCGGCACGCTGGCGAGCCGTACCCTGTTAGCCCGACGCTGTGGGAGGTCATCCAGGCCGCCCGCGAGGCCGCTCGCCAGAGCGATGGTATTGTCACTCCGCTGCTCCTCGATGCGCTGGAGTCCGCGGGTTATAGCCGTTCGTTTGATGAACTGGTAACAACGGGGGAGTCCCCGGTAGAATCAGACATGCCTGTGATACCCGACGCGATGCCTCCCGTTCCCACCCACTGGCAGGCTATCGAAACCGACTCTGCAACGCGCACCGTGCGGCTATCCGCCGGTATGCGCCTGGACTTGAACGGGGTAGCCAAGGGGTGGGCCGCAGACCAGGCGATGCAGCGTCTCCGCAAATACGCTCCCGTGCTGGTTGATGCCGGCGGCGATATTGCGATGAGCGGTACGCGGGAGGGGGGCGAACGCTGGCCGATTGCTATAACTGACCCGCACAACCCGGGCCAACAGCTTGAACTGTTGATGATGGGCGGTGGTGGGGTTGCAACGTCCGGGCGCGATTATCGCCGCTGGCAACAGGGTGGCCGCTGGCAACATCACATTATTGACCCGCGCACCAATCAGCCGGCCAGAACCGATCTGCTCAGCGTGACGGTGGTTGCGCCGACGGTGGCCCAGGCTGAAGTCGCTGCCAGGGTGGTGCTTATTCTCGGTAGCAACGCCGGTTTGTCCTGGCTTGAGGCTCGCTCTCCTCTGGCGGCGCTACTGGTGCGCGAGGATGGCCGTAGCATTCGCAGCAAACGGTTGCATCATTACGTCTGGTGAACAGACGGCGGCGAGGCGGCGAGGCGGCGAAGCAACAAAAGATACCCGTGTATAGAGTATAGAGAAAGAGAGATTCCGTATGAATGATACAAATACCCAGAAGCACGAAACCCATACCCAGAAAAAATCAGCGCCGGCAAAGCAAGCCAGCGTCATAGACCTGGATAATATGCCGCCTGCGATGGGGCCTTCAACCCTGTTGTTGCTGTTGCTGTCGGTGGTGTTTGGGGCCGGCGCGGCCGTTATTGTCTTGCCCGTCTGGATGCCTTCGCTCAATGCATCGCTGTTTGGTGAGCATGCCAAAGCCTTCTGGTATCTGGCTCGCAGCAGCGGCTTTGTGGCCTATGGTTTGCTGTGGCTTTCGATGATGCTTGGTTTGCTGATTACCAACAAGATGGCGCGGCTCTGGCCGGGTGGGCCGGTGGCCTTCGATCTGCACCAGCACGCCAGTTTGCTGGCGCTGGCTGCGACGCTTTTCCATGCGCTCATTCTGATGGGCGATAGCTATATTAACTATACGATGGTGCAATTGTTGGTGCCCTTTGCCAGCGAAGGGTACCGTCCGTTGTGGGTGGGGCTTGGACAGGTGGCGTTCTATCTGCTGGCTATTGTTTCCCTGAGCTACTATGTACGCAAGATGATCGGGCGCAAGGTGTGGCGGTTGCTGCACTTTCTGACCTTTAGCCTGTTTGTGTTGGCGCTGGTGCATGGGGTGACTAGCGGCACGGACAGCGATACGTTCTGGGCTCAGGCGCTGTACTGGGGGAGCGGTGGTTCTGTGTTGTTGTTGACGATCTATCGTGTGCTTATCACGGTGCCGTCGCTGGCTCCGCCTCGCCCGGCTTCGTCGTCACGCTAGACGTTTGCTGTATGGGAGCGCGTGCAAGACGCTCGCGCTCCCGGAGACTAAACCCTGTCTGGCATCCCTTCGTCGCTTGAGCGAAGCGAGTTTGCGATATTGTATCGTATTCCACCAGACCAGATCACCCTACTGCCGCAACGATGCAAGAAAGATCCGGAACAGCAACGCATCATCTGCAAGCTGAATCAACGGCTCACCATCATTCGCATCGCTCTCCGTCTCCACAAGGCTGAAGTGAACCGGTTCCGCGGCCCGATAGCGTACCTTAAGAACGGTTGGTTGGCTCGTTATCGCCTTCCCGCTCGCCAGAGAAATGCGAATGTGCCCCGGCTCAACCAGATTGTGGAGCACCAGCACATCCGATTCCTCCGCCGGGTACAGCGTCAGGTCGCTGACGTCGTCTGGTGCATAGGTGAGAGTTGCACCGACACTATGCAGTGGCGTCTCCCCAGGAATCACAATTATATGCGCCGTGACCATCCCATCACTATCCTGGCGGCTCAATACCTGAAGCGCCGCAGACTGCGAAGCTGGCGCAACGCCCTGTAGGGTACTCTGGGGGATTACCATGGCCATATACTGTGACACATCGCCATAGAGAATAGCAAAGAAGGTGGCTGTCTGATCTGCATCGAGCGGAGCAAACACCTGTTGCGGCGGGCTAAACTTCCAGATTGTCCCCACATTCTCGAAGGGCAAATCAATCAACCGGGCATTGAAGCGCAGAATCTCACGCGCATCTAATGTCCCGATAGTGCCGTCACCCGTCACGTCGGCGGCGATGGCGGCATATCCATCGAGCGATACCCGATGCACGACATGTTGTAACACTAGAGCCGCATCATAATGCGCTATGCCAGACGCGCTCTCTTTCCCCGGCCCGGTCATCACAACGGTGTGGTTCCCGCTTGGCACAGATTCAAGCGTACAGGAACCGTTGCTATCGGTTGTACAGGATGCGCTATGGCTTCCAGACAACGTTGCTTTGGCGTCTTCCAACCCGCTGGTATCAGATGCTTGTTGTGCTTTGATTGTAATGGTATGCGATGACGCCTCTGCCGCAACCTCGAACACGCCATCGTCAGTCTTTGCGATAATCGCCCCATCATTCAGCTTGACATTCTTGAAACTAAGATCGGAGGTCATACCGGGAGCACCAGTAACCTGAAATTCAAGCAGCACCAGCGTTCCATTACCGATTGGCGCCTCTCCAACGGTAGTCAGTGCAATATGCATTTCACCGGGCGTATCGAGATTAGGTTCTAACAGCCAGCCACCGGTCAGACTACCGTGTAGTACATCCGTTGCCGATAGCACGGCGGGGTTGTATGTTACGGTGAAACTGGCCCCCACCAGCCCGGACACACCCGTCATCTGGACGGGTATTTGCACGTTGGTTTCTGTCGCCCCCGTTGCATTCACAATAGCCAGACTTTGTTCAGATGCCCCCGCCGTGCCCGTCAAATCCAGGCGCTTGAAGACGCCGCTGTGCCAGATAACCGTCTCAGCAATGGTGATGCCATCAACCTTGAATGTAACTGTCTGTCCCGGCTGTCCCCCCTCCACCGGTACGGTGTCGGGGTCATCACCATACACCTCGCACAGGTAAAACCCTGGTTGTCCCTCGTAGGTAAACGTCGGACACGTCGCATAGTTTTTTTCCTCGATGACCGCATTGATCACGGTACCATCGGCCGCGGGCACCCCATCAATCGTGAGCTGTCCCCACCAGGTCGCTGGCGGTGGCTGTACCGCCAGCGCCGTTGCAGGTATCAGCATGCCAACGAGCAGGGCCAGCAGGAGTACACGTATTCGCCTATTCATATGCTATTTCCCTTCCTGTTCAACAGTATGTGACTTCTGGAAACTTTCGTTGCTCTCTCGTCATATTCCTGTGAAGCGGCCGGGGAGCAAGCTACCCCCTGGCCGCTTCACAAGGTACGGTTATGGCTGCGATACCGTAAGGGTGATCGGCGCATTGTCCGTGACATGAATCCAGTAGGCGTGGCCCGGCTGCATCGTGGCGAGCGTGTTGGCAAAGGCGGGGCCGTCTGGGGCATACCGCAGCCAGATCCCCCCCACGGTGGTATAGACGAGATCATAGTGCCCATCAATAGATGCCAGCATGTCGCCTGGCGAGCGTTCGGGCGCGTTGATACCGACCAGATTCCACCCTGGTTCAAGCGGTATCGTGACCGCCTGGGGATAGGCGCCCTGCATATGCAGCGTGCAGTCATTGTGCTTGCCCTTGATCCATAGCCCATCGTTGGGGCCGATGTTTTTCAGGGTGTTGGCAAACGCGGGGCCATCCGGGGCGTAGCGCAACCACTGCTGGCTTGCTGCATCGTAGGCATATACCAGCTCGTAACAGCCATCAAGCGTGGCCAATGCTTCGACCGGTGCAGTCGCACCAGCGAGAAACGACAGCGACAGCAACTGGCCACCCACCTGAACCGGGCGGTTGATAGTAGCGAAATCGTGATCCATCACGTCGAGATAGACCGGTACGTCTACCGCGCTCCCGTCGGTATTGTGCTCAACGGTGATGGTGCCGAAGATTATACCCGGCGGGAGCGTGCTACTCTCCAAGCCTACCGTAAGCTCCACAGTTTGCCCCGCCTCCACCGTTCCACGGTCGGGCGAAACGCTTATCCAGGCAGGCAGATTATCCGCAATAGAGTATTCCAACGGGGCACTGCCTGCATTGGTTATCGTCAGCACATCCTGCGCAGTCGCTCCCGTCGGCACAGATTCCCCGAACGAGGCCGGGCTAACCGCAATGTCGGGGGTGGGCTTGAGCGACTCAAGCGGAGCGGACGACGACCCCGATAGCGTCGGGGATGACGCCAGACTTGCCGTACTTGCCGCGCTGGAAAGGTAGTCTTGCAGGAAGGCGGGCCAGCGTGACTGGCTGGTAAAGGTGAAGAGCTTGTCATCAACGTAGCTCTGGAATGGCCCTACCCGCGAGTCTGGCGGGGAGAAGAAGGAAACGCCATTGGCATTGGAGAGGTCTATATACGCACCTTGCTGATAGCGCATCGGCAGGGTATCGCTCCCCGTTTCGTTGGCCAGGATGAAGGGGCGCTCGCCTGTCAACGCCGCGAGCAGGGTAGCCGTCTTCTCTTGAATATCCTCGTTGGTAACCCGTGCCTGAAGCCGCTTTGCCCAATCGGTCACATCGGTGTAGTAATCGAGCGCGTTATTCAGGTTATCACCATTGGAGTCCAGTTTCTGGCTTTCTTGCCAGATATTATCGAGCAGGGCCTGTTCAATGTCGCCATACTTTACCAGCGGTTCTAGCTCAAACAGCAAATCGTTCAGCGCCGTATGAACCGTTTCAACCCGGCGTGTGTCAAGCGCCGACAGCGTGAAGGGGTAGCCGTTTTGCCGGGCCCGCTCCGCATAGAGTGTGACAATCTTCTTGGCAACATCTTTGGGCGCTGTGCTGGTGCCCATTGCGCTCTGGTACTGGTCGTACGCGAAGTAGCTCCAGGCCAGGTATTGCGAGGCTATCACAATGTTGGCACGGTCTGAAAGCTCGTAGGCCGTTTCCAACAGACCCATTGAGCAGGCGTCCAGGTGCAAAATGTCGACCGGCGCAATCCCCGCTGAGCGCAATGCCTCGCTAATCTCCCGCACCGTCAGGTAGGCTGTGCGGTCGGGCTCGCTGGTCATGTCCCATCCGATGCCCTGGACACCTTGCCCGTGGTCGGCAATAGCCAGGTAGTAGTGGGGGGTTACAAAGCTACTCTGTCCCCACCGCACAAAATTGGCCAGCACCGACGGGTCGTCCATCGCCTGTTCGCCATAAGGTATGATTGATACCTGCGGCGGGACATGGCCCGAACCCGGCGTTATCAACACCCGGTAGGTATCGCCCTGCGCCGGCCCATCAATCTGGGCGACAATACGTACCGCCGGGTTGTAGAACCCGGCCCGTACCCGCGCAAGCATACGCTCAAAACCAAGCACCTGGTAGCCCCCGTCGTCGTAGTCGCCCGACAGATAGAGCAACATTGTCCACTGGGCCTGTCCAGGCGCGGAAACGTAGATGCGGGTGGTAGTGCCATTTGACCATTCGCCGTCGCTGTCGCGCACCTTCAGCGTGAGGGTGTGCAAGCCATAGCTCAGGCTACTGGCCGCGCGGCTCAGCGTGGCCTCGCTGCCAAGTACGCCGTCGAGGTCGGAAGACCATTCGTACCCGGTGATGGGGTCGTTGCTATTGCTATCCTGGCCCATCCCGGTTGCTACCAGCGTATCGCCCGCCAAGATATTGCTAGAGGAGAGGTGGGTGATAGTCGCTACCGGGCGCGTAACCTTGTCCGGGCGGAAAATGTGGATACGGCCTTCTTTACTGTTGCTGAGTTCAGAGACATAGACATGGTTGTTGTTGTTAATAGCAATGCCGCGAGGCGTACCAGAAAAATGCCCATGTTCCGCGCCGTGCTTCCCCCAACTGGTCACCGGGACGCCTGCGCTCGTGAATTTCTGGATACGATAGTTATCGGTATCAACCACATAGACGTTATTGCTGGCATCTACCGCAATGCCGTTTGGATTATTGAATTGCCCCGGTTGATTGCCCTGTCCCCCCCAACTGGTTTCAAAGCTCCCATCGCTGCTAAATTTCTGGACGCGGTGATTGCCTCTATCGGTGACGTACACATAGCCTTGCTGATCAACTGCAATGCCTCTTGCATAATTGAATTCGCTCTCGCCTTGACCCTGGCTCCCCCAACTGGCAAGCATATGTCCCGCAGGATCATATTTTTCGACCCCCTGGTTGGTAGTCGCATAGATGTTGCCAGCGCTATCTACTGCAAGACCATAATACACAACATTTCTGCCAATCTGTCCCACATATTCCAGGTTCTGGTCAAATTTTCGAATGCCTTGTGAAGACCCCGTATAGATGGAGCCCGTGTTGGTATCTACTGCAATAGTGAGCGGATTCGCAAGGCCCGCTTCCTGTACCTTGGCAACCCAATCCCAGTTCTGGTCAAATTTATTGGTTGCATTGTCTGCGAGGAAGATGTTTCCGGTATCATCGAAAGCAATATCGTAGATGTTTTGACTGGCATGTTCGTCAAACGTGTATGGTTCGCCTATCAGCAGCATTCCCTCCTTGTCAGGGTTTTTCTGCACATATACCCCTTCGCAAGAGGGACAATCTGCTGCGATATAGAGATTATCTGCGTGGTCAACCGTCAGTGTGGATAGGGAGGAGAACTCCCAGGTGTCCAACGTTTGTACCCCGTCAGAAGAGAGTTTCTTTGTCGTATAATCATTGTTAGCACCCTGCTTCTGGCTAAAAAAGAAGTGACCATGGCGGTCAATGGCCGGGTGGGCCCCTCCCTGGAACAATGACCACAAGTAGTCCCCATTTGTGGTGAATGTCTGCGTGCGATAATGTTCAAAAACATAGATAGTATCGTTAGTATCTATGTCCAGACCAGTGACACTGCTGAATTCTGCTACCCCGCTCCCGTGTCTCCCCCATGCGGTCTCAAACTTCCCATTGCTGGTAAACTTTTGCACACGCTTGGTACCATATTCGAAAGTATATACGTCGTCATTGCTATCAATGACGATATGGTATAATCCATTAAATTGCCCCAGATTATCGCCCGGTTCTCCCCACTGGCGCACCCATGTACCATCACGAGTGAATTTCTGGATACGGTTGTTTCCAGAGTCGGCTACATAGACATTCCCTTTGCTGTCAATGGCAATTTCGCCAAGTGCATAGAACTGTCCTGGTTGTGTCCCCAGACTGCCCCATTGGTATAAGAAGGTTCCGCTTGCATCAAAGACTTGTATCCGATTCTGCCGTACATCGGCCAGGTATATCTCCCCGTACTGGTTTACCGCAATGTCTACAACCCGTTCGTATGTACCAGGAAGCGCATTCCAGGCAACAATTTGTTCAAGCGCATAGCTGCCAATCTCGCTGCTTGGCAGCACCACGTCTACCATCTGGCTCCCCGGCTGGACAATGTGGGTCATACTGCGCGCTTTGTCGCCATAGCGGGCGGTCACGATAATCTCCTCGCCCACCTGCACATCTAGCGGCGCAGTACTCAACGGCTCCTCGTAAAAGGGTTTCCATGCGGTGCCTTCGTATTGTTTCGTCATCGTCGTCACCACATCGCCACGCGCATTTGCTATCTGTACCTCGGCGTTCTCTAGCGGCCGCCCATCCATCATCACCATGCCATTGACACAGCACACTGGCTCGTCGCCCTCGCCCGGTGAGCGACTGACACAGCCCTTGCCGAGCGTGTCTGGGGCATACTCCGACCCCATATCGGCAAGCTGGGCCGCGAGGTGCTCTCCGCCGGACACTGGCTCGGCGGCGTAGCCGGGCATTGTTGGCGCACCGGACAACGGGGACAGAGCGCTGGCAACGATGATACCCAACAGAACCAACAAATGTACAAGTCTTGACTGATACCGATGCATTGGAATCCACCTTCCTTTCTTCTCTTCGTAGTTGGTGTTTTAAATCTCTAGACGGACAAATCCGACGGGCAAGGCTGAACTGTGATGGGAGAGGCGAGAGGTGAGGCGTGAGGCGTGAGGCGTGAGATGTGAGGCGTGAGGCGTGAGATGTGAGATGTGAGGCGTGAGATGTGAGGCGTGAGATGTGAGGTGCGAGGCGCGATGCGCGATGCGTGCGGTAAAGATACCGCGCACCTGCTTGCAGAGCAGATGCGGGCAGGTCATGCCGAACGTTGGCGAAATGGCCTTGCGCCCAGGTGCAAAGGCCTTCCTTCGTTCAGCATGACCGGGGTGGTCGTTCTGCGCTATTGTGCAACCCGTGGGAGGAATGCACTCCCACAAGAGAGAGACGCTCAACCCTGCGCTTTTTTGGCATACAGTGTTCCTCGATAGGCGCTCCTTATCGGCGGTTGCAGGTAAACGCGGCCCAGACCGCCGGATGACCATAGATGCTATCTTCTCGCAGCGTCAATTGCGTTTGCCGCAATGCCGCCGGCGGCGAGAACCCTTCGGAAAGAACGCGGTAAAAGTGCTGCATCCAGACCGCCGCGTCCTCATTGAAAATTTGCCAGAGGCTGCTAAGCACTCGCTGGACGCCAGCCGTAAACAACGCCGTCTGAAATGCCAGGATAGAGCCGCCGCTGTCCAGACCGGCGGCGGTGGTACAACCATTGAGCGTCACCAATTCGGTGCCAGCCAGCGCGAGATGGTAGCACTCCTCCACCGAGAGCATGCCCCCCGGCAGTTGTAGCGCCGAAAAGATGGGGGCGTCATCATCCCGCGAGATGCGGTGGCCCGTAATGTGCAGCAGGCGAGGCGGCCGCGAGAGCTTTCGCAGGGTGGCTATCCCCGCCGCATCATCTACAAACGCACGGCTTGCGGGAAAGGCGGTGGTCACTGCCGCCGCCTGGGACTCAATATGATCAAGCGCCCCCTCTGCCGACGAAACAATGACCAGCGGAACATCCAGCGATGCATCCGACGGGCCGGGCGCGGCCAGCAATGCACCTGTGGGCGTTTGCTCAATCTCGTGCCGCTCAATCAGGTACGATTCGCCATCCCAGAGGGCTGCAAATGGGAGCTGTTGCAGCACGTCACAGGGGGCAACGAGCAGTTTTGCGCCCGCTGCAAGCGGCCCTAGCGGCGCAATCAGGAAGTCGTAGCAGCGTTTGAGGAGCGGCAACCATTCGCGGGCCCAGGTGGCGTTGTGCTGCTGGCGTGTTGCTGGATTCTGCGCGGCATTCACAAAGGCCGTACATTTCAGCAAGAGCTTTCTCACGGTGCGGTTGATTGTTGTTGTATCGCCCAGTTCAACTATCTGGCAGCGGCCATCCCGATATGCCACCGTCGCAAACACCATCTCGTGACAGCGCACATACTCTATGAGGATGTCGGACTCCATGCGGTTGAGTAAAGCCTGCGGGTTGCCCAGGAGGGTGGCTATCTCGGTTGCGGCGGGTGCGTTGCGGCGGCAGCGTAGGTCAAACAACTGCTTTTCTAGCGCTATGATGGTCGGATCTTCGCGTTCCCATACGCCCTCGCCCCCCGGTACAATCTCGTCGTGTTCAAGCGCAATTTGGCGGCGCTGGCTGGCCAGTTGGTCGCGTATCCGCTCAAGTTCCTCGCTTACCGCGTCGGGGGTGCCAGGGGCCTGGCGGGTTGTATAGAGCAGGTCGAGTATGGCGCTCCCCTTGGCCCGCCAGATGCATTGCAACGCCTGCGCTGGTTGCTGCTGCTCTGTCTCCAATCGAATGCGCATTGGCCACACATCATCATACTGCTGTTGAAACCCGGCCTTGAGTTCTTCGACGCTCAGCGCGCGGCGGGTCATATCGTCGTGGGCGGCCACGCGCTCAAGCAGTGCTCGTGCCGCGGTGCTATCTTCAGCCAGCGTCAGACGGGCCAGTCCGGTGAGCGCCTGGCGCTCTATCCAGCGATCCCCCAGGTTCTGCGCAGCCAGCACCGCCTGGTCGTAGTATGTGCGGGCTTCAAGCGCATGCGCTGGTTCGCCGCGCTCTTCCCACAGCAGCCGGTACGCTTCGCCGTGGAGCAAGCGCTGGTTTGCTTGCAACACGGCATTATCAGCGCAGGGAAGCGGTTGTTGGAGAAGGGATAGCGCTGGCTCGACAGCCTGTTGTTCGAGCGCCAGGGAGACGCGCTCTAGATGCACCAGGGCCCTATTGAAGGGATGATCCAGGTGCTGCCAGAGTTGCTCCGCCTCATCCAGCAGCAGCGCGGCAAGGTCGTAGCGCCCATACATGCGGCTTACGGCGGCCTGGCGGATGAGCGCATCGCCGCGGTAGGGGTGCAACCCGCCGGCTTCAAAACGCGCTACGGCCTCGGCGTAGTTATGCTGCGCTTCCTTCAGGGCTCCAATGCGCTCGAACAATCGCGCTTCATACAGCAGCGCTGCGCCAACGTCCTGGTGGGTGTCGCTTAGACTGGCGAAATGGCGTAGCGCCGAACGAAAGCGCCGTAGCGCATCGGCCGGCCGGCCCAGGTCGGCGTAGAAGTCGGCCAGATCCATGTCAATGCGGGCCAGGGTCAAGGGTTGCGACGGTTCGAGCGCTTCGACTACGGCTCGCTCCTGGTGCAGGGCCGTTACGCCTTCGTTCAGGCGTCCGAGCATACCAAGCGCCACGGCCTGGTTGACTCGGATTTCGGCCGCCGCCATCGGTTCATCAAGCTGGTGGGCCAGCGTGAGGGCCCGCTCATACGCCTGGAGCGCCTCCGAATACCGACCCTGGCAGTGTAGGAGCCAGCCATAGTTCTGTTCCAGGTGGCGCAGGTGAATCCGGGCCGCATCCCCGGCGGCGGCGCAGATAGCCTGCCCTTCCACATAGGCCGTTGTTGCCTGGTCAAAGTGGCCACACTCGGCGTACATGGGAACCAGATTCCCCAACAGCCGCGCCACACTGATGCGATCGCCGGCCGCGCGATACCCAGGGAGCGCCTGTTCAAATGCCCCGATGGCTTTGGAGGGGTCAATGAACATTTCGGCATTGCCCTGTATCCAGAAGGCGAGCGCGTATGCAAGCGGTTCGTGGGGCCGATGTTCCGCGACGAGGAAGGCGCGGCGGGCATCTTCCAGGGCCGCAGGGTCTGAGAGCGCCCGACTATCGGCGTGCTCCTTCATCGCCTCCAGCAGGGCTACCCCCGGAAGGTCGCGGTGCGTGGCAATCCAGTGCTGACACTCGTCCGCTGGTAGGGAGAGCAATTCGGCCGCAAGGGCTGGTATATTGGGTTGTTCATCGTTCGATAGTGCCATAATTGTGCAATGAAAGCCTGACGATACCGTCTACAAACGTTGTCGTCTACTCCCCAACGGGAATACGCCGTACGACAATCTCTTCTTCGGCGGTCAGAATACGCAGCCGATAGACCCCAACCGATAGACCCGAAAACACAAACGTACCGTCCTCGTCAATAGACTCTTCTTCCTGGTGCCCGGCCTGATCCACGGCTTCCAGGGAAACCGACTCTACCATATCAGTAGCAAGAAGCCCTGCTGGTGTGCGGGTTTCCCCCCAGATAGACCAGGTGCGGGCTTTGCCAGGGGCTTTCTCGGTACTCAGGCTGATGAAAATAGATGGCGATTGATAGGCTAAGACATCGCTGCCCATCACCTGGGCCGCCAGCGGCGGTTGGAAGGTGGCTTCAACAATGCGGCGGATGAACCGCGATATTTGCTCGGAAGGGGTCGGAGTATCGGCAAACAGGGCATCCATCGCCTGAAGGGCTACGTACGCTTCCTGACATTGCGCACATTCGGCAAGATGTTTTTGTACCACCAGTGCCTCAGTACCGCTCAATCGCTGTTCCTGGTAGGCTACCAGCGTGTCGTTATCCGGGCATCTCCTGCGATTTAGAACATGCAGCATGGGCAAAATATCCTGGGCCAGGTCTTGCGCCGCAGCCAGACAGGCCGGCGATTGCTCAATCATTGCTTGCGCTGCTGGTGCCGCAACACCAGTTATATAATCGAGCAACACATCCTCAGTGATTGTACATGGTATTGCCATAGTCTCGTTCTCTTTCGTTTCGTCTTGCTTCGTTTCGTCTTGCATGGATATATTCAATGTATGAGACGAGTCTTTGCCTGTTTTTTGGCGTGGTGGTTGTAGCTCTTTCCACAATTGCTGAATATAGGTGTCCTTTCGCAAGCGCCGAATAAGACGCTGAATCGTATTTCGCAACTGGTTCATATCTACGAACATGTCGGGATGTTCGGCAAAGATATGCTCTGGTTTATAGCCCAGGATAAAGCGTTTCCGAAAAACCAGGCGCTCTTCGTCGGTGTGCAGATTGCGTTGGATAGCCGATTCTAGACTGTGGCTGTCCTCTACCTGGGCCGCTTCGTCTTTGAGCGCAATGGTTACATCCCAGTCGGGAAGGTAGGTATAGGGGGGGTGTTTCTGCTCACTGCGTATGACCTCGACAACCGCACTCTTGATGCATGTGTTCATATACATGACAATCGCGCCCATGGTGCTGGTTGCCAGCGGTTGTTTATCGCTGGTTGCGCTACGCCAGAATCGTAGAAAGGTATCCTGCAACACATCGTCTACGTCAACATGTCCTCTGGTGCTGCTCTTGAGATAGCGCGTAATGCGCTGTTTGAGTTCAGGCTCAAACACGTCGCATATGGCCGCCCAGGCGTCGTCATCCTGGGGGGGGGTAAAGGCCCGTTGAAAGAGCGCAACGCAGGAGGGAGAATCCGACCGGCCCTGGCCGGTGGGGGGTGTGGTGGCGGGTGGCACGCGACGGTATTGGTGGCGTTCCTTGCGACACTGCTCTTTGAGGGTGTGGAGCGGCGCTCTGATACGATCCAGCTCTTCATTGCTATAGGTCTGGCTCATTGCGTATTCCTATAGATGTTCTTATGACACAATTTTTGTGTGGTATGTATTTCATTATACCATCTGACAACGCTATTTACTAGTGCGTATCGTGTACCAATATTCCAGAATAACATGCCAAGAATACCCACGACATCTCGTCTCTATCTCATGCAAGGGGAAAAATGAATATGGACCCTATGTTCCTGGGATCTCTTGATGGTGTTTCATAACGAATTTTAAACATATGCGCGTCATCCTGCAAGACGGCAACTATCTGCAATGTATGAAACGCATCTAGTCCAGGGTTTGCCAGAGCATATAGTGATTTTCGGAGAGGAGGACGTGTTGTGCAAGGGAATATGGAACGTGTCCAGGGGATGATACCGACCCCAACGCATGGGGGTTCACCAGGCGACAATGGCCGTGGCCGTTGTACCACGGGCTAACCAGGCCATCTGGTTATGCACCAGGGTCACAAGCGGGTCTGGTACCGCCCGCTTGTTGATCTGGTCGTATTCCAGCTCCTTGTACCATAAAGCCGCCCCAGATAAGCGGGGAGCACTCAGGTGGTGATTGGGGACTCCACCCGTCACTCTGCGATACCAGGCTGCGTAGGACGGTTGCCAATGCTGTCGGGGCGTCCATACCCTGGTTCAATGCCTGGTAGAGGCGGGTCAAGATGCCTTCTGTCAATCCGTCTTGCAGCGGCCAGATATTGGCGAGTACATCTTTTGCACCGGCAGCAAGAAAGGCGTAGCTGAGACTGCGCACCTCTTCCCCTGGAAATACCGCACTGGCGGCTCCATCGCAGGTTGCCAGCACCACCAGCGCCCCTCCGAAACGTAACTCTGTTACCTCATCAAGCAGCAAATCATCGTCCCAGAGTTTGATGTGGGCCTGCAAACTCTGCGAGGCCAGCAGTTGGGCATGCGTTCCCACATGGATAAGGCGGTAGCGTTGCAACTGTCCTTGAGACGATAGGGCCAATATCGCCGGTCGCGTCGCCTGTTCCTCATCCAGGCGTAGCAGGTTGCCCCGCCACCAGTGCGCAACCAGGTCAAGCTCTTTTGGAATATACGGTAGGGGGTTGGCGCGGGGGCCAAATTCGCTGCACCCAATCAGCAGGGCCCTATCACCAATAACCGGTTGTTGGGCCAGGCGCGACCAGAGCGACAGCGCGGGCAATATCTGGATGATGGCCCGCTGGCAGAGCCAGTCGCCTTCGACCCGCAATGCGGCCCAGGAAAGCCGATGCAATGCGCCACATGGTACCAGAATAAGGCGCTTGTCAGGATGGAGTCTGGCGCGCATCTCTGCTGGTATCAAGCGATTGCCAAGCTGTTCGAGGGGTTCCCACGGGGGGCGTTCTCGATTCCAGAAATGGGCCAGGTTCCGGTAGGTGTGCTTGTGCCACCGCTTCTGGCAGGCTCTGTCGAGCCCGTCGCGGAGGGTTTCATCATAGGGGGTTTGAAAAACCTGGATATGCTGCGATTCAAGCGCAACTATCAGCAAGGTATCGCCCCACTCTGCGTAGACGAGGACCAACCATTCGGAAAATGCGCTGTCTAAATGGGTACGCAGTGCTGACACATCGAGAGAATCGCTGAGGAGGTTGTTGGGGAGCGGGGTACTGTGTCGAATATTCATCAGGGTATTGAGATAGGTTGTCAAAGCGTCTTCTAACGTGCTAGACGACGTATCGGAAGGGGCGGTTGTTTCAGAGAGGGTCAGGGTATATATACGGTCACGTTGTTGTGCATAGATAGGTTGAAGCTCGGCGGGGATGTGGAGTTCGATACTGGCTATTTGTCGTTGTAGCACCAGCGCACGGTGTTGCTCAATCAATGTGAGCACCATCTCAGCATTGCGCGTTTCAAGCGCCAGGCGCAGGGCATCCTGGTACAATTGCTGTGCTTCGGCAAAGAGCTTGCTGGAATAATCCTGGTTGGCAAGCCGTTGGCGAACTCGGGCCACGCTCGTACTGGCTTTCTGGTAGTGGCGCAAGGCCAGCGTAGGGTTATCCTGCATTTCTGCACAACGCGCCATGCCATAGTTGACGCGCCACGCGACAAGACTATCTCCCAGGTGCGGTTGGGCTTGCTTCAGGTATGCTGAAGCGGTCGCAGCATCGTTCTGCACCAGGGAGAGCCAGCCCTGGTTGAGCATACTGATGGCCGCATCAATGCTACTACCAAGCTGTTCATAGTGATTCTGGGCTTCCTTGAAACGCGCCATCGCGTCCGCATGGTGGCCCATGTCCATCAATGATTGGGCCTGGGCATGGATAATATGGGCGATCTCCAAAGGCTCTCCCGTTGTTTGGGCCGCTGCTTCCACATCCTGCAAGAGATTGAACGCTTCTTCGGGGCGTCCCTGGGCCGATAATACCATGGCCTGGTTGCGCTGGCTGACAACCCAATGGTAGTGCATGGTTGCTCTGGCATACAAATACTGGGCGTGGCGGTAGTGCGCCAGCGCTATATCATACGAACGGGTATAGTAGGCAATATTGCCCAGATTGAGATCACAATCGGCTACAATATCACTGCGGCCAATAATCGCAAAGTGTTGTTGGGCCTGGAGGGTGTGTTTCATGGCGGGCCCATAGTTGCCCTGTTTGCACAGGGTCAAGCCCAGGTTTCGTTTACATAAACCAGTATGAACTGGTAGATCGAGGCGTTGGAAGGTTGCCAGCGCGTGCTCCAGGTCGTGCTGCGCCTGTTCCAACTGGTTGAGACGGTGGTTCATCCAGGAGCGTTTGAATTGACAGATGGCTACCTGGCGCGGGTTGCGACAACGCCGAAACAGGGCCGCTGCTTTGTCAATAGCGGCAAACGCATGGTTCAGTTGCCCAAGGTCTGGCAGGATACTGGCCGTTATCATCAGCCAGGAAGCGTAGTCGCACAGCGTTCCATGCTGGTTGATCAGGGGTTCGATGTGCTGGGCCAGGGCATACGCCTCCTCTGAGCGTACCAGGAGGTACAGGTGTTCAATCTGGTAGAGGCGCGTTCGGGCCGCTTCAATCGGTATGCCGGCCCGATACCAGCAATCAACCAGATCTTGCCAGACGTCTTCGTGTAGATGTTCCCAGACGCCGGCCTGAATGTCTAGCATCAGCATGGCCTGACGGCTGTACAGAACAGGCCCATCAAACGCATAGCTGGTAGCCATGTCCAGGGCGTGTTGGAGTGTTCCCCGTGCTTCGTCCAGGCGTTCCCATAGCAATAGCGTTTTGCCAAGCGTATAGGTTCCCCAGACATACGCCAGGGGGTCTTGTGCGGTATGGTGTTGCAAGGCTCGTCTGGCATGGGGAAGGATACGTCGCGGGTTGCGTTCGGCCAGGTCGAGGATGCGCTGACAAGCGGATGGGATATGCCTTGTGCCCATGATGCTCCCTACAGCAATTCTGATTGCGTGGTAAATCCTGGGAACGCGGGTATCTTGCCCGCATGCGTGCGAGGCGCACGCGCTCCCAGGTACGAATGGACAAATCACATAGGATTGCCCTATTGTACCATAGGCGTCTTGCGAGGTGGCCAGCAATTGCGTATGGGGGCCAGGGGATGCGGTGGTGTTGTCAGGTTGCTGCACGCTTTACGCCCAATGGTTGCAGAAATCGCTATGGTAGGGTCGTTGCCGGAATGTGTAGGCGTCGAGTACAATAGATCACAGAGTTGAAAGAGGTGACCCATTAAGCATAGGACTGAAAAACAGGATGTCGTACGGCGGGGATTGGCCCGGCTCAATACGCGCATGACCTGGCGGTTGAGCAAGGCGCAGCAGCGTGCGTGTGTGGCGCAACAAACCCCCGCTATGCCGGAGTATTGCACCGAGGACGAGGTAGAACATGCCCTCGCTGCGTTTTTCGAGCGGTTGACCCGTTACATTGCCGAACTGGAGCAGGAGCATGGCTGGCCCTTGTCCGCGCAGCAGCGCCAGGCCTGGAGTACCAACGTGCTGTGCTACCTCTCCGCCAGCGCCCCATCAGAAGCGCTGCGCCAGCAGATTGTCGCCATGTATGAACACCTCTCCGCGCTGGTCTGCGAACGCAATGATGCAGCCGCATGGCACCTTGACGCCCACCAGCAGCATGCCTATGTGGCCAATCTGCTGGCGTGTATGCTGGTGGGGGATGATACCGTGCTCAAACAGCAAATAGTGTTTTACCACCAGGCGCATGTCTGGGTCCAGATGCTTGGTGATGAAACCCACCCGGAGCACTTTGCGGCCTGGGAGGCGGTGGCCGAGGAGATCAGGGCCATTCTGCGGCACAAAAATCTGGTTGAGATGGCCCGCAAGCGTGATGCGGCCCTTGAGGAAGATGATCTGATCCAGGTGGCCCGTCGTAGCGTGTACGCTGCATTGCCGACCTATCGGTATGCCAGCAAGTTCTCTACCTGGCTCTTCTCAACCACGTTCAACTCAGTGCGGAGTTTTCTCCGACCGATACGCTCCCTGACAACCGACCACGATTCCTCTGCGGTGCCAGGCGAAAACCAGGAGCCGTATTCTGAGACAGACAACCCTGAAGACATTGTATCGGGTCATCTGCTCTTCGAGCAGGTGCAACAGATTTTGCAAGCCCATGTGGATGGCCAGGCCCAACACATATTCTGGTTGCGGGTGCAACGCTACTCACTGCGCGAAATTGGAAAGATTATGCATGTGACGCCCTGGTTTGTGCGCAAGACGCTGGCGCAGATACGGGCTGTGATCGTATCGGAATATCCAAATATTCACTTGTGACTGTACGATAAGGATGGTCGGAATGATCCCGGTGACGACGTTGACACACCATCATGGGTGCTAGAGCACACACACCTATGCTCAAAATACGTACTTATTCCATAGAACAGGGTATCCTGGATAATCCAACAGCGATACCCGACCTATTCGTACTGGTTTTTCTCAGGGTCATTCTCGCAAAGAAAGAGTAATCTATGAATACACCAATCAGTTCATCACAAATCCTTCAGCAGATGAAGGAATGGTTGCAGTCGGAAAACGTGAGTCATCCAGATATAGCGCTATGCAACCTGATAGCAGAAGACCCGACCAGCAGAGGGGCGCTCCTGGTGCTGGCGTCAGAGCTCTTTGGGGTTGCTCCGCCTTCCGTGTTCCCGGATTGTGACGATTGTAGCGAGGACATAGCCGCCTATACCGAAACAGTGCATGAAGCGGGTATACAGGCCGCTATCCAACGCTATCCGGAGGTCTGGTGGCATTTGTGGACATGCCGCACATGTGCCGAAATCTATCGTTTGACGGATGCGTTGGTTACGGCGGAGGCGCATGGCGAATTGGAGTTTGGGGCCGCCCTGGAACAGCTCGGCCCTACGAGCAGCAACGAATCCACGCAAGACTCGTCTGGGTCGGTGTTTTTTCGGTGGGGAACGCAAATATGTTCGCTGACCCGCGCGTTTCTCAACCATGCCCTGGCCCCATTGACGCAGCCGCGGTTGGCGGTGTGTCGGTCGGTTGGGGATGCGGGGGAATCCATTATTCTCGATGATGTAACAGATGCTGGCTACCAAATGCAGCTTAGTGTGACCCCACAAGAGGCAGAACACTGGTTAATCACCATCACGCTGACCCCGCCCCCGGTTGGGCAAGTGGTGCTCAGATTTGACCACGTGTCTTTTCGGGCCCCGCTAGAGGGGGGCCAGGCGGTTGTTTCGGTTCCCCAATCATTGTTGACCGACGCTGGCGGCCCATCATTGTCTATTGGTCTAGAGCCGCCAGACCAATGACCAGAGCGTAGGCTGGTTGCTACATAATGGGGAGCAGGTATTGTTGTGCGCAAATAGTACGTGCTTCCTTACCATGACATGCCTGGTGTATGGGCTACGGTAATTGCGACAAACACCCGTAGCGTAGCTTCCAATAATGCCGCATGTACGGGTGCGGGGGTTATCTTCATTCCCCGACGCCGCGTTTTCAGCACCCACGTTGACAGCACAACCATTTCGACGTACTATGCGCTCTGGTGGGCAAAAAGCATGTTCTCACCACTAGATATACTCTCTCATGGTTATGGAGGAACCAGGCATGAAAAAAGCCGATGTATTTCTTCGGCGGCTCCTGATAGCGCTATGCGTATCCGGGTTGCTGCTCCTTGCCGCCTGTGGGGGCGGCAACCAGCCAGCGACCGAACCAACCAGCCCCCCTGCGGAGCAACCGGCCGCAGCAAACGAAACCGACCCCACCCCCACCACCGAAGCCGAACCACCAGCCGAGGATGAGCCAGCGACCCCCGCCGACGACGCCACCCCGACAACAACCAGCGCCGACGCCGACGCCACCCCGACCCCCGCCAGCGACTCTGGCGACGAACTTTCGGAGGAACCGCTGACCCTTCGCATTGGAGCGGGGCTGGACGAGCTAGAAAGCTATCACCTGGAAACGATCATCGGGTTTGATGGCAAAGATGCCAACGGCATGGGCCAGGCCGGCACAACAACCATTACCGTGGATTCCGATAATACAACCAACGAGCTCCACGCCAGTATAACGATGGGCGGCCCCTTTCTTGATAAATCTGGGGAAAAGAATCTCAATATCGAAATGTTCCAGGTTGATGAAGAGTCCTATTTATTTCTACATATGGGGAGTAATGGCGATAATGGCGGATGTGAGAAATCATCTGTTGAAGTGGCCCAATTGTTACAAACCAATATGGAAGAATTGCTTGGCACGATAAGCGATGCGCGTATGGTGGCAAGCGGCGATGAAGTAAACGATATACCATCCGATCACTATACTATCGAAGATGCCAGTACCATTTTTGCGACAACGAGCATAGCAGAACCCGTGGTTGAGAAGGCTGATGTATGGGTTGCGCAAGAAGGCGGCTATGTCGTTAAAATGGATGTGCAGATGGAAGGGAAGGACGATATGGGCAGCGAAGGGGTATTTACGTTGCAATACAACCTGAGCGATGTCAACGAGCCGGTGACGATTGATTTGCCGACGGTGTGCGAACAAGCGCCAGAGGTGCCCGGCGCGTTGCCAACGGCCACGCCAACCGAGACACCATAGCGTTGCTGGTCGCCGCGTTCGCCCCCTCCCAATACCCGCCGCCCGACCGATTCTCCGCTCCCCGCGGGGGGCGCGGCATCCCCACGCGCCCCGGAGCCAGCGCACTACCGCGGGGCGCACCCTTCCAATTGTTCAGAAAATCACACAAACCAGTACGACAATGTGTCGTTTTCTCTGCTTTCCTGAGTATATTGTTTATTACTCTTTTTTAACCAATAAGATTACCTTGAAACACCATTTTTAGAAAGTACAAAAACAGTTAAAGGCGAAATGTCTTGTTAAAATACCGTTAAAAAGGGTTAAGTCCTACTAGTTACCGTCGTTATGCCCCATCTTTGCAGCCTCTTTACTCTTCCTCCACTGTATCTCTACTTGATAATGAATGATTGTGGCGTATACTAAATACAGCGAAACGATATGGTTTTGCCTATTGAGCCAGGAATAGTTTATTATTTTGTACTAATTTCTTTGTTTTGAACCAGGTGGTTCTGTTTGGAAGGGAGAGAACGCATGCAAGATCAAATATTTCAAGAAGCATCGTTGGACCGGTATCACGTGACCGAATCTTGTACCGCAATACCACAGGCTGTGTCTGAAACCAACAACGCGGCGATGATATTGGTTGGCACGAGTGGGAAGATCCTGTCCATCAGTCCAGAGGCCACGCAATTACTGGGGTTGTCTGAGTCCGCCTACAAAGGCCAATCGGTGGCGCAGCTTGGCGATGCGCTGGCGGCCGTGGCGATGAGTCCGGTGCGGGCTGGCGTCTCGCACCTGATACAACTGGGCAATGGGCATACTGTTCTGGCCCATACTCGTACGGTGGTTGGTCGCCACAACCAGGTGATGGGTCGCGTTATCACCCTGCAAGATGTACGGGCATCCCTCTGGGATATGCAAACGCACCAACCGCAGATGGGGCCGGCGCTTGGCACACTGCAACAACAAATTGAAAGCATGCAAGAGTTGATAACGATGCTCCCCAAGTTTAGCCACCATCGCTATTGGCAAAACCTGCTGGTGGAACATATGCAGCGGTTAGTGGATGAGATGACCAGCCAGATGAGCGAAATTAGCCCCTTGTGTGCGTAGTACCAGTGGTGAGGCGTGTAGCGAAGCGACGGACTATGGCCCGCACATCACGCGATACCTGGGATAATACGGCAAACGAAAGCGGCGATACCGCATCTCTGCAATGGTATCGCCGCCCCCTGCTTTCTTCCAGGAAAGCTCCGCCCCTTTCCCCACCCGGTGTGTTCCCAATGACCGTTACTTGTGGCCCCGCGAAGGGTAGATGACGATTTTGCGGTTTTCTCCCTCGCCAGAGCTTTGGGTATAGACATTGTTATCGCCGCGCAGGGCCAGGTGGACAATGCGCCGTTCATAGGCGGCCATCGGCTCAAGCGTAATAGAGCGCCCGGTTTGTTGCACCCGCTCTGACATACGGCGGGCCAATCCTTCGAGCGACTCGCGGCGGCGCTGGCGATAGTTGCCCACATCCACCACCAGTTGGGGCCAGCGATGGACGCGACGACTCACCAGCATGTTGAGCAAGAATTGGATGGATTGGAGCGTTTCTCCGCGTCGCCCAATCATCAACCCCATCGCCTGCTCGTCGGCCCCTTCAATGTGTAAGGTAACCGTTTCTTCCTCCTCGTCCCCATGTTGCGATGGTGCGCGGGATGTTACCGCCGTGACATAGGCGTGAATATCCATACGGGCCAGCAACTCTTCCAGCACTGTGCGGGCCAATGTCACAGTATCGTTTGGATCGGCCGCCGAGCCGGGCGTAGCGACCAGCGTTTGCTGGTTTTCGTCCTCGTCCTCGTCCTCGTCATCTACCACCGACACCCGAACCAGGGCCTCATCCCCCTGGTCACCTGGTTCAAGGATGGCAATAGCAACTTCATCACGATCTTTTCCAAGCTGTGCGAGAGCCAATTCAATGGCTTCAGCAACAGAGCGGGCGCTAATCTCGATGCTTTTCATACCTTTCCTCGTTCGCGGCTAACGGCGACGGCGTGAGCTGCGCGGGTTCTTTTTCTTCGCCTGACTGCTTTTGCTTGCTTCCGAGCGTTGTTCTGTGGCCGAACTGGTCGGGGAGACGCTCGCGGAAGATTCGTCGCTGGTCGCTTCCGTCAAAGGACGCAAGACATCCCAGAAACCGGGGCGCTGCGCCACGGCCGAAGCGGTGGTGGCGGGTTGGTCGGAGGGCAATGCGGCCGATGTCTCAATGGGGCCGGTGGTTGTGGCCGCGGCAGTGCGCGACGCCTTGTCCGGCGGCAGAAACTTCAAATGATTGGCCAACGACCCCCACCCGGACGTAAAGTATTGCTGAATAATGCCAATGGTGCTACTGGTTGTCCAGTACAGGACAGCGCCAGCGGGGAAGATGAGCGTAATATAGCCAAAGAAGAGGGGCATGATCATCATCATCCGCGACATAGATTTTTGTTGGGGGTCTTGCACGCGCGGCATAGCCATCATTTGTTGGGTAAACTGGAGCACAATAGAGAGCACTGGTAAGATAAGGTACTTGATCCCATTAAAATGAGAAAACCCTTGTTCAAAGGGTTTCATACCCAGGTCTATTGTCAAGAAGGGCTGTACCAGCAGTCTGGGTATCGAGGCGTCTTGCACAATCATGGCTTGGACCCAGGCGCTCAAGTCGGGGTGGTGGATCAGATAGGCCATAGAGGGGTAGGCCCCAAACAATTCCAGGCCTTGTTGAAAGAAGGGGTGCAGAAAGCCGGTTTGCAGGGCCAGGTTCAACGGTTCCGGGTTCATCAGGTGGAGTACGGCCCAGTAGACGCCAATGAAGATGGGCATCTGGAGCAGCATCGGGAGACACCCCCCCACCGGATTTACTTTATGCTCCTGATAGAGCTTGAGCATCTCCTCCTGGGCTTTTTTCTGGTCTTTGCCATGCTTGCGTTGCAGTTCCTTTATTTTGGGCTGCAACTCTTGCATGCGGCGGCTCGATTTCAGCGATTTCAGCGTGAGCGGCAGCAACAAGAGACGCGCAAAGACGGTAAATAAGATAATGCCAAGACCGACGTTATTGGTCAGTCTGGCACACCAGAGCAGCGTTAATTCAAGAAACCCTACAAACAAACCCCACATACCAAAAAGCCTCTCGTTTGTACCAACTCGCCTTGTTCTTCGGGTTCTGCAATGTCCAGAAGGCGACTATCCGTGTATATCAAGTATACCCATTGCTATTTTAAAGATGTTCTTCTTGATTGGTTCCAGTTCCTTGCTGGTCGGGTGGGGGGGCCTCTTCTGGCTCGTGCCAGGCCCCGGCCCGCCGCAGCAAGTGTTCAATACAGTGTTGCACATTGGCAAACGGGATCGTCGCTACTTCTGGTGTCCGTATCACAAAAACCAGGTCTACGCCATGACAAATAGAGCCAAGAGCCAGACGAACGGCCTCACGCACTCGGCGCCGGGCGCGATTGCGTTGGACCGCATTGCCAATATGTTTGCTGACCACAATGCCACAACGTATTTTACGGTGGCGGTTGGGGGCTATGTTTAAACGTAGCAGTGGATGGTTGAAGACACGCCCCGTACGCCGCACCCGTTGAAATTGCTCAGGACGGCGCAGCCGGTAGCTTCGTTTCACCGATACCGTACGACCCTATGGGGACAAGCCAGCGGCCCATTGTGCGGGTTGTGTGGCCGGGTGTAGCGGCCGTCGGCCCCCCATTGCTGATGATATGCCAGAGAAACCGGGAAGGGGTGGGCATTATCTATGACCACGCCGCACAGCACGTCGTTCATCGCTCACCGATAACTTATGACGCCCTTTTCGGCGGCGGCGTTGGAGTACAGCGCGGCCATCCTTGGTACTCATCCGTTCTAAGAAACCATGTTTGCGGCGGCGTGGTATCCGCTTCGGTTGCCAGGTACGTTTGGTCATACCGTCTACTTCCTCTTGTGCCAGGGAGGTACGCTCTGGGTACCTCACCAGGATGCTTATGCTTACGTATCCAAAGAAATATCACCGTACAGAATAGCATAGCACGCATGTCTATGCAAGCACTGTGCGCCGATTGTCGCACCAGGAACCCCGGCCCATACCGGCCAGGGCCGCGCTATTCTATTCATCGTCGCTTATCTTCAGCGTACGTCGGATGGCGTCGCGCTGGCGCTGGCGTTGCTGGTAGCGCTGCTCCTCGTCTTCCTCCTCGTCTTCCTCGTCTTCTTCTTCGGCCGGCGTCGCGCGGGCAGTGGTACGGCGATTTTTGCGGTTGGGCTTATTGCTGCCAAACTTGCTTAACAAGTCTTCAAGCGTGGCATTACCTTCAAATGTCTCGTCGTCATCGTCATCGCTGCTGGTATAGGTTTCCACCACAGGTTGTTGAGTGGGGGCATTGCGCTGGCCGCGGCCACCACGTTTCTTCCCATCGCGGCGGGCCTCCTCGCGCTGGAGCGCAATATCATACTTGCTTGGCGTTTCTGGTTCAGGGCTCGACGGGGACGTTTCAACCATTGGTTCCGGTTCTTCGGGGGGGTCTTCCAGGCGCATCGTCAGGCTAATCCGTTTGCTCTGGGGGTCTACCTCAAGCACCCGAACCGAAACCGTGTCGCCTACCTTGACAACATCTTCCACTTTTTCAACCCGATTGCTGGACAGTTGCGAGATATGTACCAGACCATCGCGGCCGATACCAATATCTACAAAAGCGCCAAAGGGGGCCAGACCGCTGACGCGGCCTTCCAGGATTTCGCCGGCTTCCAGTTGTTGCATCTTTTGCAGGCGTTGGGCGCGGCGCAGGCTCAGGCTAATACGGTTCCCTTCAGAATCTATATCTAGCAACTTAAAGGTATAGGTCTCGTTGATTTGTACCGCATCTTCCGGCTTTTCGACGCGCGTATCGGAAAGCTCGGAAATATGGACTAATCCATCTTTGCCGACCCCAATATCTACAAAGACGCCAAAGGGGGCCATACCGGTAATCGTGCCTTCAACCGTATCGCCAATCTTCAGATTGGACAGGGCATCGTGGTTAATCTCGACCCGTTTGGCCGCTCGGGCCGGGCGATCTTTCGGTTGTGGCCGTTCGCGTTGTGGCGAACGCATAGACAGGCTAATGCGGCGGGCTTCCACATCTATACTTTTCACCCGCACATTGACGCTATCGCCAATTTGAACCAGATCTGAGGGCGATTCGATACGAGTATCGCTCATTTCTGAGATATGGACAAGGCCATCGCGTCCAACCCCAATATCAACAAAGATACCATAGAGCGCAATAGACGTGACGCGCCCTTCAAGTTCCATGCCCTCTTCCAGGTCTTTCAGGCGGCGGGGCGGGGCATCCGCCTCTTTGGTGGGCGGGGTATAACTGGCCCCCGCTGCGCCAGGGGTCTCTGTCTCTGCCTCTGCCTCTGGGGTGGCTTCGGTTCCATCGTCCGGTTGCGCGTCCTGATCGGTGGCAGCCGCATCAGTGTTCGCGTCTGGACGGGGTTCCTGGGCCAGGGGTTCGGGCGTGGGGACATCGGCATTCGTTTTGCCGTTTGCGTGTACTCCATCGTCAGCCATGGGATTTTCGGTTGTTGGTACGGGCTCTTGAGCAGCGGGGGGCGTTTCTTCAGTGGTGGGTTCAACAACCGCAGCCGTTGCCGAAACCGGTTCTGGTTGAAGCAAATGTGCGTCTCCCTCTTGCTCTGTGGCTTCCTCTCTTCGCTCCAATTCCGTCATCACCTACATTCCTCCTGATACTTGTGCGTTCTTGCTTTTACCGTTATCTCTGCGGTTTCCTATGGTCCGCAATCTATGCGCCGGGCCTATAACTGTGCGCGTATCATATGGGTCATTCCACCCTGCTTCAATTCTTCCAGGCGGTAATACTGGCCATGCAAATGGGTGGCAAGCAAGCGCGCCTGCCCCCGTTGAAAGGTATAGATAGGGGTACTGGTACGGGTGGTATGGGCCGAGGCAATCGTACCCAATACCATACCGGGTTCCATACTACTATATTCGGTATCTATGACTATCGTGCGTATGTGGTTCGCCGCAATGTGATGCGCCACCTGGTAGGCCTCGACGTGCGGCGGTTGGGTGCCAATAGAAACATTTGCTTGCCCATCGGTGATGACGACCATAAGCGGGATAACATCCGGGTCGTTCCGGCGGGCTCTTTCCAGCACCTCATACCCGGTGAGCAACCCGCGGGCCAGGGGCGTTTTGCCGCCAACGGGCATGGTCTGCAAGCGTTTCTGGGCCAGTTCAACGCTACTGGTGAGCGGCAGAAGAATAGTCGCATAGGTTCGTTGAAAGCTGACCAGTCCCACATGGTCGCGGCGTTGGTAGGCGTCGTGCAACAGGGAGAGGATGGTATCGCGGGTGGCTTGCATCCGCTCCTCAGCCGACATACTCCAACTGGCGTCTACCACAAAGCAGATCGCGTTGCGGGTGCGCCGGATGCGTACCTTCTGGCGCAAATCGTGGCGGGTCAGCAATATGCCTGGTCTGGGGAGGGCAGGCTGGCGGGCGGCGTGGGCGTGGCGCTGGCGTTGGTAGGGCGCGGCCTCGCGCAGGGTCGCATCAAAGGCAAGATCTGTCACAGGTTCGGCCCGTTTGCTTGAGGTATAGCGTCCTTGGCGGCGGCTGGTCTGGCTACTGGTGCGGCGGCCGGGGGCGCGGTGCTGTTTGCGGTCGCCAAAGCCTTCCAGCCGTTGGGGCGCATAGAGATCGCCGGCTTCGTGCAAGAAGGTCGGGCCCGTGGGTTGCTGTGATGGGTGCTGTCCAGAGTCGGGCCGTTCTGATGGGGTCTGGGGCGCAACGGTCATGCCTGGCGAACCGTCCCATTCAGCGTCGGGGGCGGCCCGGGTTATATCCTGCTCTTCCATCGTTATGGGTGCCCCGGTGGTATCATTTTTTTTTTCATCGTCGCTCTGGGGGCCATCCACCGCGGTGGACAGGTGCCGGTTGCTTTGCTCCAGGGCCGTGCGGATGCGGTCATAGGTATTGCCGTTGGCAATGTCGAGAAAGGGTTGCCGACGCATGCGATGGGGCAGAGCCAGCTCAGCAGCGACGTGAATATCGTGCGGCATAATAGTCTTGCGGCGCTGCCATGCGGCGTGGGCGCGGGCGGCCTCTAAGATGGTGAGATCGGCGCGGTGGCCATCTACGCCAAGCTCAAGCGCCAACTGGGCCACCAGCGTCATATTGGCCTTGCGGATGCGTACCTGCGGCAAGAGCGACCGCGCTGTGACGATGCGGTTATGCAGCCGTTGCTCTTCGTTTTGCCATTGGGCCATAAAGCCCTCTGGGTTCGTCTCATACTGCATACGACGCTCGATGACAGCGACTCGTTGGGCCGGGTCGCTCAAGCCGGTAATTTCGACGGCCAGACCAAACCGATCCAACAATTGGGGGCGCAGCTCTCCTTCTTCCGGGTTCATCGTGCCCACCAGAATAAAGCGGGCCGGATGCGACACGCTCATACCTTCGCGTTCGACGGTATTCACCCCCATAGCGGCGGCGTCAAGCAGCAAATCAACCAGGTGATCATCCAGCAGGTTGACCTCATCTACATAGAGGATGCCGCGGTTGACCCGGGCCAGCAGGCCGGGCTCGAAGCGCCGTTCACCTTCGGTTATCGCGTGTTCCAGGTCGAGCGAGCCAACCACGCGATCTTCTGAGGCTGAAACGGGCAATTCAACCAGCGGCGTAGGGATTTCGTGAACAGGCAGCGCGTAGCCCTGTTCCGTGGCGTTCCGGCAAACGGGGCAGAGCGGCAAGGGTTGGTCGGGGGGGCACTGGTAGGGGGAGCCTTGTACAACCAGGATAGGGGGCAGAAGACGAGCCAACCCGCGAACGGCGGTTGATTTCGCGGTACCCTTCTCGCCGCGAATAAGCACCCCACCGATACGGGTATTGATAGCATTGAGAATAAGCGCCTGCTTCAGGCGTTCCTGGCCGACCAGCGCGCTAAATGGATAAACTGGGTGAGATACCGGCATTGTCATGTAAGCAACAATCTCCCACCCCTCATTGTGAACCGAGGCTTCCGAGATATTGCCTCAAGCTGTATCAACCATGTGGGTACGAACACGAACGAGGGCAAGGCCAATTCTTCCGGTTGTACTGTTTGCTCTGGTTTTTGTTCTTCGGCAAACAGTGCCATGAAAATAACAACAGTGATTCAGACAGATCAACAATATCGTACGGGTACCAATGTTCCCGCCTGACACACAAACGACCCTGGTATTACGACTCCATAATACCGTACGGTAAGATAATACCATACAAATGCCTCTGGTGCAACCCGGAATACCAGGGCGATCGCAACGTCGCCAGGGCAACGCCAGCACCAGGTTTTTCTGCATTCGCAGACGTTGATGTGCGCCTTCAGCGCGAGATATAGGGGGGTGTGGCGCGGCGAAGCCGCGCCACACCCCCAAAAAGGTGGTTTTGCGGGGCCCGGCCCCGCAAGCTCCCCAGGTATCCTGGTTGACGTAAGATGTTGCAATTGCCCTGCCCGGACTATCCGGAATCTGCCCCCCCCCCGAAGCAAGCCCCTTGCCGCCCGCCCCCTCCTGTGCTATACTTTGATTGACTGGTCAATCAATAAAAGGCGACCATTTTGCCCAGGGGAGGGAACGTATGCCACGGCGTAAGGAACAGGATTATGAGGAACGACGACAGCAGATTATCAACGGCGCGTTGCAGGTCTTTGCAACCATGGGCTTTGAGAAAGCCACCAACAAGGACATAGCCAGAGCGGCCGGCATTGGTTCGCCCGGCCTTATCTACCACTATTTCCAGGATAAGAGCGACCTGTTCCGCCAGGCTATCGAGCAGCATGCGCCAGCCTTCCAGCTATTGGCCCACCCCGAAACGCTGATGGCGCTGCCCCCGCGCGAGGCGCTCACGCTCTTTGCCAGCAAATTTCTCGCCGTGTTTGAGAACCGTACCGCCGTGGCGGTGCTCAAGGTGATGGTAGGCGAGGTAACGCGCCGCCCGGCCGTGGCCGATATGGTCAATCAGATTGGGCCGGGGCGCGTCATACCGCTCTTGTCGCGCTATTTTGCGCACCAGATGGAGACCGGCGTGTTGCGGCCAATGGACCCCAACGCTGCCACGCGCTGTTTTATCGGCGCTATCATTGCCTACGTCATTACCCGTGAAATCTTCCCACAGCCAGACTCGGCCACCCTCTCGCCCGACATGATGGTTGCGGCGGCGGTTGATGTCTTTTTGCACGGTATGCTGGTGGAACCAGACGGGGACACGGCGGGAAGCAGCGATATGCGGCGGGAAACCGTTTCGTAAGGGGAGGAATGGGGTATGCTTCGGCCACGGTGGAAGAAGGTTCTGCGTGACCTGTGGCACTATAAAACGCGCACCATCCTGGTGGTGTTGTCCATTGCGGTAGGGGTGTTTGCCTTTGGCACCATTGCCGCTTCGCGGATCAACATTCTGGAAAGCCTGCGCGATTCCTACCGCTCCGTCAACCCATCCAGCGCCACCATTACCGCCGAACCATTCCAGGAGGCCCTGGTAGATGTGGTCAGCGGTATGCCGGGGGTAGCGGTGGCGCAGGGACAGCGCAAAGTATCGGCGCGGGTGCGCGTAGGCGAATACCAGTGGCAGGATCTTGAGCTGTACGTGTTACCCGACGATGGACAGATGCAGATTAACATAGTGCGTCCGGAGCGGGGAGCCTGGCCGCCCCCCCGTCACGCGCTGTTGATTGAGCGGAGTTCTCTGGGCAAGTTGCGGGCCCGGCCGGGCGACCTGGTACAGGTGCAGATGTCGGATGGGGAAGAGCGCACCTTGCCCATTGCCGGGCTAACCCACGACCTGAGCCTGCCCCCCGCCCCCATCGCCGGCAAGGCCTTTGGCTATATCAGCTTTGACACGCTGGAATGGTTTGGCGGCCCGCGCTCCTACAACGATATGTTGATTGTTGTGGAGGAGGGGCGCGAAGATGAACCCCACATCCGCAGCATTGCCAACGAGGTAGCCGACAAGATCGAACACAGCGGGCGCGAAGTCGAAGTCATAGATGTGCCAGAGCCGCTGCAACACCCCGCCGAACAGATTATCCCCACCATTCTGCTTATTCTGGGTGGTCTGGGCGTGTTGACACTGTTGCTTGGTATGTTCCTCATCATCAACACGATTGAGGCCATCCTGGCCCAACAGGTGCGGCAGATTGGCATTATGAAAGCAGTAGGGGCCAGACGCCGCCAGATTATGGTGCTCTACTTTGGTATGGTGATAGCCTTTGGGATACTGGCGCTCATACTGGCCTTTCCGCTCGGTACCGTGGGGGCAATGGGCTTTACCCGCTTTATGACCGACCAGTTAAATATAGACCTGGAACATTTCTATATGCCGCCGCCAGTGGTGCTGCTCAAGATAGCCGCCGCGCTCCTGTTGCCGGTGCTGGCCACCGTCCCGGCCGTACGTTCGGCTGTTACCATGACCATCCGCGAAGCGCTAACCGATAGCGGCCCGACCCAGGGCAAGCCCGGTACCAGCATCATTGACCGCCTTATTCACCATATACGCGGATTACCGCGGCCGCTGCTGCTCTCGTTGCGGAATACCTTTCGCCGCAAGTGGCGGCTTTTGCGGACGCTGGCCGTACTGGCGCTTGGCGGGGCCGTGTTTATGAGCGTGCTCACGGTGCGGGCCTCGCTCTTCCATACGCTGGATGAGTCGGTTGAGTCGAAGCGCTACGATGTGGAGGTGCGCTTTAGCCGGCCCTACCGTAGCGCCAAGGTAGAACAGGGCGTGCTGGATATACCGGGCGTGGTGGGGGTAGAGAGTTGGGGCTTTGCGCGAGCTTACCCGGTGCGAGCCGATGGCAGCGAAGGCGAGAGTATCAACCTGTATGCCCCGCCCGCCGATACTGCCTTGCTCGATTTGCGGATATGGCAAGGGCACTGGTTGCGGCCAGGTGATGACAACGGTATTGTGGTTAGTTCAAACTACATTAGCAAGAAAGAGCCCGGTACACAGCTTGGCGATACGATTGTCTTGAAGATTGACGGCGAGGAGTATACGTGGCGCATTGTGGGTATCTCGCGCGAATTTATGTCGCCTATCCAGCCGGCCATTGGCTACGTGACATATGATTCGTTTGCGCGCCGGGCGGGTGATGTGGGGCGCGTGAACAACCTTCAGGTAGCCGCCGCACAGCACGACCCCGCCTTCCAGGAGCAGGTGGCCCAGGCGCTCGAAGCCTATACCGAACGCGCCAACCTGGACGTACGCCTGATCCAGAGCACTTCGGAGAATCGGGCTATTCTGGGCGAACGTTTCAACCTGCTTACCTCCATTCTCTCGGTTATGGCCGTGCTAATAGCCAGCGTGGGGGGTATCGGGTTGACGGGCACAATGAGCATTAACATTATCGAGCGCAGTAAGGAGATAGGGATTATGCGGGCGATTGGGGCCGCTGATGGTGCGATACGGCAGATTGTGGTCGCCGAGGGCATCATTATTGCGCTCCTCTCGTGGGCTATCGGAACCGTCCTGTCGCTACCCATTAGCCGGGTGATGAGTATTCGCCTGGGCTACAATTTGCTGAATGAGCCGCTAAGCTATACCTACGCCTCGTATGCGGTGGTGCTATGGCTCGTACTGGTCGTGGTGCTCGCGCTGGTCGCCAGTTTGCTGCCGGCCCGCAATGCGCTACGTATTACCATCCGCGAGGTGCTGGCGTATGAGTGAGTAGCAGTGACGGGTGCGGCGTGACGCGAGGACAGGTGATGCGCCTCGCGCCTCCCGCTTCCCGCCTCCCGCCTCCCGCCTCGCGTGCGGTCGCCATATCTGTGGTAGACTAGAGCAAGCGTGACGCAAGCGTAACTGGCTTGTACCAGACAGGAGAAGTATGCAAGAACAACACGCCTTTCAAGGGCGCAATATCCTGATTACCGGCGGCCTGGGCTTTATCGGCTCCAACCTGGCCCGCCATCTAGTAGACCTGGGCGCCCATGTGCTGCTGGTAGATAGCCTCATACCGGAGTATGGCGGCAACCTCTACAACATCCGCGGCCTGGAAGATCGCGCCCTGGTCAACATCTCCGACGTGCGCGACGAACATAGTATGCGCTACCTGGTGCAGGGCAAGGATTACCTCTTCAACCTGGCCGGCCAAACCAGCCATATGGACTCGATGAGCGACCCCTATACCGACCTGGAGATTAACTGCCGGGCGCAACTCTCTATCCTGGAAGCGTGCCGCAAATATAACCCGGCCATCAAGATTGTCTTTGCCAGCACGCGCCAGATCTACGGCAAGCCAGACTACCTGCCGGTAGACGAGCAGCACCTGCTGCGCCCGGTTGATGTCAACGGCATCAACAAGATGGCCGGCGAGTGGTACCACATCCTTTACAACAACGTGTATGACCTCCGCGCGACGGCGCTCCGGCTCACCAATACGTATGGCCCGCGCATGCGCGTCAAAGATGCCCGCCAGACCTTCCTGGGGTTGTGGATACGCCTGGTGCTTGAGGGCCAACCGATTGAAGTATGGGGCGGCGAGCAACTACGCGACTTTAACTATGTGGATGATACCATCACAGCCATGCTCCTGGCCGCCACCAGCGACAAGGCCAATGGCCAGGTCTTTAACCTGGGGGCCAGTCCGGTCATTAACCTGAAGGATCTGGCCGAGGCGTTACTGGCCGCCAACGGCGGCGGGAGCTATACCATCCGCGCATTTCCCGCCGAACGCAAGAAAATAGACATTGGCGACTATTACACCGACTACCGCGCCATTCAGCAGGTGCTTGGCTGGCAACCCCGCGTGCCCCTGCGCGAGGGCCTGGCCCGCACGCTGGCCTTCTACCGCGAACACCTCGCCTATTACCGATAGCCTGCCCCCCGCCCCCTGCCC
>DAOTUK010000075.1:0-9037 GCA_034437375.1 Chloroflexaceae bacterium | reverse complement strand
ACCGCCCACCCCCACCACCAACCCGGCCCTGCGTGGCTTCAACTTCTGCGACCAGGCGATTGGCGATATAGAGGGGGGGCGCTTTTCGGCAAGCACCACCGATATTATTACCGCCGAAAATTCGCCGGCCTTCGACCGCATTATTGTGGATTTTGATATTCCAGAAGACTCCGCCGCGCTCAGCGCCCAGGCCCGCCTGCTCAGCCAGCGCGATTATACCCGCCTGACGGGCGAGCCATCTGCGCCGGGAACCTACGTGTTGCTGGTTGACTTTCCCAACTGGCTGCACGATGAGCGGTTTGACACCGCTCCGATTACCGCAACGCACACCTTTACCAATACCAGAGTGGTTGACCAGGTAACCTTCCGCAGCAGTCTGCAAGCGGCCGCTGGCGCGACCATGCTCCTGGCCCTGGAAGAGCCGACCATCTACCAGTTGCGTACCTCACGCGAACAAACACAACTTCGGATACAGGTAGCGCGTCCTTCGGCGTTTGATATGGAGCCCGATTTGTTCAGTACTCCCGCCGGTGGGGGCGATGTCGAAACACCCGACCCGCTCTTCTTCCTGCTCGACGACGATATATGGGCTATCCATGGGTCAGACGTTATCAGCCTGACCCAATCGCCAGAGGTGGAAACGGCCCTGACCGTGAGCCGCGATGGTCAGCACATCGCCTTCTGTCGTACCCAGGAGCCCGGCATCAACCCTGCGGAAGGCGAGGCTGTGGTACCGGGGGCGCTCTGGATGATGCAGACCGACGGCAGCGACCCGCAACCGATTGCGGGGGCCAGTGTCAACTGTGCGGCCCCGGCTTTCAGCCCCGACGGCACAATGATTGCCTTTAGCGTGGATGAAACGGGTGTGGCCCCGCCCCGCAGCAGCATCAAAATCGTGCCGGTTTCGAGCACCACCAGCATGACCGCGACGACCATTATTACCGCTACGGCCCCGACGACCGATGATGACACGCTGGCCGCTCCGTTGCCCATCGTCGCGTTGGGGGGCGGGTGGAATCGCTTCGGGCCCCAGTGGATAGACGATACCCGCCTGGTATACGCGGCCAGCGCCCCGGACACGCGCAATACCCTGTTTCTGCTGGATATAGCGCAGGGGGTCGAAAAAGACATCGGCGCAGACATTCAAGTCGTAGACGAACTCTACCGCTACCAGCAACTTGGCCAGCCGCTTGTCTCGCCCGATGGTCGTATGATTGCGGTTGAGGCCTGGCGGGCCGACGAGCCCGGCGCCGATTTGCTCTTGCTCGATTCCGATGGTGTCGAACAAGATGTGATTGACGAGGGCTACTGGAACCGTCCGCTGGCCTGGGGCGACGACGGCTCGCTGTTCTACCTGTCCACCCCCTGCCCCAGTACCCTGGTTCACCCCTATACCCTCTACCAGCGCGACGCCACCGGCAGCGATACCGTCCTCGCCGAAGGCGTCAGCACGGGCACGCTAGGCCAGGCCCTTGCGATGGGTGATACCCTCATCTACGTCTTTGTGAAACACGCCGACCCCGGCCCGCGTGGCCCGGCCAGTCTGGCGCGCCACAGCGCCTCGCAAATCTGGGCCTGGCCTGTTGATCAGGATTTGCGCGGTATCCTCTTCTCGGCCCAACGCGGCATCACGGCGCTGGCTCGCTAACAAGCGGGAGCCATCCTGTTTCCCTTCGCGTCGTGTCTCGCGTCGCGTCTCGCGCCTCCCGCCTCCCGCATCCCGCCTCTACCTTAATAGGCCCTTATTGGGGCTTGACGCCCATACGCCCCCCGCCTATACTGAGATGAACTGAACGTTTGATAGAATAACCGCCATCCCTGGTCTCCTGGCAAAATCTCTGGTATTCCTTCGTTTGTTGTGGTAGCGCTGGTATAATCACCGGGCGGAGAGAGCTATGATAGGAAATGTCCTGCAAACCCTGGCCAGCTACGTTCCAACGCTGGTTGTGCGTCGTCTGATTGACCACCCCTTGCCGCTGACCGCTCCCCACGAAGAAGAAGTCCCCGCGGCCGTCCTCTTTGCCGATTTCTCCGGCTTTACCGGCTTTGCCGAAGAGTTGGCCCGCGCCGGCCCCCACGGAGCCGAAGAACTGAATACCTTTCTCAACAGCAAATTTAACGAGCTCATAAACCTGATCCTCTTTCTGGGGGGCGATGTGGTCACCTTTGCCGGCGACGCGCTCCTGGCCCTCTGGCCGGTAGCCCGGGTAGGTGGCGACCCAACCAGCATGGTTTGTCGGGCTGCGCAGTGTGGGCTTGCGCTGCAAGAGCTTTTTCAAGACCAGCGCCTGACCGAGCAGGCCCACCTGGACATCCGCACCAGTATTGGCGTTGGCACTGTGCGTCTGTCCCACGTCGGAGGCGTCTATGAACGCTGGCTCTGGCTTGTCACAGGCGAACCAGTGCGCCAGGTGATGAGCGCGGAACAGTGGGCCAGACCCGGCGATGTCGTTTTGTCGCCAGAGGCCTGGGCCCTGGTTGCACATATCTGCAATGGGCACAACGTTGCCGAACGCCATGCTGAAGTAGGCGGCAACCGTACGGAGCCAGCAGCACGGGCTATTCAAAAACCCATGGCTGTCTGTCTGGAATCTATGCGCGAGACAAGCCCTATTGCAAGCACCTATCCCATGAGCCTGAGCGCCGATATGGAAGCGGCGCTGCGTACCTACATCCCCGATGTGGTTTTGACGCGCCTTTCGGCAGGCCAGGGAAACTGGCTTGCCGAACTGCGGCTCATAACCGTGCTCTTTATCAACCTGCCCGACTTGAGCGAGGACAGGTTGCCCCTGGAACAGATACAGCGCGGCGTGAGCGCCATTCAGAATGCCCTCTACCGCTACGAAGGAAGCGTCAACAAGTTTAGCGTAGATGAGAAGGGCGCCTCGCTTATTGCCGTTTTTGGGTTGCCGCCCCTCTCGCACGAAGACGACACCGTACGCGGCGTTCAGGCCGCTATGGCCGTGCAAGCCGAATTATACGCTATCGGTATGCGCTATAGCATTGGTGTGACCACCGGGCGGGCGTTTTGTGGTATTGTGGGCAACGAACACCGCCGCGAATATACCATCCTGGGCGATATTGTCAATCTGGCGGCGCGGTTGATGCAGTCGGCCGCAGAGTGTATTGTGTGCGACGCGGCCACCTACCACGCCGCCAATTCGCGCATGCTCTTTGAAGCGCACACCCCGTTGGATGTGAAGGGTAAGGCCGCCCCGGTGGAAGTCTACTGCCCCCGTGAGCCGATAACCAATATCATCCGCCCCCATGGAGCCATGGTCGGGCGCGTCAACGAGCGTTCGCTGCTGGCCGCGCAACTTCAGCTTGTCTGGCGCAGACGCGAGCGCGGCAGCGACCATGGCGAGGCGCTGGTGCTGGTGATAGAGGGCGAAGCGGGTATGGGCAAGTCGCGCCTGGTCGAAGAGTTGCAGACCCACGCCGATATGATAGGCATTCGCACCCTCACGGGGGTGGGAGACGCCATCGAGTCCTCCACCCCCTACTACGCCTGGCGCAGGGTTTTTAGCCAGTTGTTTGACCTGGATCAATATAGCAACCCCGAAGAGCGCCGCCAGCACATCCAGTCGGTGCTGGCCGCCGAACCTTCGCTCAGCGAGCAACTGCCCTTGCTAAACGCCGTCTTGCCGCTTGAAATGCCCGAAAACGAATATACCCATCGCCTGAGCGGGCAAGCCCTGGCCGACGCAACCCGCACCTTCCTGCTCCAGGTGCTCCACCTCTTCCTCTCGCGCTTGCCCTCGGTCGTCATTGTCGAAAATGCCCACTGGCTCGACTCGGCCTCCTGGTCGCTGGTGCTCTCCATCAGCCAGCATATGCCCTCCGTGCTGCTGGTAGTAGCCGTACGTCCCCTGGCAGACCCCGTCCCCGAAGCCTACCGCACCCTGGCCGAATTGCCCCGCACCCGCTGGCAACGGCTACTCCCACTCTCGCGCAACGAAACCTACGAGCTGGTATGCCAGCGTCTTGGCGTGGCACGTGCGCCCGAAGAAGTTACAGCACTGATCTATGAAAAAGCCCAGGGAAACCCCCTCTTCACCGAAGAAATGTCCTACACCCTGCGCGACTCCGGCCTGCTCACCATATCCGACGGCGTGTGCTGGATAGCCCCCAATACCGACGACCTCTCGTCGCTGAGCCTGCCCGACACCATTCACAGCGTCATCACCAGCCGGATAGACCGCCTCACCCCCGCCCAACAACTCACCCTCAAAGTGGCCAGCGTCATTGGCTATACCTTTGCTGTAGACGTGCTCCACGCTATCTACCCGGTGAAAGAGGAGCGCGATCAACTGGGTGACCATCTCACCGTGCTGGAACAACTGGCGCTCATCCAGCGCGAACCCGCCAACCCGCGGCGCAGCTACCAGTTCAAGCACGTCATCACCCAGGAGGTGGTCTACCAATTGATGCCCTTTGCCCAGAGGCGACAAATCCACCGCGCCCTGGCCGAATGGTATATGCAAACCTACCGCGAACGCCTGGATGAACTGGCTCCCATCCTGGCGCAGCACTTTGCCCAGGCCGACGACGAACGCGCACAGAACTATTACACCCTGGCCGGCAACGTTGCGGCGCGGCTCTACGCCAATACGGAAGCGATAGCCCACTATACCCGTGCGCTGGAAAGTGCCCACCACCACCACGCCCCCAACGACCAGATAACCCACCTCTATACCCAACGCGGGCGCGTCCTGGAGCTAGAGGCAGAGTATGATCAGGCGCTGGACAACTACGCCGAAATGCGGGCCCTGGCGGAAACAAAGGGCGATGATACGATGAACCTGGCCGCGCTGATGGCCCTGGCCGCGCTGCGGGCCACGCCCAACCCCACCTTTGACCCCCACGAGGGCGAGTCGTTGCTAGAAGAGGCCCTGCGCCTGTCGCGCTCCCTCGGAAACCAGGGAGCCGAATCGAAAGTGCTCTGTAGCTTGATGCTGCTGAAGGTCTTTACCGGCGCGCCCCCGGAAGATGCCATTCACTATGGCGAGCAATCGCTCACCCTGGCCCGTACGCTTCAGCAGCAAGAGCAGGTGGCCTCCATCCTGAACGACCTGGCCGTCGCCTATCGGGTCAATGGCCAGATAGCCCGTAGCCAGGCGGTGTTGGAAGAGGCGTGCGTGGTCTGGCGCGACCTGGGCAATATGCCCATGCTGGCCGATAACCTGGCTCAATACTCGGTGGGCCACTTTTTGACCGGGCGCTATGAGGAGTCCCTTTTCGCTTCTGATGAGGCCCGCCGCTTGAGCGAGGCTATGGACAATAACGCCAGCCTGGCCCAGAGCCAGTTTATGATCGGGCACGTCTATCTAGAACTGGGCCAACCCGACCGCGCCGTTGAGGTGATGCGCGAAACAATCTACCTGGGCGAACAGGTTGGCAATCTGGGTATCCAGATCGGCACCCGCGCCGACCTGGGGTGGGTCTATGGTATGTTTGGCGATGTGGAAATGGGGATGGTGCTGGCCGAGCTGGCCTATGCCCGCTCCGAAGAGCATAACAACATCTTCCGGTCGTGGGTTATGGCCGTGCTGGCGCGGCTATTTATTATGAAGGGCGACCTGCTGGAGGCTGAAAAGGCGGTGGAAGCCAGCTATCAATCGCTCAATGAAAAGAATGAGTCTGTGCTGGCCCCCATCTACGTGCCGCTGGCCGAAGCAGAACTGGCCCTCTTTCGGCTTGACTATGGGCGGGTCATCGCCGTGACCGACCAATTGCTGCACTACCTCCAATCGCGCCAGATACGCTCCTTTAAAAGCGAGGCCCTCTTGCTCAAAGGCCAGGCCCTGCTGGCTATGGGGCAGATACGGACTGCGCGGCATATCCTCCGCGCCGCGTCTGCCGAAGATGAGGCGCTTGGTGCGCAGCGTATCTGGTGGCAAACGCTCTTTCTGCTCAGCCACGTTGAGTCGCGTATGGACAACCTGGACGAGGCCGTACGGCTCTGGCAAACGTCGCGGCGTATCGTCGCCTCGCTGGCAAAGCAGGCTATCAATGCCGACCTGCGCGAACCCTTCTTGAACTTGCCGCATGTACGGGTTATTGCCCGCGGCGGTTTTGGCGGGGCCGAATCGCTTATCTTCTAATTCCCCACCCAATCTCCCCCAACGATTTCGTTGCTTGTGGTACAATAGCCAGAAGTACCCGCCAAGCAAGAAGAGTATGATATGCACCAGATAGGCATACTCTATAACCCGATGTCAGAGTCCTCTACCCAATTCTCGATAGAATTGGCCGACCACCTGGATCAGCAAGGTATTATAACCTGGCGTGGTACCTCTCCCGATACGCGCCAGGATGTCGAATCGTTGGCCGGGCTCGATCTGCTCATAGCTGTGGGGGGCGATGGCACAGTGTTGCGCGCCGCACGCATTGCCGTTCCCCACAATATCCCCATTCTCACGGTGGCGCTTGGGCGGCTCAACTTTCTGGCCGAGATGGTGCCCAACAAAGATTTGTACGATGGGTTGCACACGTTGTTACAGGGGGGCGGGTGGCTGGATCGGCGTACCCTCATACGCACTACGTTGAAGCGGCAGGGGGCGGTAGAAGCCGAGTTTACGGCGCTCAACGAGGTGGTGGTATCGCGTGGCGATATTAGCCGCATTCTGAGCGTGAGCGTGAAGATAGACCGTATTCCGTTGACGACGTATCGTTCCGATGGCGTGCTGGTGGCGACGGCTACGGGCTCAACAGCCTATGCGCTGTCGGCCGGGGGGCCGGTGGTAGACCCGCGTTCGCGGGCGCTGGTGCTGGTACCGGTGGCGGCCCACCTGACAGCCGTTCCTTCCATGGTACTGCATGAAGATTCGGTGGTGTCGCTTGAGATGGATTGTTGCCGCCACGCCACGCTGGCCGTAGATGGGCGCGAAAATTTGCCGCTCTACGAAGGTGACGAGGTATGCGTATGTCGCAGCAATGCTGTCTGTACCTTTGCCCGTGTCCACCCCCCCAACCAGTTTTATGCAAGCCTGGTACGCCGGTTGCGGCGCGAGTAATACCCGTGATAGGTGAGGCGTGCGGCGAGGATAGGTGCTGCGAATATTTGCCTCTTGAACGAGGGTGTGGTATTGTTTGCCTGGTGTCTGTGCCATAGAAAGAACCAGAAAACCATATGAGTGACCAAAAAAAGAAGAAAAAAAAACCGGATCAAAAGCCTGCAACCATGGTGGAGGTGCAAGCCGAAATGCACCGCGAGATGCAGCAACCCTTTACCACAGAAAAGGGCGTGACCGGGGTTGTCCAACGGCTGTTAGCTCGTGAGGGCCTCATCAAGCAAGCGCTTCAGCTTGCGCTTGGCGATAGTTTGTTGATGCTCACGGCCCGCACCCCGGTGACCACCATGCACAACACGTTGCCCAACTTGCAACGCTTGCGCACGTTGATGCGCCAATCCAACGCCCCCGAACAGGTAGATAGTGCCTACCTCTACGCGCTCAAGTCCCAGTTGACCGAACTGGCCTACAAAGCCTACAAGCGCGATGGCCGCGGTGCGCTGGTGATACTGTTGTCGGAAGAGAACGACAAGGCCCGCCCGTCGTGGTACGCCGAGCGTACGATCAAGGAGCAAAAGCCCGACTGGGGCGCGGCGCTACGCAAACATATCACCAGCTATAATCCAGAGGAAGAAGGTATCGTTGCGATTGTTCGTCCCGAAAACGATGTACGGGTCTATCTGCTCGAACTGCCCTGGTGGAACAAGGGTAAGTTGCGGGGGAGCGGCTGATACCAGTAACGGGTGAGGCGTGCAGCGAGAACACGTGATGCGAAGGCACACGATGTCACGAATACTGATAGGTAATCAACCGAACATGGTATGATACTCCCACCGCAGGTATGTCACCCGTACGGCGGTTCGCCCCGATGGGAGTACCCATAGAGGCGATTTGAACCTTATCGGTGGGTTCTGGTTCCGAATCCCCCGGGGCTCACCAGCATTGTAAAGCCATACTGCGCGTGTGGCTTTTGTTATTCCCACGCCAGAAGCAGAAATAGCAGCGTACGGTATAATGATACCAGAGGGCATGGTGAGAACAGGGATGGTATTCGCAAAGGAGGGTGAGAGATGCATAGACTAGCCCCTACCGCCACGGAACAGGACATCGTCTACCCCGATAGTGATGGACAACCCATGGCTGATAATACCTTGCAGTTTGAATGGATCGTCACGATTAAAGGCGGCCTCGAAGCGCTCTTTCACCATCGGGACGATGTGTTTGTTGCGGGCGACTTACTCTGGTACCCCGTGCAGGGGTACCCCACCATCCGCCGCGCGCCGGATGCGCTGGTCGCGTTTGGTCGCCCCAAAGGGTACCGCGGCTCCTACAAGCAATGGGAAGAGGCCGGCATCGCCCCCCATGTGGTCTTTGAAGTCCGGTCGCCCGGCAATCGCCCGGCCGAAATGCGGCAGAAGCTTGCCTTCTACGACCAGTATGGGGTGGAAGAGTACTACATGTATGACCCGGAGGAAGGCGTGTTGGAAGGGTGGCTCCGCGAGGGGGGGCGGCTCCGCGCCATTGCAACGATGGACGGATGGATTAGCCCCCGTCTGGGTGTTCGCTTTGCGATGGATGGCCTCGATTTGCGGCTCATCCGCCCGGACGGCACGCGCTTTTTGAGCTACCTGGAATTGGAGCAGCAGCGCGAGCAGGAGCATACCGAACGGCTCAAAGCCGAGCAGCAGCGCGAGCAGGAGCACACCGAACGGCTCAAAGCCGAGCAGCAGCGCGAGCAGGAGCACACCGAACGGCTCAAAGCCGAACAACGGATGCACCAGTTTGCGGCCAAGCTCCGCGAGATGGGGGTAGACCCCGACACCCTCTTGCCAACGCAGTGAGGCCCTATGCTGTATAACGATACGATTGCGGCCATTGCAACCCCGCCCGGCGAGGGCGGCATCGGCATTGTACGTATCAGCGGGGCCCAGGCCCTCCCCATTGCCCAACGCCTTTTTCGCCCCCGTCGTCGCGGCGACTGGCGTTCGCACCACCTGCGCTACGGGCACATTATCGCTCCCGCC
>DAOTUK010000074.1:0-8717 GCA_034437375.1 Chloroflexaceae bacterium | reverse complement strand
CAGGCCGCAGGCAATGCCCGCTTTGCCTGGAACTGGGCCGTGGCCATCTTGCGTCAAGCACGAAAAGAGCAGACCACGCTTCCATTGGTGGGTGACCTGAAGACCCAATTCAATCGCATCAAGCGCGACGAGTTTCCGTTCGTGATGCTCACGACGAAGTGTGCTCCTGAAGGGGCGTTTGCGAACCTGAATCGGGCGTTGCGAAACTACTTTGCTGACATCACGAAGCGCAAGGAGGGTAAACGACGTAAAGACGGGAAGCGCGTGGGATTTCCGAAATTCAAGTCCCGCAAGCAGGGGTATGGATCGTTCTATCTGGCCAACGACAAATTCGCGGTTGACGGGCACGGGATACGCATTCCCCGCCTGGGGTGGGTCAATATGACCGAGCCGCTCCGCTTCCAGGGCAAGATATTGGGAGCGACGGTGTCGTATCGGGCGGGCTTCTGGTTCGTGAGTATCCAGGTTGAGCGTCCGGCCCCGCCCCGCACGGCCCCAGAACGGGTACTTGGGGTAGATGTGGGCGTCAAATTGTTGGCGGTTGATAGCGACGGCGAGATGTTTGAGAACCAAAAGTACCTCGCCGTCGCCCAGAAGAAACTTCGCCGCCTGAACCGCTGGTTGGCACGAAAGCAGAAAGGCAGCAAGAACTGGCACAAAGCGAAGCACACGTTGGCCCGGCTGCACTATCGGATCGCCAACCTGCGGGCGGATGCCATGCACAAGATGACGACGCGGTTGGCTGCGAAAGCCAGCATCATTGCGCTGGAAACGCTCAACGTGGTGGGAATGCTGAAAAATCATAAGCTGGCGCGGGCTATTGCAGATGCCGCGTTCAGCGAGATAGCTCGCCAGGTGGGGTACAAAGCGGAGCGGGTGGTGCTGATAGACCCGTTTTATCCATCCAGCAAGACGTGCAACGGGTGTGGGCACATCAACCAGAACCTGGCGCTATCCGACCGCACCTGGGCCTGCCCGTCGTGCGGGACGATCCTGGAACGAGACGTGAACGCGGCGCAGAATATTCGAGACGAAGGCATGCGGCTTGTTGGGGCCTGAGCACCAATCGTCCCCGGTTGTGGCTACGTCGGGACGTAAAAGACGCTTATGGACTGTGTGTAAGCCCCGCGCTTGAGCGGGCGGTGCAGGTGGAAGTAAGAATTTCAGTAGGTGTACAAAGCGTATGTTCGCGTACATTTGAACACGTAGAAAGTAGCAGGTTTCGCGTATGAGCGTGCAGACAAATGGGCAAATGGGCCGCCATGCAACGGCCGAAAGTGGATTTGATGCAAAAACGCCAAAAGTGAGCATTTTCTTGATGGGCAAAGAATACCGCGTGCCCAACGTGCTCACCATTATGGCGGCGGTGGAATATGCGGGGTATAAACTGGTGCGCGGCTGTGGCTGTCGGGCCGGCTTCTGCGGGGCCTGTTCAACGGTGTATCGCAAAGAAAACGATTACAAGCTCTACTCCGCGCTGGCCTGTCAAACGCTGGTCGAAGAGGGCATGTACCTGGTACAGATACCCTTTGTACCGGCCCTCAAGAGTATCTACGACATCAACGAGCTATCATTGACGGATAATGTCGTTTTGCGGTATTATCCAGAAATCGCCCGGTGTGTGTCGTGCAATACATGTACCAAATCGTGCCCGCAAAATATCCGCGTCATGGACTATGTGCAAGCCGCCTTGCGCGGCAACGTAGCGCGGGCAGCGCAACTCTCGTTTGACTGTATCCAGTGTGGGCTATGCTCAAGCCGCTGTCCGGCCGACATCAAGCACTACCACGTAGGACAACTGGTGCGGCGCGTCTACGAAACGCAACTGGCGCCGCGGTCGGGCCACCTGGCCACGCGGGTGGCAGAGTTGGAACAAGGCGTGTATGACCAGGAGCTTGAAGAAATGACCGGGCTTGGGTTAGCCGATTTGAAGCGACGCTATGAGCATCGCGTGATAGAGCCAGTGGGAGAGGGGTAAAGGCTTATGAAGATAATCCGAGGCTACCCAGACTACATGCGCGAGAGCATTGAGCGGGTGGAGCAGACCCGAGCAGCACGGCTCGAACGCTCCTATCCGCCCATGAGTCTGGCCGAGCGGGAGGTGTTACTGCACGAACACCACCCCGATTTCAAGCAGGAGCAAAAGCGTCCGCTGACGTTTGGCCCGAGCAAGGATATGGTCATTAACCACGAGTTGGCCGACATGCTGGAAGCCAGCCCGCTCATCTCGTCCGATCTGCCGCTAACCTCGGTTGATTACGATGTAGACCTGCTCATCCTTGGGGGCGGCGGCGCCGGCACGGTCGCGGCGCTCTGGGCCGCAAAAGAGGGCATCCACCCGGAACGCATGCTGATAGCGACCAAGCTCCGCCACGGCGATTCCAATTCGACCATGGCGCAGGGCGGTATTCAAGCCGCCGACCGCGAGAACGACACGCCGGTTATCCACTACCTGGACGCCATGGGCGGCGGACACTTTACCAACCAGCCGGAGCTTGTCAAAGCGCTCGTCTCCGACGCACCCCGCATTATCAAATGGCACGAAGAGCTTGGCGTAATGTACGACAAGGACGGGGATGGCAACTTTGTTGAGAACCCCGGCGGCGGTACGTCGCGCAAGCGGCTCCATTCCGCCAAAGACTATACCGGCCTGGAAATTATGCGCGTTATCCGCGACGAGGCCCGCAACCTGGAAATACCCGTGGTCGAGTTTGCCCCCGCGCTAGAGTTGTTGACCAACGACCAGGGGCACGTCGTCGGAGCCGTGCTGCTCAATCTGGAAACCAAAGAATACCTGATTGTCCGCGCCAAAGCGACGATTCTTGCGACCGGCGGGTTTGGCCGCCTGCATATGCAAGGCTTCCCCACCACCAACCACTACGGCGCAACCGCCGACGGTCTGGTACTGGCCTATCGCGTGGGGGCCCGCCTGGTAGACCTGGACTCAGTGCAGTACCACCCGACGGGAGCCGTCTTCCCGCCGCAGATAGCCGGCCTGCTCATTACCGAGAAGGTGCGCGGCCTGGGGGCGGCGCCGGTCAATTACGATGGCGAACTGTTTGTCTACCCGCTCGAACCCCGCGACGTCGAGTCGGCCGCCTTTATCCGCGAGTGTTACCACCGCGAAAAGGGCGTCGAATCGCCTACCGGTATGCGCGGGGTGTGGCTCGACTCGCCCATGGTAGACTTGATACACGGCGAGGGCACCATCAAAAAGGCGCTGCCGGCGATGTGGCGGATGTACCAACGCTTTGGCATTGACATGACCGCCGACCCCATCCTGGTCTTCCCCACGCTACACTATCAAAATGGCGGGGTCACCATTGATACGAATGGCTTTACCGGCGTGCCGGGCCTCTTTGCCGGCGGCGAAGTGAGCGGCGGCGTGCATGGCAAAAACCGCCTGATGGGCAACTCGCTGCTAGACTTTAACGTGTTTGGGATGCGGGCGGGGATCGCCGCGGCCCGCTATGCTAAACAAACGGCGCAGGTAGACGGGCTATCGCTGTCGCACCTGAACCAGTATGTGCAGATGTTGCAGGACGCGGGGGTAAAGCCGGAGCGGCTTGCGCCGATGTTGTTGCCGGAGTATCGCGGGCGCAAAGCGATAGAGCGCCACCTGGATATTCTGGTCTAAATCTCAGGAACGAAGGGTTGGTGATTGCGTATGATCTATGTCAACGATGATTGGTGCAAAGGCTGTAACCTGTGTATTGTGAATTGTCCGCGGCAGGCGCTCCAGTTCTCGACGCGCTTTAACAAGCGGGGTATCCACCCGCCAGAACTGGTAGACGATCACCGCTGCAATAGTTGCCGCATGTGTGAACTGGTGTGCCCGGACTTTGCCATTACCGTCATTGATGCGCCGGAATTAGTCGTGGTCAAGTGAGCAAGCGTTGAAAAGGTATGGTTCACATTGGGGAGAATCCCCTGGGAGCGCGCGCGTCTCGCTCGCATTGGAGCGGGCCGGGATGTGCCCGCGCTCCCAGGTATGAATACGTACGTTTGAAGCATCGGAGAGGAAGCGGGAATGGATCAAGTACTGGTACGCCAGGCATTAGGGAAAAAGGTAGACTTTATCCACGGCGATATGGCGTGTGTGTATGGGGCGCTGCTGGCGGGGTGCAACTTCTTCGCGGGCTATCCCATCACGCCGGCCACCGAAATAGCCGAAGGGATGTCCAGCTATCTGCCGCGTCTAGGCGGACGCTATATCCAGATGGAGGACGAGATAGCCAGTATGGGCGCGGTTATCGGGGCCAGTTGGACGGGGGCCAAGGCGATGACCGCCACATCAGGCCCCGGCTTTTCGCTGATGCAGGAAAACCTGGGCTACGCCATAATGAGCGAGACGCCCTGTGTGCTGGTGAATGTGCAGCGTTCGGGGCCCTCCACCGGCCAACCGACGATGCCCGCGCAGGGCGATATGATGCAAGCGCGGTGGGGCACCCACGGCGACCACGAAATCATCATGCTCTACCCCTACTCGGTACAAGAGGCGATGGAGTATACCATCACCGCCTTCAATCTCGCCGAAAAGTTCCGCACGCTGGTACTGGTCTACATTGACGCCGAAATTGGGCATATGCAGGAAAAGGTGGTCGTGCCAGAGGTTGAAGAGGTAGAAATCGTGGATCGCGTGCTGGTGACGTCCAGCAAGGAGGATTATGTTCCCTTCCGCGCCGGCCCCCACACCGAAAGCCTCATCCCAGAATTTGCCCCCTTCGGCGCTGGCTATCACACCTACGTGACGGGGTTGACGCATAACGAAGCCGGGTTGCCACGCACAAATAGTCCAGAAATACATCAAAACCTTATTCAACGGCTCGTTGACAAGATACAGGCGCACCGTTCCGAGATGACCTTTTACGTTGAGTCATACGCGGATGATTGCGATATTGCCATCGTGAGCTATGGCATTACGGCGCGGGCGTGTGAAGATGCGCTGGAGCAAGCACGGGCCCGGGGCTTGAAGGTAGGTATGCTGCGGCTTGTTACCATCTGGCCCTTTGCAGAAGAGGTCGTACGCGCGTGGGCCGAGCGCGTACGGGTCATGGTCGTGCCAGAGATGAACCTGGGGCAAATGATCCATCCTATTCGGGAAGTAGTAGCCGGGACGTGTGAGATTGTCTCCTTACCGAAGATAGGCGGAGAGATACACACACCGGGCGAGATTTTAGCAGCATTGGAGAAGGTAGCATGATTAAAAGCGCTGATGAGCTACGCAAGAAATATTTGCGCGATTCGATGTTCCCGACCATCTTTTGTGATGGGTGCGGTATTGGCAATGTGTTGCAGTATACGCTGTGGGCCATGGAAAATCTGAGCCTGGATGTAGACCGGACGGTCTTTGTGTCGGGTATCGGCTGTTCGTCGCGGTTGCCGGGCTATATCAACGCCGACGGCCTGCACACCACCCACGGGCGGGCGCTCGCCTTTGCAACCGGCGTGAAGGTCGCCAACCCCGATCTCAACGTGATTGTATTTACCGGCGACGGCGACTGCGCCGGCATCGGCGGTAATCACTTCATCCACGCCATCCGCCGCAACATTGACTTGACCGTCATTGCCGTCAACAACTTTACCTATGGTATGACCGGCGGACAAATGGCCCCCACCACCCCACTGGGCAGTATTACCACCACCACCCCCTACGGTAGCGCCGAACACCCCTTTGATATGAGCGAGGTCGCCAAAGTGATTGGAGCGCCCTACGTAGCCCGCTGGCCCGTGACCTACCCCTATCAGCCAATCAAATCTATTGAAGCGGGCATCCAGAAGCGCGGCTTTGCTTTTGTCGAATTGCTGGCCCCCTGCCCGACCGCGTATGGGCGGCGCAACAAATTGCGCACGATAGAGGCGTGCTGGCAATGGTACCGCGACAACGTTATCTTAATTGATGATTATGCCCGCATTGAGCGTTTCGGCTCGTATGAAGAGAAACGCGCTTTGCAAAGCAAAATCAAGATAGGCGTTTTTCAGGATACCGAAAAGCGCAGCTTTACCGACGAGATGGAAGAGCAGTTGGAAACACTCCGTATCACGTTGACCGAGGAACGCCAGGCCGCATAACCAGGACGACAAGGCCGACAGGTTGGGCGGGAGGGGAACGTACCTCCCGCTTTTCGTGTCTTTAGGGGCGGGTGTTGCCAGAACGGGTTGCTGTGTACTAAAATGTTGGGTACCAGGGCCGGCGAGATTAAGGAGATGGGCATGGGTATGCATATGGTTCCAGAAGAAGTGCTCGAAGAAACAACCGAATATCCAGAAATCCCCCCCCCCGACAACCCCTTCATGTATGGGTGGCGGTATGTGTGGCAGCAGCAAGCGGATGGGAGCGAAGATCTAGTACAGGTACCGCTCACGTTGGAAGATGTGTTACACCCCCAGATGGAGGATTACGTGCTGCAAAGTAACGATCATGTCAAACTATGCATCTATTTGTATAATGTGCTGCGCTTGCGTCTACGTGACGATCCATCCGCGCTGGTGCTGTATGACGTACTGGTCGAGTGGGGGATCGCGGGGATGAAGGCGCATGGGCCCGACATTGCCGTATTCCGCGGTGTCCGCGAACATCCGGGGAAGGGCAGTTTTCGGTTGCGCGAATTGGGCGGCGAACCGGTGCTAATCATCGAGGTAACGTCGAAAGCTACGCGGGTGCTAGATGTAAACAGCACACGAGAGCGGAACAAGTTTCGACAATATGCCCAGATAGGCGTGCCCTTCTATGTAATCATTGACGAGGCCAACCGCCACGCGGGAGAGCCTCCCGCAATCTATTTCTATCGCTTGCAGGGTAGCGCCTATGCGCCGATACCAACCGACCCGCAGGGGGGCGCGTGGTTAGCGCCAGTCGGGATGCGGTTGGGGCCGCTCGACTCCTGGGTAGCCTGGTTCGACGAAGAGAACGAGCCCTACGCCGGATATGAAGAGGTAGCCTGGGCCCGCGCCGAAGCTGAGGAGCGCGCGCAGGCCTATATGGCCTATTGGGAAGAAGAGCAGGAGCGAGCACGGGCCTATATGGCCTATTGGGAAGAAGAGCAAGGGCGCGCGCAGGAATACGCCGAACAGTGGGAAGAAGAGAAGCAACGCGCGCTGGAATACGCCGAGCAGTGGGCGGAAGAGAAGCAACGCGCGCTGGAAGAGCGCAAACGAGCCGAAGCAGCAGAGCAGCGCTTGCGCGAGATGGAGGCAGAAATGGCCCGCTTACGTGATAAACAACAGGGTGGTGAAGGATGAATCTTCCGCATGAAAGCCAGTTTACCGGCTGCTTGATTGGGCAATGTGTTGGAGATTCGCTTGGCTTTGTGGTCGAAGGGGCCGCGCCGGCCATCTGTCAACAGTATGTCAACAAGACCTTGCGGGCCGAGAAGGTACCCCAGAGGACATCGTGCCATGTAGGGGGCAATTTTGCGCCGGGCCAATATTCCGACGATTCGCAACTGGCCCGCGAGTTGATGCGCAGTTTTGTGGCCAACCACGACTTTAACCCGAAAGATTATGCCCAACGTATTGCCGCCTTGTTTGAAAAGCATACCATTATCGGAGGCGGGCGGGCCACTGCGGCGGCGGCGTGGCGCATAATCCACGGGGCCACCTGGGATGCGGCGGGCACCCCCCCACCAGACGCGGGGAATGGCAGCGCCATGCGGGCCGCGCCAGTGGGATTGCTGTTCTTTGATGATACCGAGCGTCTGTTACAGGTGGCGCACGACCAGGGACGCATAACCCACCAGGATACCCGCTGCTCGGCGGGGGCCGTGGCGATTGCCGGAGCCGTGGCGCTGGTCTTGCGGGGCGTATCGCCAGAATACCCCGACTTTCGGGAGCAACTGGCGCGGTGGGTTCGTTCGTTCGACGGAGTGCTGGCCAATGGGATTGAACGCCTGGGCGAGTGGGTACTGATGGAGCCGGAACAAGCTGTACAGGATATTGCCTATGTGGGGGTAGCGCCAGAATATGCCGGGCAAATGCGCGGCATTTCCGGCTTTGTGACCAGCAGCGTCTTGTGGAGTTTGTACGCCTTCCTGCGCTCACCGGGCGACTATTGGGAAACGGTATGTACCGCCATTGCGGCGGGGGGCGACGTAGACACCACGGCCGCAATGGCTGGCGCTATCAGTGGCGTCTACAATGGGTTGGAAGGGATACCAACCCATTACGCCTTGCGTGTCACCGATATGCAAACGTGGAATTATGAAGAGCTTGTAGAGCTGGCGCGGGCGTGTTATGCTATCCGCGTCAATATGTAGCAAGTAGAGAAAGCAGGCGTGTATGAGATTAGAAGTGCGCATTTGTGGGTTTGGTGGGCAAGGTGTGGTGCTGGCCGGGCATGTACTTGGCAAAGCCGCCGCCACCGGCGATGGGCTCACCGCCATTCAAACGCAGTCGTATGGGCCCGAAGCGCGGGGCGGCGCAGCCCGCTCTGAAGTGGTTATCTCCGACAAGGCTATCGGCTACCCGCGGATTGTGTCAACAGACATTCTGGTCGCTATGTCGCAAGAGGCCTTTCACAAATTCAAGGGCGATCTGAAAGAAACCGGCGTGGTCATCGTTGACCCCGACCTGGTGATTGATCATGAGGTTGCGCGGAAGACCTATACCGTATGTGCCACGCAAATAGCCGAAGATCTGGGGAATAAGATTACCGCCAACATCGTGATGCTCGGAGCGCTCACCGCGATAGCAAAGCCGGTGAGCCGCGAAGCAATGCT
>DAOTUK010000073.1:0-16967 GCA_034437375.1 Chloroflexaceae bacterium | reverse complement strand
AGGGAAGCAAGAACTGGTACAAAGCGAAGCACAAACTGGCGCGTCTGCACTATCGGATCGCCAACCTGCGGGCGGATGCTATCCACAAGATGACGACCCGCCTTGCAGCGAAAGCCAGCATCATCGCCCTGGAAACGCTCAACGTGGTGGGCATGCTGAAGAACCACAAGCTGGCGCGGGCGATTGCGGATGCCGCGTTCAGCGAGATCACCCGCCAGATGGGATACAAGGCGGAACGGGTGGTGCTGATAGACCCGTTTTATCCCTCCAGCAAAACGTGCAACGGGTGTGGGTATATCAACCCCGATTTGACACTGGCAGATCGGGTGTGGGTGTGTCCTGCTTGCGGCACCATACTGGACAGGGATGTAAACGCGGCGAAGAATATTCGAGACGAAGGTATGCGGCTTGTTGGGGCCTGACACCAACCGTCCCCGGCAGTGGCTACGTCGGGACGGAAAACACGCTTATGGACTGCGTGTAAGCCCCGCGCCTGAGCGGGCGGTGCAGGTGGAAGTAAGAATTTCAGTCGGTGTGCAAAGCGTACGTTCGGGTACATTTGAACACGTAGAAAGTAGCAGTATGTATGCAAGAGATTTCAACAGAGGCCCTGGCCGAGACGGCCAGGTGGGGCTATCGCACATTGGGGCGCGGCATCGTCGTGGTGACCTCTGATGGCCGACAATACTATGTCACATCGGCGCAGACGTGTGACTTCTTCGGGTCACATCCAGAGCTCACCGGCACCGATATTGCCGCAGAAGCGATGAACTGTGTGCAAAGCTACAATCCCCGCACCGAATTTCTGGTGCTGCTCACAGTACCAGAGGTGGTCTTGCTGCTTGGCGAATATGCCGGCCGCGGGCGTACACCGCCACAACCATAAGCCCCGCGGGGTGGCAAGGCGACCAGGAGACGGGGGGGAGGAGAGAAACAATGGGTGGGCAAACCAACCCTATCAGAAAGGAAAACGGGAGCGTATGACGATTCTAATAGTGCTGGCGGCGTTTATTACGCTGGTCCAAAGCTGGTGGGTGCTGGCCTACCTCTACGCCTATCGGCAAGTGCAAAAGCGTATTCTGCTGCTACAAGTCGTTCAGGGAGCCGTGTTCGGGCTCTTCTTCGCGTTGATCACCCTATCGCTTGTCAGCCCCCAACAATACCCCTTGAACGGAGCCTTGAGCGCCGTCTTGCTCATTATGGGGTTTGTCCCCGGTTTCATCTGGCGCAGGCGCGACGGCATTATGGTGGTGCTCGACCATTATCCCAATGGGATTATTGATGTGATGCTGTTTCGCAAGGCGCTGAATGTTTGAATGGGATAACGATAGTCTGTAGCGTCGTTTAAACAGGGAGTAGATAGTTTTGGGGTATGAGAGAGGGAGGAAGGCCTGGCATGTCTGCGGATAGAACACCAGAACACACACCAGCCCCAACACCACGCCATATCTTTCTTGGGTCATTTCGGATAGGAACAAAACTCGCGGTCGGATTCGGGCTTATGATTGTGTTGACGCTCCTGGTGGTAGCGGTCAACTATATCACCAGTCGCAGCGCTATAATCTCCATAGAACGAACCGGCGACTTGCGCGTACCGGTGGCGCTGGCGTCGTCGCATGCGCGGGCCGATCTGTTGCAGATGTCCGGCAATGTGCGCGGCTATCTGGCGCTTGGCGACCCGGAACTGCGCGAACAATACGCCCAATCTGAAGCGGCCTTTGAAGCCGATCTCGACGCGCTCAGGGCGCTTGCCCCCCGCTTCGACCCGGAAAACCAGGCGCGTCTGAACCAGCTTGAAGAAGCCTTTACCGCGTGGAAAGCGCTGCCAGAAGAGCTGTTTTTGCTGCGCGATGACCAGATGGCCCGCGAGCCGGCCTATGCCTGGCTCAATACCGAAGGCGCACAACATATGAGCGCTATTCGGCTCAGTATCAACCAGATGATACAAAACCAGGTGGTACGGCCCGCGTCGCCAGAAAATAGCGCGTTGCTGGATGATATGACCGATTTTCAAAATTCCTTTACCAGCATGTTCTCCGGGTTGCGAGGCTATGTCACAACGCGCAACCCAAACTTTCGCCACTTTGAATATGAAGCCAACGCAACGATTAACCATACCGCCTGGCAAAACCTGGTGCGCCAGCGCGACCTGCTCACAAAAGAGCAGCAAACCATGCTAGACACGCTGACAAAGAATCGCAAAGCCTTTTTTGAAGAAGTGCCCACCGAAGTATTTGCCGTGCTGGATAGTGCGGAATGGCGCAAAGATCTCCATTTATTCCGAACCGAGGCGCTACCGCTGGCCAATACGATGGGGAACCTGCTACAAGAGATGAGCGCAAACCAGCAAGAGGCCCTGGTGTACGACCTTGACCAGGGGCGCGCGGGCTTGCTGAGCGGACGCCAGTATACCCTTATCGGCGGGGCGGTGGCCGTGGTGCTTGGGCTTGTGCTGGCCTACGTTTTCTGGCACGTCATCAGCGGGCCCATCCATCGTCTCACAACGGTTGCGGCCACCATTCGCGGCGGCAATCTGGACGCCGCCGCGCCGGTAGAATCGCGCGACGAAATTGGCGTGTTTGCCGAAACCTTTAACGATATGACGGCCCAGATGCGCCAGAGCCTGGCCGCGGTACGCCAGGAGAAACACCGCGCCGCCGAGCTCCAGGCCGAAGTTATCCAGGCCCAGGAAGCATTGTTAAACGAGCTTTCTACGCCCCTCTTCCCCCTGGCCGACCATGTCGTTGCCATGCCGCTTATTGGCAGTGTGGATAGTGCGCGGGCCGAGAAGATGATGCATGCCCTCTTGCAAGGCATAGATCACTACCGCGCCAGAATAGCCATTATTGATATTACCGGTGTGCCTGTCGTAGATACCCATGTCGCCAACGCGCTTGTCCGTACCGCCCGGGCCGTCAAATTGCTTGGTACGGACGTTATCCTGACTGGTATTCGTCCAGAAGTGGCGCAATCGCTGGTACATATAGGGGTAGATTTGCGTACTATCGTCACACAGAGTACCTTGCAGGATGGTATTGCCTATGCATTTGCACAATCCACGGTGGGGCCGGCGTAGTACCTGCCCCCGTTTAGTGATGAGGATGCCAGATACATGCCGCGTGGTATGGCTCCTGGTGGCGACCGGCCACGCCGCTGGTTGCAGCAACCACCATCGGCGCTGATGGTGGTTTTGCCTATTCTGGGAAGGGACTTTTTCCTGTGCTATACTGGTTTACAAACAGCAATACGCCCTGTCAAGAAACGTTGATTCTATGAGGGCAATACCACCTGTCCTGGCGTTGGACTATGTGGGGGTGGGCTTGAGACGGATAGGGAGGCGAGAGCCATGGTAGAACTGAGCGAACACTATGCCGCATTGGAGCGCGAGAATGCCCGGTTGCGGCAGCGGGTGGCGGCGCTAGAACAGCAACAACAGCCGTACAACGCGGCCTGTCGCTCTACGTTGGACTTATTACCGGTGTTGCTGGTGGCATTCGATCAGGAAGGGCGCATTGTCTTCTGGAACCAGGAAAGTGCGCGGGTATCGGGGTATAGCGCCGACGAGATACCCGCGGACTCCCAGACGCTTGCGTGGCTCTTTCCCAACCCGGACATACGCCAGCGCCTTATAGACGCCTGCACCGAACGCGCCGCTGCTGAGCCCCCCGCCGCACCGTTGGTGTCTCGCCTCACGACACAGGATGGGGTAACCAGAGCAATTGCCTGGACAAGCCTCCCCGCCCCGGCCGACTACCCGGAGTGGTGGGGGTGGGCCTGTGGCATTGATGTGACGGCCTGGCAGGAGCATGAGCAGCGCTTGCAGGTGTTTGAAGCGATTATCGAGAATGCCGCGGACTATATTGGGGTCACCGACATGGCGGGCAAGCTCACCTATACCAACCCGTCCAGCCGCACCATGATGGGCTATGGCGACGCGATGATTGGTATGCCCTACGCCGACATCTTCGATGAAGACCCGGACTATCTCGCCTCGCTTATTGCGCATACCGTGGTGCATGGGTCGTGGCGGGGCATATTGACCAATCGCAACGCTGATGGCACAACGTTTCAAGGCCAGCTCGTTGCGATGGCTATGTATGATACCGAAGGAACCCCCCAGGCCGTGGCCGGTATTATTCGGGATGTTTCAGAACTGCTGGTGATGGAAGAGGCCCTGCGCCAGAGCCAATCGCTGCTCTACGATATTCTTGACCATTCGCCCACCGGTATCTTTGTGACCGACCGCGAACGGCGGGTCTTGTTGCTCAACAAACATTTGCTCGACTTATTTGGGCTTGAGCGGGAAAAGGTGATTGGCCGGCGGCAAGATTACGTCTTTCCCAACGAACTGGCGAAGCAGTGGCGGGGAGAAGATTTGCAGGTATTGCAAACCGGCCAGGTGATGGAGTTTGAAGAGACGATTACGTCCTCAGAGGGAAAACAAACCTATCTCACCATCCGGTTTCCGATGTACGATTCGCTTGGGAGCGTGTATGCGGTGGGGGGTATCGCCACCAACATTACCGAGCGGGTGCGCGCCGAAGAGGCCTACTACACCCTGGTACAACACTCGTTACAAGGCTTGATTGTCTTTCAAGACTTCCGCATTGTCTTTGCCAATCCCGCGGCGGCCGCCATTGTCGGCTACCCCATTGACGAGTTGCTGGCCCTGGAACCGGACGCGGTGCGCGGCTTGATCCACCCGGACGATCAAGCCTTCGCGTGGCAACGCCAACATGAGCGGCTCTCTGGGGGAGATGTGCCCAACAGCTATGAGATACGGCTGGTGCGCAAAGATGGGCCGGTGCGGTGGGTCGCCTTGTCGGCGGTGTTGATGCTGTTTCAGGGGCGGCCCGCAACTCAGGTGGCGTTGATGGATATAACCGAGCGGAAGGAAGCCGAAGGGGTCTTGCGCGAAGCCCAGGAACGCCTGGAAATGCGCGTGCAAGAGCGTACCCAGGAGCTTGTCCAGGCCAACAACGCGCTACAAACGGAAATTACCGAGCGCCGCCGTATTGAGGGGTGGCTGCGCGAGAGCGAAGAGAAATACCGGTTACTCTTTTCCCACGAGAAGGATGCTATCTCGCTGGTAGATATTGAGACGGGGCAGTTTCTCGATGTCAACGACGCCTGGCAAAGCGTGTATGGGTATACACGCCAGGAGTCCCTCTCGCTCAATGCGCTGGACGTGAGCGCCGAGCCGGAAAAGTCGTGGCACACGATTGTGCAAAGTCGAGATGGCGAAGAGCTGCGCGTTCCAATCCGCTGGCATAAAACGAAAGATGGGGCCGTATTTCCCGTTGAAATTGCCATTGGCACCTTTACCTGGAACGGTCGCCCGGTGCTGTGTGGTATTGCCCGCGATATTACCGAACGCCGCCGCGCTGAAGAGGAACTGCAACGCCGCGACGCCATCCTGGAAGCCGTCGGCTTTGCGGCCGAACAGTTTTTGCGCGTGTCGCAGTTGCACCAGAACATCCAGGAATTGTTGCAACGTCTGGGGCGCGTGGCGCGGGTATGCCGGGTCTATGTGGTCGAGCACGATGCGGGCGTGTATACGCCGGTAATGCAACAATCCTGTATCTGGGTTGCCTCTGATACCATGCCTTCAACCGTACCAGAGGCCCTGCCCCACCGATGGCGGGCCCTGTTAGAGCAGGGCGAACCGGTGCAGGGCAATAGCAAAACCTTTCCCGAAGAGGAACAGGCCTTTCTTGCAGAAACGGGGATGCGTTCTATTGCGCTGGTGCCCGTGTTTGTGAGCAACCGCTGGTGGGGCTATGTCGGGTTTGACGATTTGAATGCCGACCGGGAATGGTCATCGGCGAAAGTAGACGCTATCCGCGTGGCGGCGGGCATTATTGGGGCCGCCGTCGAGCGCTACCAGGTCCAGCAAGCGCTGGCCAAGAGCGAGTCAGAGGTGCGCAAGCTCTACCGCGCGGTCGAACAAAGCCCTATCTCCATTGTCATTACCGATACCAATGGCATCATAGAGTATGTCAACCCTCGCTTTACCCGCACCACCGGCTATACCCTGGCCGAAGTGGTGGGCAAAAACCCCCGCATTCTCAAGTCGGGCGAGCTATCGAAAGAGCGCTATACGGCATTGTGGCAGACGATTTTGCAAGGGCAGGAGTGGCGGGGAGAATTTCATAACCGCAAGAAAAATGGGGAACTCTACTGGGAGTCGGCTTCCATTACCCCCATTACCAACGCGCATGGCGAGATTACCCATTTTCTGGCGGTCAAGGAGGATATTACCGAGCAGAAACGCAATGCCGAGGCGCTCCAGGCAGCGAAGGATATAGCCGAAGCGGCGACACGGGCCAAAAGCGAGTTTCTGGCCAATATGAGCCACGAAATACGCACACCGATGAATGCGGTTATTGGAATGACGACGCTCTTGCTTGATACGCGCCTGAGCCCCGAACAGCGCGACTGTGTAGAGACAATCCGTTCGAGCAGCGATACCTTGCTGGCCATTATTAACGATATTCTAGACTTCTCAAAGATAGAGGCGGGCAAGTTTCAGCTTGATATGCAGCCCTTTGATGTGTATACCTGGGTGGAAGATTCGTTGGATATGGTGGCCGCCATTGCCGCAGAAAAGCATCTTAACCTGGCCGCCCTGATTGACGCCGACGTGCCGGCTATGGTCGTGGGCGATGTGATGCGTCTGCGCCAGATTTTAATTAACCTGTTAAGTAATGGGGTCAAGTTTACGCCAACAGGCGAAGTCGTGGTATCGGTACAGGTTGAGCGCAAACTGCACCAGGGCAAGCCGGAGCAACCGGCCCGCCCGGAGAGCAGCGAGCCGGCAGGGCAGCGCCCCCCCTTTACCCACGTGCTACATGTGAGCGTGCGCGATACCGGTATCGGCATTGCCTCAGATGCTATTGATCGCCTGTTCCAACCCTTTAGCCAGGTAGATGGCTCCCATACGCGCAAGTATGGTGGTACCGGTCTGGGATTGGCCATTAGCAAACGGTTGGTTGAGATGATGCACGGGGCCATGTGGGTGGAGAGTACCGTAGGGCAAGGCTCCACCTTTCATATGACATTCCCGACAGAGGCGTACCAGCAAGAGGGGGTCGTACCCCCGACCATGTGCTGGCGGGCGCACGAGGCGCTGCGCGGGCGGCGCGTGCTGGTGGTGAGTGGTAACGCCACCAACCGCACTATTTTGTTGCGCTGGTTGCAATGGTGGGGTATGGCGCCCTTTATCACCGTATCCGATGGGGATGCCAAAGTTGCCTTGCAGCAAGGCGAAACGTTTGATGTTGCTATTCTCGACGTTCACGAATTGCCGCGGGCCGGTATACAACTGGCAGCCGAGTTGCGCACCTTTCCCCAGACCGAGGCTATGGCGCTGGTGATGATGTTGCCCGTCGGGTTGTGGGACGATGTGGTGCAATTGTCCAACGTACGCATTGATGCAACCGTCGCTATTCCCATAAAGCCGGGGATGTTGTATGGGATATTGTTGCGCCTGTTTACTGGCGATACGGCTGCACTGGTGCAACCAAAACACAAGCCCCAGATTGACCCGAACATTGCGTTGCGTCAGCCATTGCGCATTTTGCTGGTTGAAGATAATGTCGTCAATCAAAAGGTTGCTGTGCGTTTGTTGAGCCGTATGGGCTACCAGGTAGACGTTGCTATGCATGGGCGCGAAGCTCTGACCATGTTGGAGCATCGCCTGTATGATGTGATATTGATGGATGTGCAGATGCCCGAAATGGATGGGGTGGAGGCGACGCGGCAGATTCGAGAATTATGGTTGCCCCACGAGCAACCCTGGATTATTGCCATGACCGCCTATGCGCTAGAGGGGGCCCAGGATTGGTGTTTGTCGTCGGGGATGGATGATTACGTCAGCAAGCCGGTGCGGGTGGAAGAGTTGGTACGGGCGCTGTTGCGGGTCAATACAAAGCGGTTTCAGGAAGCGTTGCTGGCATCGCCCGACGCGGCCAGCGACGAGGAACAGGCGGTATCGGGGCGGGGGCATGTGCCGCTTGGGGCCCACTGTTCGCTGCTCAATTCGCAACGCTTGACGCTTGACTTGAATGTGTTGAGCGATTTCATTGATATGCTTGGGGGCGAGATTGCCGACCGCTTGATAGCGCTCTATCTTGAGGATACGCCCCGGTTGCTGACCAATGTGCGGCAGGCGCTTGCTCTGGGAGATGTCGAGTTATTTACGCTGGCCACCCATTCGATTAAATCCAATAGTGCGCAGATCGGGGCGTTGCGGTTGTCGGCGTTTTGCAAAGACCTGGAAGAGATGGGGTTGGGCGGGCTCCTGGATGAGGCGTCGGAATTACTGACCTATACCGAGACGGAGTATCAACGGGTGAGTACGTTGCTGGTTGAGGAGCAGGGGCGGCGCTTTGCGGCTCCGTAAGGGCGCGGGGGAAGCGGAGAAAGCGCAAGCGTCCCGCCTGTTCCAGGGCGGGACAGAGGCCCGCGCTCCCAGGGTGTCCCACACCTTCAGGGTTGCTATAGTTCGTTTTGTCGCTCTCGCGCTTCTCCCGCTCCCCCCGCCTCCCGCCTCCCGCATCACTCGTCACGGTATCAGGGGGTTGCTGGTTGTGCGGTGTTGTCGGTGTCCAGGGTAAAGGTATTACTGACGCCGTTGGTAATCACGGTATACGTACCGGCGGGTAAGCCGCGTACCTCTAGCGGGATGGTTTCTTCAAATGGCACAATGATCATATTGCACATAGCATCCTCTGGCCGTTGGGTGGTGATGGTGACGGTAAAGGTGTTGCCGTTGCGTTGTTGGGTTATCTTGTGCAACGTGGTACATCCATCCGGGAAATAGCCACGGGCAACCAGATGGACTTGCACCGGCATAGATTCCAGTATCAGAATGTCGGTACGTTCCACTTCAGCGGTGTCAATAATATGATCCGTTGGTACCGCGACGGTTGCGGTTGGTATGGGGGTGGCGGTTGGCGGCACGGCTACGGCCGTCGGGGTGAGGGTAGCGGTTGGGGGTGGGGGAGTGATGGGAGTAGCGGTAGCGACGGGGGGCGACCCGCCGCCGGGTTTGAAGGGTGGCGTTGACTGGCTCGATTGGGCGCTTTGCGTCGCGCAGGCGGCGAGCGCCAGAGTCAACAACGCCACGAGCGGCAGTACTATACGAAACAAGCTCTTATTCATGATAAATCCTCCTTATGTTATCTGGTACGGCTCCTATAGCAACTATGATTGTGTTGGAAACCCTGGGAGCGCGTGCGTCTCGCACGCATACCCGCGTGCCCATGTAGGTCGTTTACAAACCACAGAAGATTGCTATATACGTATAAAGACGGTTTCGGGAGCCAGAAGGTTCCGTACGGCTTATCGCCGCCGCCACACCCACCCGCGCTGTGGGGCAAACAGCATCGCCAGTACAAACGCCCCCGTACAGACCAGCACAATAGCCGGCCCGGAGGCGACGCTAATATGGTAGGAAAGGTAGAGTCCGCACACGCCAGAGATGGCCCCGATAGCGGCCCCCAACAGCATCATTATGGGCAGGCGGCGGGTGAGCAAGTAGGCCGTGGCGGCCGGGGTTATCAGCATCGCCAGCATCAGCGCGATACCCACCGTTTGCAGCGAGACGACAACCGTTAGCGCAATCAGGGTGAGCAGCACATAGTTCAACACCGTGACCGGCATACGCAACGTGGAAGCCAGCACCGGGTCGAAGGAGAGCACGAGAAACTCTTTGTAGAGCGCAGCGACCACCAGCAACACAACCCCACCGGCAATGGCGATATGCCAGAGGTCACTATCTGTCACGCCGAGCACATTGCCAAAGAGGAAATGCACCAGGTCTACCGCGTAGCCGCGCATGGTAGAGATGATGCCAATGCCAAGCGCAAACATGGCCGCAAAGACAATGCTAATGGCTGTATCCTCGCGCACCTGGGCCCCCTTGCTGAGAGCACCAATGATGAAGGATGAGGCGATAGCCGTAACGAGCGCCGACCAGAATACCGCCTCGCGGGCCCCGCCGCTGATCATATAGCCCACGGCCACGCCAGGCAACACGGTATGGGCCAGCGCATTGCCAAAGAGGGCCATCCCCCGCAGCATGACATAGCTCCCGACGACGGCACATACCACGCCAACCATCACCGCGGCCAGTAAACCGCGCACCATGAAGGGGTAGGCGAGCGGTTCAAGCACCAGGTCAATCACCGCAGCCGCCACCCTCGCAGCAGGTATCCGCCATTACGATAGCGTTGGGCCCTTCGAGCACGCGCAGGTGCCCACCGTACGCTGCGGCCAGGTTTTCCATTGTGAGCACATCGCGGGCTGCGCCAAAGCCAAACAGCCGACGGTTCAGCAACAGCACATGGTCGAAGTGTTCGGCGGCCTGGTTCAGGTCGTGGGTTGCCACCAGGATAGTGACCTGTCGTTCGCGCAGGGTTTCCAGAATAGCCAGAATATCGTTTTGCGCGGGCACATCCAGTCCGGTGAGCGGCTCATCCATGAGCATAAGCTGTGCTTCCTGGGCCAGGGCGCGGGCAATAAAGACGCGCTGCTGTTGGCCGCCGGAGAGTTCGCCAATCTGCCGCCCGGCCAGGTCAGCCATACCAACCAGGTCAAGGCATTGGTGTACCAGGCGCTTGTCGTTGCGCCCCGGCCAGCGCACCAGGCCAATCTTGCTGGTGCGGCCCATCATCACCACATCAAAGACATTGACAGGAAAGCTCCAGTCTATCTGGCTGCGCTGTGGGACGTAGGCAATGCAGATATGCCCGCCGGGCGCGTGCCCATAGACCTGTACCTGTCCTTCGGAAATGGGCAAGAGCCCGGCAATCGCCTTGAACAGGGTGCTTTTGCCAGCGCCGTTGGGGCCAATCACCGCGACCCGTTCGCCGCGTCCAAGCTGAAACGATACCGCTACCAGGGCCGGCTTGCCCTGGTAGCGCACCGAGAGTTGGGAAACCGCCAGGACGGGGGCCCCCTCTTCGTGCGAGACGCCACTATGAAAGACCGATGGCCACGGCTGTTTTCCCTGGTGTGGCATCGGGCTACTGCTCGCTCTCAGGCTCGTTCTCGCTGTCGGGCATCGCCTCGCCCTCGCTCCCGTCTGTCGTCACAACGGCGGCCCGCACCCAGGCCCCCCGCACGCTCATATCGCCCACGCTCCCGACCAGGGTTTCCGACGGTTCCGCGGCGTCTGCTGCATTGCCAGGCATAGGGGGCATCATCTGCACGGGCAGGCTGAGCGTTAGCTCTCCCGCGTTTTCAAAGACCAGCGTGAGATCAACCGTCTCGCCCTCGTTCAAGTCGCGGGTAATACCAAGCAGCATCACGTGAAAGCCGCCGGGCTTGAGCTGTTGTTCGCCCCCGGCCGGTACGTCAATCTGCTCAACCGGGCGCATCTTCATCACCCCATCGGGGGTCTGCTCAACGGTGTGCAATTCGACCGTCTCGGCCGCGTCGGTGGAGGCGCTAATGAGCGCGTCGGGGGTATCGCTGCTGTTGGCCAGGGTCATGTATGCGGCGCTGTTGCTCCCGCCGTGCATACCGCCCATCCCTTCGCCGCCCATGCCTTCGCCGCCCGTCCCTTCACCGCCCATCCCTTCGCCGCCCATTGCCCCTGGTCTGGCGGGCATGTCCGTTGGTTGGGATGCCGGCTGATTGGAGGACGGATTGCCCCCCCCGCCGCCACACGCTGCGAGCATAGCCGCCAGCACCAGCGTGCCAAACAATACAATCCATCGTGGCCCCACAACGAAATGAGCCATGTCTGGTATCCTCCTCCTTCTTCTGTTTGCGAAAACCTGTGTCCTGTTACGCATGCAATCGGCAGTCTGGGCAGAGCCCATAGAGTTGCAGCAGGTGATCCTCCACGCGATAGCCGGTATGCTGTTCAACCCGCGCAACCAGCGTTTCAATATCGCCACCCCCCGAAAATTCGGTAGCCTTGCCACACGACTGGCACACAACGGCGTGGTGGTGGCCCGGCGAGGCGGGCAGGTAGCCATGGCAACCATCCTCAAAGTGAACCCGCCGTACAAGGCGCATATCCACCAGCAAATTGAGCATACGATAGACAGTGACCAGACCCAGGCGGCGGTGCATCTGGCGGGCCTGCTCCAGGACTTGCTGTGGCGACAGGGGCGTATCGGTATGCATCATAACCGCTATCATGGCCCGCCGTGAGGCCGTAATACGGTATCCATCTTCGGCCAGTCGTTCTTCCCAGTTTACCATATACGTACCAGATTGAAAAACTTTTTCAACAAGGTGGGGTGTGCCAGCACGTTTTCCGCTCCTGGGAGCGCGAGCGGCTCGCTCGCCCCGGAGCGGGCAGGATGCCTACGCTCCCAGAATGCGTCCCCCTACGGGTGAACAGCGCCCCGATCATCGCCGGAACCAGGGCCCATTGCCCGGCTATGGGGCCACGCTGGCCTACCAGTAGACATGCACCGGCGTGCCTATGGGTGTCCACTCATACAGGATGGCCGCGTCGGTCATGGGCAAGTTGACACACCCATGGCTAAGGCGCAGCCCGGTACCAAAGCTATTGTGCCAGTAGGTGCCGTGGATGGCGTCGCCCCCGTAGAAGTACATCGCGTGGGGCACATTGGGCACATCCCACGATTCGCCATTTAGCTCGCCTTGCATCCGTTGCAGCGGCACCTTGCGATAGACGCTAAAGTAGCCGGTGGGGGTATCGAAGCCGTTGCGCCCGGTGGACACCGGCGCATCAAAAATCATCTGGTCGCCCTCGAAGGCATAGAGCCACTGTTGCGACAGGCTAATCTCAATACGTTTGGGGCCACCCGTCTTCAGCGTCGGTATGCCTGTTACCCGTACCACATCGCCACCCACGTTGACGCGCTCTATCTCCCACCCCGGCTCGTTCTGCGGGTCATGCGTCAGGATAGCCCGTTCAAAGGCTTGCATCGTAACCGGTCGGTAGACCCCATCTTTGAAGACCTCCACCGAAAAGGCGTTGGTGATGGGGAGCCCAATAGAGGGCAACCACCCGCCGGGGTGGAATTCGGTATTGTTCATATGTTCCCAGAACGCGGTGGGGACGATGTAGCCATACGTCGCGTTCATATGTGGGTCGAAGGGCACAAACATGCCGTCGTCCATTGGCACGGGGCCAAGTGTCATACCTTCGGGCGGGGGCACAAGCTGTTGGGAATGTTCCTCCAACAAGCCATAGGTCATACTCGTACCGCTAATATAGGTTTGCGGCACATTCTCCATCAACTCAACCGTGAGCCGCCCATACATCACCGACCAGCCGGGCGCAGTCGCACTGCTGCTGTGGTCTTCCAGGCGCCCCTTTTCAAAATACTGTACCGTGTAGCCGTTATTCTGTATCAGACCGGTGAGCGGGAGTCCGAGCAGCCGGCTCCCCTGGTGTTGCTGGTAATAGCTGCGAAATGGCCGGGCAATATAAATTTCTGAGGTTGCATGGGCAATGTGTTGAAACGAGAGCAACAACATCGCCAGCACCATCCCGACAACAATAACAAGTCGCTTCTTCCCCATGATTCGTACCACCTCCTTATGCTTTGTGTACTGTGTACCCTTTATGATAGCATATTCTTGCACTAGTTGCCTCTTGCAACAATATATTGTACCATCTTCCCGGTGTTCTGCTGCTACGATTAAGGGAGTTTACCGAAAATGATAGAAGCCCTGTTTGTCCTGTTTGTCTTGCAATTGATAGGCGAAGTTATCGCCAGAGTATTTGATATACCGGTGCCGGGGCCGGTGTTGGGGATGCTGCTATTGTTTGCCATGCTCACCTTGCGCGGGTCGTTGCCCACGCAGATCAAGGAAACGTCGCAGACCTTGCTGAAGCACCTGTCGCTGCTCTTTGTGCCGGCCGGGGTGGGCATTATGAAGCACTACGCGCTGATACAGGAGCAGTGGTTGCTGGTGCTGGCAACGCTGCTCATCAGTACGATTGTGACGATTGCCGTAACGGCCCTGACCACGTGTGCTGTGTTTCGTCGTCTGGGTATGGCCGCGTCGGCGGGGGGGGAGTAGGCTATTACTATGGGAGACACCCTGCTTGATATATGGGTCTATCTGGCGCATACACCCTTGCTCTGGCTTACGGTGACACTGGGGGTGTACTATGGCGCAGACCAGATTTACAAAAAGCTGAATATGCTGCCGATATTGCACCCGCTCGTGCTGGCCATCGCCGTGATTGTGCCCTTGCTCGTGTTTACCGATACGTCGTACGAAACCTATTTCGATGGGGCCCAGTTTATCCATTTCCTGTTGGGGCCGGCCACGGTTGCGCTGGCCGTGCCGCTCTACCTCTACGCGGCGCAGGTAAAGCGGCTCTTGCTGCCGATTGGTCTAGCCTTGCTGGTAGGCTCTGCGACGGGTATTCTGTCGGCGGTTGGTATCGGGCGGGCGTTTGGGGCGTCCGATGTGGTGCTGCGGTCGCTGGCCCCCAAGTCGGTGACAACGCCAATTGCTATGGGTATTGCCGAGCAGGTGGGCGGGTTGCCCACGCTCACGGCCGTGCTGGTTATTCTCACGGGTATTGTGGGGGCCATAGCGGGCCCGACGGTACTCAATCTGTTGCGTATTCGGGAGGCGAGCGCGCGCGGGTTTGCGCTTGGTCTGGCGTCGCACGGGCTTGGCACGGCGCGGGCCTTCCAGATGAGCGAGGAGGCGGGCGCGTTTTCGGGGTTGGGTATGGGCTTCAATGGGGCGTTGACGGCGGTACTTGTGCCGGTGCTTATCGGGTGGCTGTTGTAGCGGCGCAGGCCGCACGGTAGGCGGCTTCAACCCGGTCTACCACGGCCGGCCAGGTAAACTGGGCGGCCCAGGCGGGGGCGGCCGCGGCCATCGCCGCACGGCGGGCCGCGTCGTTCAGCAGCGCGTTGACGGCGGTAGCCAGCGCGTGGGGGTCACGCGGGGGGATGAGCAGGCCGGTATGGCCGGGGGCAACCACTTCGGGAAAGCCGCCAAAGTTCGACGCCACCACGGGCAAACCGCACGCCTGGGCCTCAACCAGGCTAATGCCAAACGTCTCGCTGGCAAAGCTGGTAGCCAGCAGCAGGTCGGCGGTGCTGTAGAGGCGCGGCAGCAGCGTGCGCGGTACCACCCCCAGGAAACGCACCCGATTGCTTACGCCGAGCGCGTGGGCCAGGTGTTCAAGAGGTTGGCGCTGCTCCCCGTCGCCGGCTATGGCCAGCGTGGCGTCGGGGATATGGGGCAGCGCTTCAAGCGCGGTATTGACCCCCTTCCAGGGCATCAGTCGCCCGACATAGAGCAGCAGTGCCCCCTTGGACGGGCGCAGGGTGGGGTCGGGGGGGTGGGGGCGAAAGAGGCTGGTATCAAAGCCGTTGAAGATAACGCGGGGGGTACGGTGGTAGCGGGCGGCAACTGTGCGAGCGTTGAAATGGCTACACGAGACGGCCGCGTCCATATGGCGGGCCAGCATCCAATCGCCGGGGTAGAAGTCTTCGCCGTGGCAGCCAAGCACCACCCGCGGCCCCCCCAGGCGGCGGGCCAGCAGGGCCGGCCCCATATCGTAGGGCTTTTGCAGGTGGACAATATCGTAGCCACCGCGCACCAGTTGCGGCAACACCGACACGGTCAAGGAGAGGCGTTCGAGCAATTTGGCTTCGGCGTAGGCGCGGCGCAGCGGGGGGATGGATTGAAAAACGGTGCGGCTAATGAACGGGTAGGTGAGGACGGAAACGCCGGGCGCGGGTTCGCGGTAGGTACCCACGCCGCCAAGAATGGTAACATGGTGGCCGCGCTGCACCAGTTCGCGGCTAAGATCCCAGACAAACGATTCAACGCCGCCTATTTTGGTGGTGGTGGTAAGGTTATAGAGCGCAATACGCAGCGGGGTATCAGTCGGCATGCTTCACCAGCGCCAATTCAAACATACCCATATACCAGCGCCGTTGCAAACGGTAGGCTGTGCGTTCCAGGCGCAGGGCCCGCAGCACGGTGCGGATGGCGCGGCGACTGCGGCGGGGGCTATGCAGGTTGCCCTCGCGCAGGAGTTCTTCGCGCAGGTCGCGCACAGCGAACCCGTGGCGCTCTGCCAGCGCGACAAAGGCGGGGTAGTGGTAGTAGTGCATCGTGCTGAGGCGTTGCATATCGCGGAAGGCGGCACTGTCCTTGCTACGTCCGCGCCGTGCAATGAGCCATTCGGCAAGGGGACGTGGTAGCCAGTTGATGCCGCGCATATGGTAGTGCGGGTCTACCCAGGCCCGCCGGTTGATGACGGTGAGGATGGCGACCCCGCCGGGGCACAGCACCCGCGCCACCTCGGCCAGCATGCGCTCTGGCGACTGGACATGTTCGAGCACATCCCAACAGGTGACAGCATCGAAGTGGGCGACAGGGAGGGGCACGTTTTCCCCGGCCGTGTTGATGATGGGGAGGGATAGGCGGTGGCGGGTGGCCCGCATGGCGATGATAGTGCAGTAGGCGCGGTTATATTCGCCAGCGGTGACGTGGGCCCCGCCCAGGGCCGCGGCCACCGCAAAGCCGCCCATCCCCGCCCCCAGGTCGAGCAGGCGCAGGGCCGGCAGGGGGCCGGCGGCCCGTTCCAGAAGGGAGAGCCGCTCGTGCTGGTAGTGTTCCTGGTGTATGCGCCGCTCGCGCCATTGGGCAAAATCGTGCCGCCACGTCATATGCTGAAGCCAGGGGTCTATGTGGGTGGCCAGGGCGGTGGTATCGGTGGATGTGGTCATGCTGCCCCCGCTTTCCTGGCCAGCGCGGCGACCTCTTCCGGCGACAGGCCGGTGATAGTGGCGACCTGTTCGGGCTGTAACCCTTGTTGCAGCATCGAGCGAGCCATGGTGCGGGTCGCTTCCTTTTCCCCCTCCTGGCGGCCCTTCTTGAGCGCTTCCTTGACCGCAAACTGGATCGCCCCGCGCACGTCCTGCTCCTTCATACCCCAGTAATCGTACAACTCCATCTCCTCGCGGCTCCATCCAAACTGGTTGGCCACC
>DAOTUK010000072.1:0-71302 GCA_034437375.1 Chloroflexaceae bacterium | reverse complement strand
CGCCGGCCCGCCACGCCCCCGCCATCCACCACACCAGCAGCGGCAGCAGGGCTAACCCCACGTGGAAGAGGTGGTACCACTTGTTCAGGCCAGTGAGCAGCAGCGCGAGCCCCACCAGCACCGCCATGCGCCACGTGGGAGAGCGCAGCGCCAGCAATACGCACAGCAAGGAGAGCGGCACGCCATAGTCGCTCAAGGTAGCCATCTGTGCGGCGCGTAGCTCAAACAGGCGTTGCGGCGAACAGAGGACGACGGCCCCCGCCACCAGCGCCGCCGCGTTATCGTGGGTCAGGTGGCGGGCCAGCAGAAAGGGGCCATAGCCGGCCAGCACCAGTACAGCCAACGTCAACAGGTTGTAGGTGGGCACAATGTCCAGGAAGGAGTGCAGGGGTAGCCCAAGCATGGTATGCGGCAAAACGAGCGAATGCATGTAGAGCGATGCGCCCTGCGGGTAGAACAGCATCTCTGTCGTGTAGGGGTTGGTATGCTGCACCAGCAACGCCTGATGCACCCACCAGGCATTCCAGACATTTTGCCACACGTCCTGCCCCAACTCGCCGGGGATGGCCGGCAGGTGGGTAGACAGATGCAGCGCCAGCGGCCAGGTACTCAGCACGGCCAGCAGGGTATACACCAGCAACGCGGCAATGTGAGGGAGCCACCCCGCCCCCCCGTGTTGGCGTGGTGTCGCCAATATCGGGCTATCTTCCCGCCCGCCGCTCACCAGGCAACCTCCCGTAGCGCGATATGGTGGATACTAAACGAGAGCGAGCGGGTGTCGTCGCCCAGACCGAGCGCCCGCAAACTGGTGCCGCCCTGGGGTGCCCGCAATTCAAGATAGCCCGGGCCGGCCGGCAGGCGCAGCGGCGGCGAGAGGTAGCGGCGCGGCGTCATCCCCTCCGCAATCGGGAGCGTGAGCGCGTGTTGTCCATTCAGCCAGATTTCAAGCGGCGCGGCCCCCGGCAAGCTGTACAGCATCAGGTCAAGGACGACGCGGCGCGGACGGGCCGAATAAGTCCGTACCCCCGCCCCCTCCGGCGGCAACCATCGGGCCAGACCATAGGGGCCCGGCTCTGGCGACTCCCACTGCATATCAAGCCCCACAAACAAGGGGGGCGCTACCTGTTGCGTCTGGCCCGGCCCATCTAGCCACGCCGCCACATCATCCAGACGATACGCTTGCAATTGTTCATCGGCATACACGGACGTGAGCGGGCCGAGCGTCTGCCGCGCGACTGCGGCCTGGTGGTCGGCGCGGACTGGTCGGCGCGGGTCGTTGTGAATGATGAGGTAGCGCACGCGCAACCCGCGCAAGAATTGCTCCCGTTCGGCGGGGGCCATCCGCACAATGTCCTCGCGCGGGTCGGCCCGTTCGGCCTGGGCAATGGGGGCCGCCGCCTCGTAGGGCAGACGCGGCACACTGCGCGAGGTCTGGCCGGTGAGGATGTAGTGCCCGTGGTGCGTCTGCGCGTACATTTCCAGCAGCAGCCGGTCGGGGCGGTCTATGGGCAATTCTAGCACGCTCCACTGGCCCGCTTCCTGGGCTATCTGGCGATAGAAGGGCGACACCGCCCCCGACACCAGCGGGAAGGGTAGGCGTACCGTTTCCAACGCGACGAGCGCCACCAGCACCAGCGCCCCGCCCCACGCCCCCCACCGCGGCACCCGCCGCGCCAGAACTGCCAACCCCACCGCCCCCACCAGCGCGATCATCAACATTACCACTGCATTCAGACGCAGCGGGGCGCGGAAGGTGTCTACCACTGGTAGCGCCCGAAAGAGCGCGTAGGGCAACGGAATACCGGTATCATTTCCGCCAAACAAAAGGCGCGGCCCAAGCGAAAGCAGCAGACAGACCCCGCCGACCGCGGCCCACAGGCCCGCCCGCCTCGGTGCCAGCACCACCCCGACCAGCGCCAGCAACAGCGGCACCAGGCTAACCAGCGCGTTGCCCGTACCGGGCACCAGTTGCAGAACGTCGGCGCTTGAAACCAGAGTGCCCTCTTTGCGGGCATAGGGCGCGGTGGCCGCTTCAAGCGCGGCCGGCAGCAGGAAGGGGGCCAGCAGCACCACTGCAAACACGGCCACGCGCCCCCACGCCACCAGCACGCTGCGGAGCTGTGCCTTGTCCAGGGGGGAACGGCGGCTATCGCTGGCAAGCTGCCACACCAGCACGACCGCCAGCACAATACCCAGGTGGAAGAGATGGTACCAACTACTCAGGCCGGCCAGCAGCAGGGCCGCCGCCGCCACCAGCGCCATACCCCACGTGCGCCGTTCAACGGCCAGCAGCACTCCCAACAGGGCCAGCGGCACGCCGTAGTCGCTGATGGTGGGCAGTTGGGCTAATCGCAACTCGTTGAGCCGTTGGGGGGCCAGCAGCACCACCGCCCCCGCCACCAGCGCGGCCGCATCGTGTGCGGCTACGTGTCGCGCCAGCAACCAGGTGCCGTAGCCGACCAGCACCAGCACCAGCAGGGTGAGCAGATTGTAGGTAGCCACCACGCCAACCAGCGGGAGCAGGGGTACCCCAGGCAGAGACAGCGGGAGGTTGAGCGTGTGGAGCAAGAGCGAGGCACCCTGCGGATAGAAGAGCACATGGGTCTGGTAGGGGTTGGTCTGATGGACCAGCAACGCCTGCTTTACCCACCACACATTCCAGATGTTTTGCCATACGTCCTGGCTAAGCTCGTTGGGAACGGCCGGCAGGTGGGTGGGCATATGTTGGAGCAGGGGCCAGGTCGCCACCCCCGCCAGCACCGTATACACTAGCAGCGCCGCCAGATGCGGAACGAGCCGGTGCCACCCTCTACGCTCATACATAGCCGTTCAATGTTTCACCTCTACGCGCTCGGCCACCATCGTACGGTTGCGCCCGGCCGCTTTCGCCCGATACAAGGCCTGGTCGGCGGCCCGAACCACGGCCTGCGCGGTGGCTCCGTGGGTTGGGAAACAGGCTACCCCAAGCGAAATGGTAATTGTGCCAAGCGTGATACCGTTGTGTTCCACTTCCAGCGTATTGGCCGCCTGCCGCAAATCTTCGGCCCGTTTGCTGGTATCATCCAGCGACGCGCCCAACAATATTAACGTAAACTCCTCGCCGCCATAGCGACAGGCAATATCATCGCCGCGCACATTCATATTCAGAAACGCGCCAAGCAAGCGCAGCAGCGCGTCGCCGCCATCGTGCCCATAGGTATCGTTATATTGCTTGAAATGGTCTACGTCGAGCATCACGATGCCCACAAAATAGCTCTGGCGGCGGGCCCGCTCTATCTCGCGTTGCAGCGCCTCGTCCAGGTAGCGACGGTTGTAGAGCCCCGTCAACTGGTCGCGGATGGACTGGTTGTGCAGTTGTTCGCGCAGGGTCAGGTTGGCCAGGGCCAGGGCAATATTGCGGGCCACCGTTTCCGAAAGCCGCTCCCACCGCTCAAGCTCTTTTTTGGAGCAACCCCCAATGCGGACATTGAGCACGCCAATGCTTGTTTCGGAGCCAATCAGGGGCACGCAGATATAGGGCAGGCTGTCCTCATCAAGCGCATTGTGCGCGAGCAGGGTTTGACACTGGGGCGACATACGCCCCCCCCCCACCACGTAGGCCCACCGCCGCCGCAAGGCCCAGCAGGTTTTGGGGTCAACAGTACACGGAGCAAGGGGCACACGGCCCCAGTGCAATACCATCTCTAGCAAGGAACTGGCTTCGTTGATCAGGTACAACGCCCCCGACTTTCCTTCAAACAGGTCTGAGGCCGCCTGTTGAATAACCTCGTAGGTTTCTTCGACGCTGCGACAGCTTTGCAGCAAATCGCTCATTTCGTTCAAGATGGTCGCTTCGCGGTTGCGCTGCTCGAGCTCATCGGCCCAGCGCTGCAATTTATTGTGGGCCTGGCGCAGCGATTCTTCGGCTTGTTTGCGTTCGGTAATATCGGTCACTATTCCAATGATGGTTTCCAGGGCGTCATACTGGTTGTAGGTTACCCGTACCGACAGGTCGCCCCAGAAAAAGCTACCGTCCTTGCGCACAAAGCGGTGTTCCAGCCGGTATGATACCAGTTCGCCCCGTAGCAACGCTTCGAAATATTCATGGCTTTCTTGTACATCTTCGCTATAGGTGAGGGACAAGAGGGTGTGGTGGGACATCTCCCGGCGCGTGTAGCCAAGCATGATTGGCCAGTGATCATTCATTTTGCTGTAGCGCCCGTTGACGGTGAGCAGGAAAATGCCGATTGTCGCATTATCAAAGATGGCTTTGAGATTGGCGCGGCTTTTGTGCAGTTCGGCTACGTCGTGTTCGCGCTCGGTGACATCGCGGAAGCGCCAGATACGCCCTACCACCCGCTCGCCTACGCGGTAGGGGGTGGTGTGCTGCTCTAGAAGACGCTCGTCCTTCAAGGCGATGATGTCGTATCCATCGGCGTCTGGCAAGGCGTTCATCTCACGCGAGCGGCGCACAAACACGGCCGGGTTCTTCACCTGCTTGACCATCCAGGCCAGGCGTTTGGCCGGGTTGGTAATATCGCTCCACTGGTCGGGCAGGCCCCACAGCGAGCGGAAAGCGTGGTTGCAACAGAGCAAGCGCCCGTTGTTGGCTATGACGACAATACCATCGCTCACGGCATCTATGGTGGTTTGCAAGAGCGTCTGCGAATGCTCCAGGCGCTTCTCAAGGTGGCGTTGGCGCGTGACATCACGAGAGATGGACACAATTTCAACGATGTGTTCGGTGGCGGCATCGCGGATGGTCTTGCAGGTAATTTCCATGAGCAGCGTGTGCCCGTCGTAGTGGCGCATGCGGTAGTAGAAGGTGTATTCGGGGAGCAGGCGCAACAAGGCCGCGCTCCACTGTTTGATCCTGGCTAGTTCGCCCGGCTCAAACAGGGTAAAGAATTGCTTGCCATAGAGCGCCTCTGGTTCGTAGCCAAGCACATAGTAGCAGGAGGGCGAAACGTAGGTACATGAGCCGTTGGGGGCGTGGCACGAGATGATTTCGGTGGTGTGGTTGGCCAGTATTTGCTGGTAGTAGAGGTAGCGCTGTTGTGCTGTTTCCAGGCGCTCGCGCTCCACTCCCGCCAGCAACGTTTGCTGCTGCGCCATGCGGGATGGGGCGGGTGGCTCTGGTGGTATTCCATGCGTTCCCAGTGCGGTATGTTCGTCTGGCAATGTCGGGGAGTTGTTCCTTTTAACCGTGTCGTTCATGGGGTGGCTATCCTGTGTTTCAGGGCCCTGGTAGAAATAGATCATCTGGTGGTTGCCGTTCGAATAGGCCATGGTACCCTCCTGTGGCTCCGGGTGCTTCTGACCCGTAGTCGGTTGTTCGCCCCGCTTGCGCTCCCCGCTCTGTGGGAGCAGGGGCGAGTGGGCGGGGGGAGGGTACAACGCCGTAACAATATCAAGCGAGAACGTAGAATGGAGCGATGTTACCATATACTATACTACAATCTGTCAAAGAACGACAATCCGGGCCGCCTATTCCCCCTCATCGGCGAGGCGCTTTACGGTGTTTATCATCAGGCTCGACTTGCCCATCTGCTGCGCGGTGAGGATGTAGGCAAACACCCCCTCGCGGCAGAGCGCCAGCAACTCGTCATCGGCCGGGCGCGTGAGGTAGATACCCTCGACGGCCTGTACCGTCCCGCCGAGGGTGTAGGGGTTCGCGTGCGCGGTTGGGTTGTCGCCTGTCTGGTGGTTCATGGGTGTGGGGGGATACCTGCTATGCTGCTTCTATCGGATAAGACAATGTACCACGGAGACACGGAGACACGGAGATGGCACAGAGATTCTGGAGCAACAAAAATACCCCGCTCTTGTAATAACTCCGTGTTCCCTCCGTGCCTCTGTGTCTCCGTGGTAAGAAAAAGGCTTGTCGGATGGTTGCATCTCAACAGTGCAAGATAGATCATGATTGTGTCCCTACACGTTAAACTGCCGCCCGAAAAACTCCTCATACAGCCGATAGCGCGGCAACACCGCATACCCCTCGTGGCGCACCAGACCGGCCCCGCGCAACCGGAAAAAGATTTCCTGGTCGGGACACGTCTTATACAAGATAATACGGCGCATCGCGTCAACCAGTTGGGGGCGCTGGTTCAGGCGATAGAGATGGTAGCGCAGGTGGTCGCCAAAGGGGCCGCGACTCTCGCTGGCGTTCATAAAGAGATCATCCACGCTTATCTGCCCGCTGGCCACTAGATAGAGCGCTCGCCGTATCAGATAGGGGTGCCCGCCGATGACCCCCATCAACCGCTCCTCCTGGGCCTCGGTAAAGGGCGAACCGTGGCGGCGGTTGAGCGTGTTCACCAGACCAGGCGTAAAATCGGTCAACTCAATCACCTGCCCCACATTGAAGGGCGACTGGTTCAGGTCGTCTATCAACTGGTACGGCTCGGTTGATGTCACTAGCAGCAGGTCAAACTGCTTCCAGTTGGGCTTGAGCGCCCGATTATTATGCCACCCGCGCAGCATGGAAAAGAAGTCGGTGCGAAAAGGCGTATCAAACAGGCGGTCTACCTCATCCATCGCCAACACCAGCGGTGCATCAATGTGGCGCAGGACGTGGCGGCCCATGTAGCGCGTACAGCGTTGCGGGTTGCTCAAGGGCGATTGCCAGTACTCCTCGGTGCGGTCTTCCACCTCTAGCTCGTCGCTAATCCAGCAGCAGAAATTGCGGTAGAAGGTATCGGCATGAGCCAGTGTTGACGCCTCGAATAACTGAAAATCGAGAAAGACTACCTGCTTACCCTCGCTCACGGCGGTATTGACTGTACGTACCAGCAACGAGCTCTTGCCCATCTGGCGCGGCGCTTTAATCGTAATCGTCACGCCCCGCTTCTGGATGGCGTCAAAGGCTATATCGTCCCAGGGGGGGCGCTCAATGTAAAACTGCGACTCTATATCCATCGTGCCTTCGGGCAATTCAAGCGGTTGGGTATTGCCGCTTTGCTTGCGGAGCGGTTGGGCCGAGGGTTGCGGCGGCCGCATAGCGGTAGGGTCGCCCACTTCGAGCAGGCCCATTTTGTCGTGCAGCGTGGTGAGCGGCAGGGGTTGCCCGCTGATGGCGTGGGTCAGCTCCGCAATCAGGCGCGGGGTATCCTCCGCCCCGCCCCAGAAAGCCCAGTTAATATGGTCAAGGTAGGTATTGAGCGGGTATTGAAATGGCTCGCGGTAGTCCAGGCGCACGGGCAGGATAAGCGGGCGCCCCTGCATCTTCGCAAGGTAGTGGGCCGTGGCTACCTCCTGCAACACCATCTCGCTATACACTGCGTCGCGTGACAGAAAGACAATCAGGACGTGCGAGCGGCTCAACTCTGCGTCAATCCGTTCGGCCCAGTTTGTCCCCACTAGCATGGTCTGGTCTACAAACACCTCGTAGTCGTGGCTAAGCGTCAGGAAGACCTGCATTGCGACCGTCTGGTCGGGCTCCACATTGCGCTTGTAGCTGACAAAAATACGTTTCGTAGTCTGGGTTGTCGCAAGTGTAGCAGCATCGCTCTCATCGTCCGGCAAATCTTCTACCGTCGCGCCCCACCCACGCAGCGTTGCCTTGATATGCGCTATTTCGCTACGCGCATCGTGGATACCGTGCATGACGCCGGGGGGCACAAACGCCGCCCCAAGCGCAGCCTGCTGTCCCAGATAGTGCGCCAGGGTACGGCGGTGTATCCTCAGCAATTCCTGCTGATCAACAATATTTTTCTTGTCTGGCATAGGCCATCTCTACTTAACTTACTGTTGAAAAAATTGCAACGCCTCCCGAATATAGGGATCATCCTGTTCTGTATAATGCAACCAGTCAATATCCATCACGCGGTCGGGTTGTACGCCCTGCCCCTCCAGGTTCACACCGTTGGAAAGGAAAAAGCCCTCTTGCGCTAACCAGAGCCGCGCTCCGCCCTCCAACTCATAGGCATAGATGGTTTCGGTGTTGCCAAGCGTAGGTTGCCCGATAATGTAGGCGCCCGCTTCCAACCGCAACCCCCCCGCCAGCACCTCCGCATAGGAGGCCGTATCCTTGTCTACCAGCACCACCAGCGGCAGGCCGCGCAAGTCCGGCCCGCTACCCTCTTTAACGATCAGGGGGGTCTTTCCGTTACGGTCAAAAAAGGTGCCCGACTCGCCGCGGACAAAGTGGCTTAACACGCTCACCATTACACTACGCCACCCGCCCGGATTACCGCGCAGGTCAATGACCAGGCCGCGCAGGGGCCGCTCTACCACCATATCGGTGAGCGCCCCGCTTACCTGCTGCGCCATATCGTTAATCCACAACGAGGGAATGCTGATATAGCCAATGTCGTTGGTCAGACGGCGGGTGGTGGGCGAGAGACGCACCGACACCGGCTGGCGCGTTACCGTGAGGTTGACAATATCCCCATTGATTTTGGCTATCGTCAATTCCACCTGGGTACCCTCTGGCCCCTGGATACTGCCGCACAGCCGCGGCGTACAGGGTGTGCCATCCACGGCGATAATGCGGTCACGCGATTGCAGGCCGGCCTGCTCGGCCTGGCTATCGGGAAAGACGCGCTGAATAATCAACCCTTTTTCGGTAAACGCGGTAAGAATGCCAATGCCGACGCGATTTTCAATACCGATAATGCGTTCGTCTTCGGCAATGGCCGCGCCAGGCGCGAGGAAGCGCGAGTGCTGGTCGCCCAGGCGGTCTACCATTTCGGTGAGCAGGGCGTAAAATTCGTTGGCATCGCGGGCCGCGGCGATGCGTGGGGCAAATTCGGCGCGGACGGCCTCCCAATCCAGGCCGTGGAAATCGGCGTACAGGTAGTAGGTATTGACTTTGTTCCATACCTCTGCAAACATTTGCTGGCGCTGTGTCACGGTAAGCTGCGGTGGGGGCGTGGGGGTGGGTATGGCCGTTGGCGTGGGTGGGGTAAGCGTTGCGGTTGCGGTGAGGGTTGGCGTGGTGGTGGGTGTCTCGTGTGACGAAGCGGTGATAAGCACAGGGGTACTATCCTCCGTTGTGCTGCCCGCAACGGTGGTTGCGCCCGGCAAGGCCGGTGCTGTTGTTGGCTCGCTACTCACTGTCACCGAGAGGGCCGGCATACATCCGGCGCTCACTATCGCCACAGCAACCGCACTGAGTAACAACAAACAGATTGTCCGAGGCACGCGAATATTCATGGGTTCTATTCGTTGCCGCCCTCAACCGCAAATGCTGCGCGGAGCACCTGACCGGCCAGTTGGGCTGCAACGCTGCTGCCTTCTCCTCCGCTTTCTAGCATAACACACACCGCAAAGCGCGGATTATCCACCGGGGCAATGGCGATAAACCAGGCATGGGGGGTCGCGCCCTGTACATGCTCCGCCGTGCCCGACTTGCCGCCTACCTTGACGCCCGGTACCATGTCGCTCACGACCTTTCCAAAGCCATATTCGCCTACCGCGGCCATATTGTCGCGCATGATGCGGGCCGTCTCTGGCGTCATCGTGCGGCGAATAACCCGCGGCAAGCGTTCGAAAATAGGCCGCCCGCCCTCCGGTCGCTCGATGCGCTGTACCAGGTAGGGACTCATCATATCGCCATCGTTGGCGATAGCCGCCGCAACCATCGCCATCTGCAAAGGGGTCACCAGCAATTGCCCCTGGCCATAGCCTGTGTCGGCCAGGGCCGCCTTGCGGTCGAGAAAGCCAGGCTCCACGTACAGACGGCTTGCTTCGGTGTATAAATCGTTGAACTCATTATACTGCTCCGGGGCATCTTGTGGCCGGTCTATATCGAACAATTCGGCCTGGTTGGCCAGCCGTTCGGCCCCAAGCCGCAGCGCATATTGGGCAAAGGCGACATTGCACGAGTAGGCATAGACCCGCTCAAGATCGGACGGGTCGCCCGTGAGCGAGGCCAGATTGTCCACCGCATTGACGACCGGCGGGGCCCCATCCTCTGTTTTATACTGGTTGTAGCAGTGGATGTCGTCTGGTCTGGCTACTTCCTTATTTTCCAACGCCGCAATAGCCGTGACCGTCTTGAAGGTTGAGCCGGGCGGATAGAGGCCCTGGGTGGGGCGATTGAGCAATGGTTGCCCGGAGACGTCGCTGTTCATCTGCTCCCAATAGGCTCCAATACGCGCATTTTCGGCGGCCCAGTTGTCAACCGCATAGTCAAAGCTCAAGCCGCGCGGGTCGAAGCCGGGCGCACTGGCCATGGCCAGCACCGCGCCGGTTTTGGGGTCAAGCACCACGATAGAACCGCGCCGCCCGCCAAGCAGCGCACTGGTTTGCGCCTGAAGGTGGGCATTGAAGGTCAGATAGAGATCGTTGCCGACCTGGGGTTCGCCAAGCAAATCATTCTGAAGTTGGGAAAGGCTACTGTCACGCTCCCCGCTCAGATAGTCGCTATAGGTAGACTCTAGCCCGCTCTGGCCAAAGCGGGTACTAAAGAAGCCGACAATGTTGCTAAACCAGGTCGGGTCAAAATTGGCGGGCATGGGGTACGTGCGCCGCGCAAATCCGCCTTCGACCACTTCGCTGCTCACTAGCAGCATACCCTCTCTATCGAAGATATTGCCGCGAATAACGCGCTGTGAGGCCAGCACCGGGCGCACGTTGCTGGTTATCTGCCCGCTTTCCTGGTCTACGCTCACGCGGTGGTAGATAGCGTTGGCAAAGACGAACTGCTGGCGCAGCAGTTGCATACTCAGCAGAAAAAACCCGACTACGACGACCAGGCCCAGATTGTGGACACTGCGCGTTAATCCCCGTGGCATGGTCTTGTGGCGCAGCCATATAGCCAATCCTATCAGCGGGGCCGCGGCCCACAAACAGAGGAGCCAGCGGGCCTCTTGTTCAACGGGTTGGATAAAACCAAAGCCTATCAGGGCGATGGCCCCAATAGCCAAAGCCAGGCGTAATCCGGATTGCATAGTTCCCCCTTGCGAGCATCAACCATAGCGGTGCTGTGGGAAGCACTGATCCCGCAGCGTTGCCTGGTGTATGCTCTGCGCTTAAGCCAACGATGCTCATTCCTTTCGACTGGGGGTGGAATATTCGAAGAGGGGTATTGTGCCGCGTACGGTAACCCCATCACTATCGAAGACCTCCAACGAGCCATCAATTTCAGCCAGACGATAGGATATAGCCCGGAGGGCATGGACACCGGGGCGTTCGTGCGTTCCGTCAAGCAATCCAACCCCGTCATCATGAATGGTGAGGCTGAGCGCATGCGGCTCATAGTTAAGGGTAAGGTGGGCTGAGTGGGCGCGGGCATGTTGCTCTATATTCGTCAAGGCTTCCTGGGCCAGACGGAACAGGGTACTGTATTGCACCGGCTTTATTTGTTGTCTGGCTCCTTTGACCTCCATGGCAATGGCGACGTTGCTACGGTGGCGCATATCTTGCACCAGTTGATCGAGCGCGGTAGAGAGATCGCTTTGCAATGGTGGCATAGTGCGCCGGTCTTTATGATAGGATTGGGGCGGAGGGGTAGGGGTCAGGGTTGGCAAGCGCAGGTCGGGGCTGTCACATTCGGGTGGGGCAATCGCTCGTTGTTCATAGGATTGATCGCGTATGGGTGCTGGTAGGCTCGTTGAGCTATTGGGTCTGGGATCGTCGAGATCGGCAAATGGGTCGGGCGAGAGCGTATCGAATACGGAAAGGTGCTGGACATTGGCGTAGGGGTGTTGGGCTGCACCGCGCGGTAATCGCTGGCGCAACCAGTGCCCAAGCCACGCGAACGGTTGGCCCAGTCTGGCGGCTGTCGCGGGCAATCCAACGTATACATACTCTCTGATAGTGCCTATGAATAGCCCGAACAGCACAAATATCAAGGGCATAGCGGCACGAACCAGGATTAGAGGGGGAGCCAGGCTATGGTTGCTCAGCAAGTATAGGGCCGCCTGATCGAGCGCCACAAACGCCACCCCGGCCGCCAGAGCGGCGCGCCAGTGGAACAACAAGGCCGGCAATACCAGCGAGCCGAGCGCGTAGGCGAGGAAGAGCAGGGCATTCCCATTGCTAAGCCAGAGCAGGGCCACACTCGCCACCAGGTCGAGGGCCAGAAGAGCGGGTATCTGTCTGGCCAGACGTACATAGGCTTGCGCCAATACCGTCAACACGACGTTGATAAAGCCCGTCAGGAAAAAGAGTCCGATGAGTAATGGTTGCAGCAAATGGGGGGACTGGTAGCCTGAGATAGCCAGGAACAGACCACAGGCCAGCCATGCTATCCAGCGATACTGCACAAACAGCCGATGATCTTGAAGAAAGTATGGTACCCTATCCGGGGTTGCTTTATCTCTCTCTTGCCGCAGTACCATGGTTCTTGCATCCGCCTGGTGTGGAGTACCCTTCCCTACATGGTGTAATGGATACAATGCGTCAGGGTATAAGAATACCTATAGTGTAGCAGAAAGCACGCCTGACGGCAAGAACGGTGCGCCGCCCTACCACGTACCATCCACTTTCGTTGTATAATGCAAGGGTGTAGCGACCAGTACCTATCGAGACACTTGTGACCATCACGTGTCAACGCCGTGCATTGGCACGGTTGAACATGTGCGGTATAACCCTTCAACCCGGAGCAGAACAATGGCTCAAAACCTTGGTATTCACTGGCAACGCGATGACCGCACGCCCGTATGGCAACAAATCGAACAACTGACCCCCTGGCGTGGCGACGAAGCCAAATCTATCGCCTACCGCATTGAATGGGACGGTATGGCCTTGGAAGATGCTGTGCGAGCCGAAGTCACCGAAGCGATGGGGCGCTTTGGTATAGAGCCAGGCGCGATTAAAGACATTGTATTGGTTGAGCGTTGGGGCGTGCTCTTTTGTGCCGGCATTGTCATCGGACGGTTGAAGAGTATGGCCGAGCATCGCTATATTACCGATTATCTCGCCCAACACACCCCCGCCCCTCCCGAACCCGTCACCCTATCGGGCGTTGGCGAAACGATGACCGAACCACTCGATTTGCCCGACGAGGTATGCCGCGTTGTGGCAACCCATACCGGCAGCGGTACCTTTGTCCTCACCGCCCAATCCAACCGCCGCAGCTACCATCACCTGCTCGTCAACCGCTTTGGCGATTACTATGGTAGTACGCTGTTGCAAGGCCTTGTCCCCTATGCGCTCGATATACAAGCCGATGGCTCCTGGTCTATCACCATAGAAGCGTTGCCCATTACCCATCGCCCCATGCCCGTTCTTTCGGGTAGCGGCGATATGGTGAGCGACCGCTTTATGCCGCTCACCATTGGCTCTATGCTCTACCGCTTTACCTATACCGGGCGATCTGATTTCGTGGTCAAATTTCACAATACCCAACAATCCATGCTCGTTCAGAACACAATTGGCCCGGTACACCAGCAAGTCCCGATTGTCTTTCCGCCAACGCTGTGCTGGTGGGAGGTCAAGACAGAAGGAACCTGGCGCATCGAGCCGGCCTGGAAAACCTGACATCTTTAGCCCATGCGCAATATGGTACAATGCCGCATAGCAACAACCGGTACAGCCAGCGCACGACGTTGGCAGAAGAAGGGAGAGGATGAGATGAACTATGAAGATGCGGCCTGGCGCACAAGCCAGCGTATCCGGCTGGACATCAACAACGCAACTGAGGCCGGCTGTGGAGCCGAAGGGTTGACCACGGCTGAACTGGAGGCCGGCGCCGAAGCGGCCCGCGCAGCGATTGCGGCTATCCAACACAACCGTACCGCGCTTGGGTGGCCCGAGCTACCGTCGCAAGATGTACGCGAGATAGAAGCGTATGCAGCCTCGGTACGCGATACGATAGACAACTTTGTCGTGCTTGGCATTGGCGGCTCTGCGCTCGGCAACATCGCGGTACAAAACGCCATCAATGGCCCATTCTACAATCTGTTGCCCCGCGACCAGCGCGGCGGCCCCCGCCTCTTTATCCTGGACAATAGCGACCCCGAATATAACACGGGCTTGCTGCAAGCGCTCGACCTGAACCGTACCCTGTTTAACGTTATCAGCAAGAGCGGCACGACCGCAGAAACGATGGCCTCCTTCCTCTATTTCCGTCAAGCCCTGGTCGAACAGGTTGGCGAGGCCAATTTGAAAAACCACCTGGTCTTGACGACCGACCCCGAAAAAGGATTCCTGCGCCAGATAGGCCAGCGCGAGGGGCTCACCATGCTGAATCTGCCCCCAAGCGTGGGCGGGCGCTTCTCGGTGCTTACCACCGTCGGCTTGCTTTCGGCCGCAATGACCGGCGTAGACATTCGCGCCTTGCTGGCCGGCGCCGCCTATGGCGACGAGCTATGCCGCGAACCCGACGCGCTCTGCAACCCGGCCGCTCTGGGGGCCCTGGTCAACTATCTGCTGGCCGCCAAAGGCAAAAATATTGTCGTGATGATGCCCTATGTCCAGCGCTTAAAAGATATTGCCGACTGGTTCGCCCAACTCTGGGCCGAGAGCCTGGGCAAAAAAGTAGACCGCGCCGGTAACGAAGTGCGGGTTGGTACCACCCCGGTCAAAGCGCTTGGCGCTACCGACCAGCACTCCCAGGTACAACTCTACGTCGAAGGCCCCTACGACAAACTGGTCAACTTCCTGGCCGTCCAATCTTACAACCAGCCCGGCCCCATCCCCCCGGCCTATGAAGACCTGGAAGGCGTTGGCTACCTGGGCGGCCATACGTTTCAAGAATTGATCCAGGCCGAACAACAGGCCACGGCCATTGCGCTAAGCGAAGCCGGCCAACCCAATATGACCCACACCTTGCCCGAAGTCAACGCTTTTACTATCGGCCAATTGATCATGCTCTTTGAAATGCAAACGGCGATTGCCGGCGAATTGCTCAACATTAACGCCTTTGATCAACCCGGCGTGGAAGCCGGCAAGATCAATACCTACGCGCTGCTTGGGCGCAGCAACTTTGCCCAACGCCGCCAGGAAATAGAGGAACGCGCCAAAAAACGCCATGAACGCTGGATTATCTAATCCGCCCGCACTCAATATCCTGTCCTTAGAGGAACTCGTGGCGCTGCGGGCAACGTGGCAACACCAGCAGCAGCGCCTTGTCCTCACCAACGGCATTTTTGACCTGCTCCACAGCGGCCACGTGCGCTACCTGGAGCAGGCAAGTCTGCTTGGGGATGTGCTGGTTGTCGGTATTAACAGCGACCAGTCAACCCGGCGCATCAAAGGCCCCCTGCGCCCCCTCATCCCCGAAGATGAACGCGCCAGCGTGGTTGCGGCCTTGCGTAGCGTACATTACGTAACTATCTTCCACCCCCCCACCGCCATTACCCTGGTCGAAACGCTCAAGCCCGACATCTATGTCAAGGGCGGCGACTATGCGACTAGCGATGACGAAACCCAACTAACCGTAGACGAGTCGCGCCTGCCCGAAGCGCAGAGCGTGCAGCGCTATGGCGGGCGCATTATCTTGCTGCCCTACTATGGCGGCTTTTCCACTACGGCTTTGATAGAGCGTATCCTGGAGCGCTTCCAGGCTCCCTCCTAGCGGTTGTACGGTTCCCGCCCCCCTACTTCGTAACGTTCTCTTCACCCAAACCCTTTTCCATTGTGCCCCCCTTTTTGTTATACTGAAGGCATACGGTACCAGAACCCTTGCAACCGTAAGGATATAGTCGGCTATGACTCTGAAAACAGACGATGTATACGCGCCGTACGAAGCAGGCATGCGCCAACTGCTCCAACAGCTTGGCGCAGAACATCCCCGCTATACTGAAGTCCATAGCTTCCAGCAACGGCTCACCGACAACATCAAAAAATCGCGCTCCTATGGCGACACCGAGGCACGCCGGGCCGAACGTTCCGACATTATCTTTGCGCTGGATCGCCTCTCCCGCGACGAACTGCACATCCCCTTTAGCAACATCTGCAACCTGGCCACCCCCCAACACCCCCAACCAACCGACTGGTCACCCACCGACGCCGAAACGGCCCTGCGCGACAAAGTGGCCGACTCCCACCTGCGCGCCAGTCTGAACGCCATTCGCTATGCGGTTGAATATATCTGGACAACGCCCCCCCGCTATGTGCCATACCACAGCAACCACGGCGCCGACCACTACAAACGCCTGATAGCCTTTGCCAACCATCTGCTGGCCGCCAACGACGGACGCCCCTTCTCCCCGCATGAAATATATCTCTTACTGGCCGGTATCTACCTGCACGATATTGGTATCCAGTGCAACCTCTTCGCCCTACCCGCTGTCCGCGAACGAGCCGAAAAGATGGGCGCCACCTTTGGCGACACCTTCACCCCCGCCGCCCGCCCACGCCCGACGAACGCCAGCGGCACCAGTACTGCCAGCACTTATACCATCGAGCAGCAGAAAGCCATTCTCAAACACCACCACTACCTTTCAGCGGCCTGGATAGACCACGCCAGCCACACGGGCGAAACCGACCTGGGCCCCGCCGCGATGACCATCCCCCGCGACCTGGTAGAAGACTTACTGGACATCTGCAAACACCACATCCGCCAACCCATCAAAGATTGTCCGCTCAATTTCCGATTTGACCCCAATGGCCGCAAACAACTCATAGCCGCGATGCTACGGTTTATTCACGAGCTCGATCTGGAAGAGCGCCACAACCCTTTCAAACGCATTCAGGACTATTCGTTCGACGCCCAGAGCGACGTATTCTGGTGGTTCCACCAGCGCGCCCGCCTGCACATTGTCGCCACCAACATGGTACGGCTTACCCTCGCGCTCCACCCCGACGACCAGCACCACTACGGACACCACGTCTACAACGCCTTCATCAACGAGTTTCATAGCCGCAACGCCACCACGTTGAGCATTCTGGCGCAGAACGGCATCCCCATGCATATAGACCCCGCCTCCGGACTGCGCAGCAATCCGCAAGAAGAGCCGCTCCCCCGCGACGTTGTACAAGCCCTGCAAACCACCTGCGACCAGCGTAGCCCCCTGGCCGAACTGGCCGACGAGGTACGGCTATGGCTCCGCGCTATCCGCTACGATGTACAGGAATTACACCAGCACGACGAGCGCACCATAGATATGCGTGCCACCATAGACCTGGGGCCCATCAAGCAGCGCGTCCTGGTACGCTGTATCGGCGGGCCTGTCAAACCGTCCGACTGCGACGCGCTCGACGCCGCGCTGGATCGCCGCACCCCCCAGGGATGGCTCATCAGCGACCGGCGCGTTTCAGAGCTCACACGGCGCGGCGACAGTAACGACGATTGGATAAGCGTCTGTACCCTGGCCGAATTTCTACAACAACATGTCTGGGGGCCCTACTTCGATGCGCTCATGGCTATGGTTGAGCGAGAGCGTATCCCCCGTCTCTATGGCGATATGCGCTGCACCCATACCGCATCGCCCCCCACCCCCGGCGCGCTCCCCCGCCCCGAACCCATCGCCAGTCTGGACTGTTACGTAGACGAATGGCTACCAGCGCGTGACTCCCCCGCGCTGGCCCTGCTTGGCGCGTCGGGCACCGGCAAAACCTGGTTCTGCCGCCACTACGCCCACCGCCAACTTCACCGCTACTTGAAAGACCCGGCCCACGAACGCCTGCCGCTGCTCATCACGCTGCGCGATTTCACCAGAGCTACCAGCGTACAGCAGCTCATTAACGACGCGCTGCTAGAACATTACCACCTGCCCTTTATCGGTAGCGCGGTTGCTATTTTTGAGGAAATAAACCGCCGCGGCAAACTGCTATTGCTGCTCGATGGTCTGGACGATATGGGCCGCCAGACCGACTATCAGGCTATGGGCGAAAACTTCTGGACATTGGCCAGCCTGATACACCCCAACAGCAAACTGATTCTTACTAGCAGCGCCGAGCGTTTCTCCTGCCCGCGCCAGGACGAGATACGACCGGCCACCAGCAGCAACCGGCCTATAGCGCCGCCCGATTTTACCCTACTCCATCTGGAACCCTGCTCCGATGAACAGATACACCAGCTTCTCACACGGCGGCTTGGCCCCGAAGATGGCGCTGTGATGGCCGACCATATCCTGAGCAAGCCGACCCTGGCCGAAATGGCCCGCAAACCGGTGCTGCTCGACTTGCTCCTGGCCGCGCTTGAGGAGGTGCGGAGCGCCGCCCTCACAAGCCCGGCGCATGTCTATCTCTACGCCACCAACCGCTTGCTGCTGCGCTCTATCGAAACCCACCACACCTTTACCACCACCGCCGATAAACTCTTCTTCCTGGGCGAACTGGCCTGGGAGATGGTGCGTACCGGCACGCTTCGTTTGCACTACACCGATATTCCCCGGCGTATCCAGGCCTTTTTTGCCGACCGCATAACCAACCAGCACGAGCTTGATACCTGGGACAAGGATTTGCGCTTTCAAACGCTGTTGCAGCGCAACGCAGCCGGCTACTATGCCTTTACGCACAAGAGCCTGGCCGAATACTTTGTTGCGTTCAAATTTGCCGCAGAGGTGGGTTGTCTCGCGCCGCCCTTTGCCACGGCATACTGCGACACCAGCGAACAGCCATGCACGATACCCTTTCAGCAGCAAAGCCTGCCAGCGTTAGTGCATACCTTCGGGGCGGTACCGCTCTCCTCCGGCTCGGGGCCGCTACCAGTAGCGCCCGAAACGGTCGCTTGCAGTCTGGTGGCTATCGGGCAATTGTTTACCGATATTGTGCGGGCGCATGGGGTCAGCGGTGCGGGGGATAGGGTCGCCCGCCGTGCATGGGAGTTACTCGCGGCCACCCGTGGCAAATCGCCAGAACAGGTTGGCTATGTGGGCGGCAACGCGGCCAACATGGTGCGCGACTGCGGCGAATCGTTTGTCGGGGCCAATCTGGCCGGGACGGTGCTCAGTGGGGCCGTGCTGGTGGGCACAGACTTGCGCGGCGCGACGTTGCGGGGGGCTTCGCTACGGCGGGCCGTTTTCCGCAACTGTGCTATGGACGACGTAGATTTGCGTGGGGCCGACCTGTCCAACGAGATACGCCCGGCCACGTGTCGGGGTATGCAAATAGGCGAGGCCCATGGGCTAGAACAGCTCGTTACGGTGCGCGAAGGGGACTGCGAAAGCACGAAAACGTTGCTAGAGCTTTTTGCCGAAGGTGGCGCTCTGCTGGATGAGGAACAACAGCGCCGCCTGGCAGCGCTTCAAGCCCGGCGTGGGGGGGAGACGCCGGGGAGCTAACCAATATCAACATACACGGTTACCTCTCCTTACAACCGATCTCAATCAGATTGTCACTATTTTGGAGAAGTTTTAGAGCGTTATCCAGATAATCTGAGGTGGCGCACCATGGGTTGCCAACAAGGTAACAAAGTCACTGTCCTTGCTCATGATAATAGCCGGTGCGTGGCGAGCAGCAATAAAAATCTCATAGTCGGTTGCATCACGCAACCCAATATCGCGCACTGCAACCGATTGTACATCAAATTGCTTTGTAATCCAGGGGGCAAGTGACGGTGGAAGCTGCGCGTCAATCCAGATAATCATGCGGCCAGAAGTACCGGATGATCAAGACAACGGGCTGCATAGAATAGCGCAACCTGTACATCGGTTCTTTCCAGATCAGGCAGTTCTTCAAGGAGTTGCTCCACACTCAGACCACTTGCCAGCAACTCTAGCACATCAACGACTCGAATACGCATGCCTCGAATGCAAGGACGGCCACCGCATTGCTCAGGATTGATGGTAATGCGTTCGGCTATGAGGTCGGCCGGAGATCCTGATGGTATGACCGTATCAGACATTTCACCTCCCTACCGCGCGTGCAGATAGTCGCGCTCCCATACCGGGTCGGCTAACGCGCGGAAGCGGCCCGCATACTCTGCTAACCACGCCCCATAGTGTGGCTCATCCAGCAGCGCCTGCGACGCACGGTCGAGCACGGCCGGCTGGTGCTGGCGAATGAGATCGTGCAACACAGCAAAGTGATCGCGTACCAGACAGGAGGTCAACCAGTTCTGGTGGGCCTGGGGGCCCTGCTCATCAAAGCCATAGGCGCGTTGCCAATCGCGGATAGCTTTCAAAAAGGGCGCATCATATACATCGTTCAGCGTGCCGCCACGCGCAAACACATCGCGGATATTGGCCGCCGCAAAGGGCATAAACGTGCAAGGGGTAACATCGCCATTCCAGTTGATGTGTAGATAGCCATTGTAGCGCCCGGCCACCATACTGCCGCCAAAGATGGGCGCGGTGTTGAGGAAATCGGCAATCACATACTGCTTTTCGCGCACGACGGTATGGATACGCTCCCACATCCAGAGCCGCTCCTCTGGCGTGGGTAACAAATCTAGCGATACCGAGCGCCCGATAGGGTAATATTGCAGCATCATTGCATAGAGCGCCCCTTGCTTCTCAAACATTTCTTGCAAGAAGCCGTCCGATAGCACCACGTCGTAATTCTTGCGGGTTGCGGTAAAGCAGACCCCAAAGGGAATACCGCGCTTTTTCAGCCGCGCCATAGTCGCAACAACCAGCGCATAGTTTCCCGCCCCGCGCTGCTCGTCGTGGTAATAGCGATAGCCTTCAACCGATATATTGGGAATGATTGTGCCCAGTTGGGCGATACGGTCGGCCACAGCTTCGGTGATTGTTGTGCCGTTGGTATGGATCATAAAGAAGGAGTCGGGGTGGTCGGCGGCCAGGTCAAGCAGGCCGCGGTTGCCATCCTTCCACAAAAAAGGCTCGCCCCCGCTGATGAGGAAGAAATGGACGCCCCATCGCTGTTCGGCTTCGCCTACAATGCGGTGCATCTCTTCGTACGACAATTGCTCGGTGGTGGTATGATCCGAGTCGGTATGGCAAAATGTGCAGCGCATATTGCACTCGTTCGAGGGACTGATCACCAGGAAGCGGGGGGGGCCCTGTTCGCCGCGGGCCTGAAAGTGGGACTGGACATCGTCGCGCTTGCCCCAGTTCAGAATAGCCTCCCACAACAACACATGCACCATCCGGTCTTGAAAGCGGTCGGATACGCGCCCTTCGCGTATCGCCCGGTCTACCGTCTTCAAAAAGCCATACACATACCACGCCATATCCCGCTTTACGCCGGGCGGCGGATAGGTTTTGATGATAGTTTCATAATTGCCAAAGCTCAAGTTTGTACGCATATAAGCGGTCACAATATCGCGCACAAACGGCATTTTTAAGGCAGAAACTCCAGCTGATGTAAAGAACGAACGTATGTGCGATGGCTCGAAAGTGGTACTACCAGGGGAGTTTAGTACAAATTCTAACATGGTGAGGGGTGTTCCTCTCCATCAAAAAAATGTTTTTCAATAGCAACTCTTCCATAGTATAACACAACTCGTCACAATCTCAATCTTTAATTTCCGCAAAGTTTGCCGCTTCCCCCGCTTCCCCCGCTTCCCCCGCTCCCGCTTCCCCCGCCGCCAGGGCCCGCAACGCGGCCTCGTCCAGCACCGGAATACCAAGCGTCTGCGCTTTGGCCAGCTTGCTGCCCGGACTATCCCCCGCCACCACATAGCTCGTTTTCTTTGTCACACTGCTGGTCACCTTGCCGCCGTGCCCCTGGATAAAGGCGCTGGCCTCCTCGCGGCTCATTGCTGGCAACGTCCCCGTAATCACAAACGTTTTGCCCACAAACCGGTCGCTCTGCGACTGGCGCACCACCTCCGCCGTCATCGTAAGCCCCGCGGCCCGCAATCGCTCAACCGTTTGCCGTACCTCGGTACGTTGAAAGAAATCTGCAATGCTACCGGACATTGTGGGCCCGATACCCTCTATCGCCTCTAGCTCCTCCTGCGTAGCCGCCATCAGCGCATCTATGCTGCCGAAGTGGTGCGCCAGATCGTGCGCGGCCACCCCACCAACGCCCGGTATGCCAAGCCCCACCAGCACCCGATCCAGGGGACGCTGCTTCGATTGCCCAATGGCGCCTAGCACATTGGCGATACGCTTGTCGCCAAACCCCTCTAGCCCCGCAAGATCCTCGGCTCGCAGCGCATAGAGATCGGCCACATCTCGTACCAACCCCAGATTGACAAAGAGTTCGGCTTGCCGCTCGCCAATGCCCACAATGTCCAGCGCCGGGCGGCTCACAAAATACTCAATGCGGCGCACCAGTTGGGCCGGACAGGTGGCCAGGTTGGGGCAGCGCCACGCCGCGGCCTCCTCCTCGCGTACCAATGCGCTCCCGCACGAGGGGCAATGGGTGGGGAAGGTATAGACCTGCTCGTCACCCGTGCGGCGGTTGGCGACCGGCCCGATAATGTAGGGGATAACATCCCCCGCCCGCTTCACCGTCACATAGTCCCCGATACGGATGTCGCGTTGGGCAATATAATCGGCGTTGTGCAAACTGGCGTTGCGGATGGTAATACCCCCCAGTTCCACCGGCTCCAATTCCGCATTGGGCGTCACCACCCCTGTACGCCCTACGTTTACCACAATATGCAAGAGCTTGCTGGTTGTCTCACGCGCCGGGAATTTATAGGCAATGGCCCAGCGTGGGTCGCGCCCCACCACGCCAAGTTCAGCCTGTTGCCGCAGGTCGTTGACCTTGACAACCACCCCATCCACTTCGTAGCCCAGATCATCGCGCCGCCCCATCCACTCGTGGCAGTAGGCTACCACCTGGTCAAAATCTTCGATGGGGCGGGCATCGCGGTTGACGGTAAAGCCCAGGCCGCGCAGCATATTCAGCAACTCCCACTGGCTCTGAAGCGCAACCCCCTCGCTGGACCCCACCGCGTAGGCAAAGAAGCGCAAGGGACGCGCCGCGGTTACCGACGGGTCTTTCTGGCGCAGCGAGCCGGCCGCCGCGTTGCGCGGGTTGGCAAAGACCCGCTCACCCGCCGCGCTCAAGCGCTCGTTCAACTGCTCAAACGCATCAAGCCGAATGTAGACCTCGCCGCGCACTTCGATGAGCGGCGGTATCCCCGGCGCGTCCGCTGCCGGTGGGGCCGCCGCATCAAACAGCGATTGTTGCACAGGGGCGGGGGTGGGGCAGGGGGGGGGTACTTGTTCTTGTGGCTCGGTGGGTTGTGGCGCACGCAATACCAGCGGGATCTCTGCAATAGTCCGCAGATTGGCCGTAATATCTTCGCCCACCTCGCCATTGCCCCGCGTGGCCCCCTGTACCAACCGACCATGCGCATAGCGCAAGGCGACGGCCAGCCCATCTATCTTTGGCTCTACCACAAACGAGAGCGGCGCATCGTCCCCAAGCAACTTGCGTACCCGCTCGTACCACGCCGCAAGCTCGTCGGCGTCAAAGGCATTGCCGAGCGAAAGCATCGGCACGGTATGGCGCACCTTGGAAAAATGGCTGGCCGGCGCGGCCCCCACCCGCTGCGTAGGCGAGTCGGGCGTGCGCAGGTGGGGGTGGGCGGACTCAAGCTCGCGCAACTGGCGCATCAACCCATCGTACTCGCTATCGCTCACGGCGGGATCATCCAGCACGTAGTAGCGGTAGTTATGGTCGCGTATCTGGTTGCGTAACGACTCTATCTGCGCTGCTATCGCCTGCTCTTCCGTCATTGGCTCCCCGTTTGTCCGCTTGCTATATGGTTCCCTTTCCCTTGAGCATTATACTTGATTTTCCGGCCCCCCATAGCCTCGTTAGCCGTAATTTCAACCCGTTTCTGAACCATCTTCTTATACAATCGCCCCATAATACGGTACAATACTTCAAGATATAATCAACCGACACTCGTTCAAGGAGGAACAGCATAATGAGTAACCATATTCTCCTCGTTGAAGATGATAACGACTTGCGCGATATGATAGCCCGCACGCTCCGCAAAGCCGGCTATGACATTACCGAAGCCCCCGATGGCCAACACGCCATAGATCTGCTGACCTCAAACCATACCCAGAGGAACAGCTATCACGTTGTTCTTACCGATATTGTTATGGGGATGATTGATGGAATTGAAGTATTGAATGTGGCCCGTAGCCTTCCCAACCCCCCAGAAGTGATTTTGCTTACGGGGCATGGCTCGCTGCAAACCGCAATAGAGGCCGTACGTAATAATGCCTTTGATTACCTGCTCAAGCCAAGCCCCAAAGCCAGATTGCTAGAGCGGATTGCGGCCGCTCTAGACCACTATCAACAGCGCCAACGCCAGCACAAAGCGGTGGAGATTGTCCGCTCGCTGGCCGACTTCGCCACCCATTCCACGCATTCCGCGCCCGTCTCCGCGCCCCACGCAGAATCCCTACCAGCACCAGACAGCCAGAACGAAGCAGACCGCTACCGCCAGGTGGGCAAGCTGCGGCTTGATACCTACCGCCAGGAAGCCCATTTTGCCAACGAGCCAATGCACGTAACCCCGACCGAATACCTTATCCTGGCATGCCTGGCCGCCTCGCCGGGGCGCGTCATCTCCTTTGGCGATATTGTCCGCCATACCCATAGCTATGACGTAGGCGAAGCCGAAGCGCATAACTTGCTGCGTACCCACATCCGCAACTTGCGCAAGAAGTTTGACCGCCGCTACATAGAGAGCGTCTATGCCACCGGCTATATGCTGGTGGAGCCGGAAGAGGAGGAAGCGCCCGAACCACAGACGATGGCGAGAGAACGCGGGGCGACCTGATACTAACGAAAGAGAGACGCCCAGGCGGTAGGGCGTCTCTCTCGCGGTCTACCCCGCCATTGGGGTAGAAGGTGGGGGAAAGATTTCTGCTTACGCTACCGTGCGCGTCATCCGACGACGCGCCGAGTAGTAGAGGGCCAGCACGTTGTAGACCATGTGGAAGAGGTAGCTAAAGGGAAAGAGCATCAACAACGTGACTCCAAGCGCGGCATGCACAAAGACAATGTTTTCAACCATGTGCAAGCGCGACAGGATGTCTACCCAGATAATTGAGAAGATAATGAACCGTACGGCAATGCGATCCCACTTCAGCTTGCCATTGCTGCGAATATCTTTGGCCGCCTCGTCAATGTCGTGCAGGATAGCCGCCGCGCCCCGCTTGCGCAGGACGGTATAGACCATGTGCAGGTTGCCAAAGACAGCAAAGGCCAGCGCAATGCCGGTAATCAGCATAAACGCATCGGCAAACGCGCCAAACAGGAAGTTGGCTTGCAAGGGCTCGCCGCTGCCAAAGACAATCGCCGCAACGTTGCCGGGCGCGTAGTTATAGCTCAATTCCTCATGCGTGGCGACGTTGGGTATCGGGTTGCCAAGCAGCATCGCTGGTAGCACAATCAGCGTGGCCAGCGCATAGCCAATAGACTTGGTAATAATGGCCACGTGGTAGAACATATAGCCACGGTTCCAGGTCGGGTTGGCCTTCTTGTAAAAGTTTTTCACCGGATCGAATAGCACCGACCGTACGCCCTGAATAAAGCTAATCTTGTCTGGCCCGCCCTCAAAATCCTTCGTAGTACCCTTGTAGCGGCGATTGAGCAGCAATACCTTGAACCAGCGCCCCAGGTGCAGCGACAACCCGACGGCAAACACCACCACCGCTATGATTGTATAGAAATTCAACAGTTCATACATTTCTTAGCCTCCTTCATATTTCTCGCACCATGTCGGTGGCTTATTTTCCAACTTCCAACATAATCGGCTTGGTCAACGGCTTCTTGCGCGGAATACACAGCACGCGATCATTCGAGTTCAAAATCTCGCGGAATTTCGCCATCTGATCCCAGACGGCCGGGTTGGCCTTGGCATAGCGCTGGACAACGTCGTCTTGCTCCAACCATTCCAGTATGCGCGTGGCCATCGCTCGATTATGGAGCAACTGGCTCATCTTGCCCGCGACGCTGTGCTGTGCGATATACTCGTCGCTCTTGCCCTCAAACGAAGCCGGGGTGCGGATACGGTCAAGTTCGCCGCGCTTCTCAAGCGCCTTGACCATCGCGTCGTAGACCACTTCAAACAACATGATGGCCATACGTTCGCCCGGTTCCTTTGCCAGGCCATACGTCTGGCAGGTATCTTCCAGCGACAGGATACAGACCACACAGGGCGAACAGACATACTCGGCCCCAGAGTTTTTAATCTGGTTGGCTTTGATAGAGGAAATTTTGCGCCGCAGTTCGGTATTCTCTGGCAGACGCATACCGCCGGCTCCGCCGTTGCAGCAGTAGTTTTGTTCGCGGTTGGGGGTCATCTCAACAAAGTTGCTGTTGACGCTATTCAGCAGGTCGCGCATGGCGTCGGCCATCCCCGATAGGCGCGTCGAGTGGCAGGGGTCGTGCAAGGTAACGCTGGTATCTACCTTCTCCACGGGCAACTGACCGTTATCTATCAACTCCTGCACCAGCGGGTCAAACATAATCACCGGGTACTTGAGCGGCCGCCCCAGAATTTCGGAAGCGTCCCCGTAGAGCGTGCGCGTGTCGCAGCCACATTCCACCACCAGAATTTTCTTCGAGCTCAAGCGCTCGGCTTCGTTCTCCCAATCTTCTAGAATGCGGCGGGTTAGCTGATGATGCACCACAATATGATCCGCCTCTGTGCCTGTCTCCACCAGTTTGGAGGAAACCGTATAGTTGACCCCGGTAGCATTCAAAATCTTCATTACCTTGGTGGCATAGTCGGGTATCTTGGTATTGGCCGCCGACGGACAAACAAAGAGAATATCGGCATCTTGCACGTCTACCGGCATATCTATACCTTCGGAGCAGAGGAAGAGCGCATACCGCGCCATCACCTTGGCCGGCTCCAACCCGAAGCTGTGCCCAATGTCGCGCAGATTTTGGACGATAGAATTGAGCGTCGGGTTCTCGTTGCTCAGGCCCGAGTCGCTATAGGCTGCGCGGGCCATACGCACAATCCGCCGCGTGCTGAGTCCAACCGGGCACGAGAGGGTACAGCGCCCACACGAAGTACAATTCCAGAAGTACTTCATCCGTTCGCGCAGGTCTTCCACCTTCGGGGTTTCCATCAAGCCCAGACTGCCGGCGACTTTGCCTTCCAGGGTCATATAACGCTTGTAAATCTGGCGAATAAAGTTTGTTTTATGGGTCGGGTGTAGCGTATCTTCGCCGGTGCCAAGATACCAGGCGCACGCCTCCCCACACAGCTTGCAATCAATACACGCTTCAAGGTTAATAACGTCTTCGTCTGTCAATTGGTGTTTGAGCGAGTCCACAAACCTGTGCATAACTGCTTCCATAAGAGCCCCACCTCTCTGTGATTTAAATACCAATAAAAAGTGAACGTCCCTTGTTCATGTTTGCTAATAACCCCCTTGGTGTGCGAACACAAGCCCCTCTCTCAATAGATACCCAGGGGGGGGTATCTATTCCTTATACATATCGCCTGAACATGCTGTAAGCTGCCTGTGAGACTGGGCAACGGTACAGCCTATTCTGAAATAGGGGTGTCCCCCTTAGCCGCAGTACCGTCTGGCCGGTGCTGCTTGATATACATTCTATCCGTATAAAAAAAGAGAGGTTATACTACTTGTTTTCTATGTCTTGGGGTTATCGTTCTTATGCCTGTGGATTATAGCATTCTGTCCGGTCTTTGTCAACCGATTTTTACCCTTTTTGGCGTTTCATGGCGCTTATTGCTATAAAATCGGTTTCATTAGCAAAAAACAGCAAAAAAGAGGGGAAGGTATAGCAATCCTACGTGATTGGTACATTCGTCCCTGGGGGCGCGCGTATCTTGCCCGCATGCGTGCGAGACGCACGCGCTCCCAGGGGGGGCGCATGGGCACGGTGCCCATGCGCGGGGCTATGGGTTTTTGTCGTCTGCGTCGTCTTCTGCGTCGTCGTCCGCGTCGTCTTTTGCGTCGTCTTCTGCCTGGCCGCTGCGGCCCAGGCCCACCATACTGGCCAGCGAATAGCCAGTCATTTGCAGCGCAACCCGCGTCTTAGATAGCGTCTCTTCAAGCGCCGAGGGGTCATGCTCCACCGGTAAATCCATCACAAAATGGTTGAGCACATGGCTACGCTGCCGGATAAAGTCGTCCCACGTCGCGTCGGGGTGGGTACGGCGCAAGTCTTCGCGGTAGAGCGCGGCATATTCCAGCAAGGCGTCGGCGGTGTCGGCGGTGAGGTGGGCCACGGCCCCGCCGATGACATAGAGCGGTATGGGCGGGTCGCCGCCCGGCCCCGCCGTGGCGCTATCGGGGGGCGGCTCACCGGCCAGGGCCCAGGCCGGCGGCTTGCCCGCATCTTTCACCCCCACCGGCAAAATGTGCCCGACAATCAATTCGCCCGCTTCCATGCGACGGGAGGCGTGGTGATCCTGTACATCGTACACGCTCTGTTCGAGCATATCGCGCACAACAAAGCCCTGCCCCTTCTGGACAGACTCGATGACGTAGGGACGCATCCGCACCCCCACCCATTCGCGCAGCAGGCGCAGCTCCAACTCGTCAAACGTCACCGCGTCGCCGCCGTCGCCGTCGCCAGCGCCGCCGTCACCGTCGCCAGCACGGGACAGCAAGTGCGCTACCAACGTCGCGCCATCCTCCTGGACATAGTCAAACGCAAACCAGGTGAGGAAGCGATCTGCGCCATGGTCTTCCAGATCATCCAGCTCATCCATCTGCTCCATCGTGTATTTGCCATTCCAGAACAATTCGAACGCGGCCGGTACAACCGTGGGAATAGTCTGCGCCTGCTCGATAATCTTCTGCATCAGACCATCCTGCGCTTTTTCCAGGGTGCGCTGCTCGCTGCGCTGCTGCTCCTCAATCGGAACATGGCACTCTTTGTACTTCTTGCCACTGCCACACCAGCACGGATCGTTGCGCCCCACCTTGCGCGGCTTTTCCCGCTTAGCCATCAGCTTCCTTCTCCTCGCTTTGTTGCTCGCTATGCGTGACCGTGGGCGGCGACGCTGGCATATACACCTCGCAGAAAAAGCCCCGCAACGCGCCCCTATCCGCACTGGCGCAGCTTTCATCGGCCATAAGTTCGATACCCCGGAAATCAAGGTGTATTGTATTTTCCTTATCCGGGCAGTTCATATCGTACACATAGACGGTACCCGTCCCATCGCCCGGATCGCTATAGCCATACGCCAATACCTGGTGGTTGTGGAAGGGACTGGTTGAGGTACCAACCAGACAGATGGGCCAGGGCTCGCCATTGTCTATATGTTTCTTGAGCGTGGCCCAGTGCTGGCGGGTCTGCTCCAAGAGCCAGCCGGCCCCGCCCACCATGGGGATAATACTATGCAGCATCCCCATCCAGACCAGCAAGGTGGGCACGTTCACCGACATACTTTCCAGTTGGCGCCGCCATAGAAAATCGCGCAGGATGCGACCGTCGCGGCTATCGCGCCGCGGCACATCGTCATACCCGGCCCCGCGCGGCACTTGCGTTCCCTTCTTGTAATAGTCGAGCGCGGCAAAGGCCATACCGCCACACAGACCATACTGCGAGGGTACGACGTTATCTACCCACCCCTTCAGACTGGACGCAACCGCCGTACCCCCAAGCGAGGCAAACGGCTTGAGCATCGATTCGACCGCCCCATTCACCCCCCCAAGCACGGCGTTGACCATCTGATCATTTTCCGGGTCCTCAAATGTCCATGAATTGACAAAGGCAAACCCATGCACATCCGGTTGAAATGTTGTTTTCTTTGTCATAATCTGGCAACCTCCCAAACAAAAATTAACTTACGCTTCGCCCACGACTATATCAGCCACCATTCCCTGCAAGTGCCCGGTTAAAAATTGAATATACTCTATGGTCGCCTGCGTTGCTACTGCAAACGCTACCCACCCCCGCACATGGCGTTGGGGACTGATCCACCCGCCCTGAAGTTTGCGCTCTTCGTGTCCCTGGTAGAGGTGGTTATAGTTGCCATATTCATAGCGGTAGCCCTTGGTATCATAGAGATACCACTGGTTCGGACGGTATTTGATGGGCTTGGTTGATTCGTTGCGATATTCTACTTCCAGACAAATAGAGCGCTCGGTAAGGGGTTCTGCTGAGGCATCATAGGTAACCATATCATCCAGCAAGGTATGAACCCGTACGCGATAGTCGCCCACGCGCACCCATTGCCCCATCCGGTGTGCTTCCAGCGGGCGGGTGGCAAGCCCTTCGCTGGAGAGGGGCGCGCCGCACTGTTCGCAAAAACGCGCTGTTGTGGACACGTGCGTGCCACACTGCGTACATTGCCTATCCACGGTCATGATGAACCTTTCCAGGGGAACTCAAAATACCGATTGTTGCTGCTGGTGTTCGGCGGTGTTATCTGCCCCTCCTGCATTATAGCATGCGCGTACGAGGGCCAGGCCATGGTATAATCACGCTTCGGGTTTATTCCACAGAGCGGCGAGGTGGTACGGGGGGATATGACGATAATTTCACAGCAGCAGCGCCGGGGGTATGGGCAATTGGCGCTGGCAGTGTTTGCATTGCTGGCCGGCTGCTACTTGCTTACGACGGGCGGGCATACCTCATCGAAAGATGAGGAACTGCTGTTCGGGGTCACCGAAACGCTGGTAGTGTGGAAGAGCGTCGCCTTGAACGCGGCGCGCCCCGACGTGGCGCCAATCTATAGCCCCTATGGCCCCGGCCAGCCGGTATTGGCCATGCCGCTCTATGCGTTGGGGCGGGCTCTGGCCGCGCTCTTTCCCCACGACGCCTACCCCTGGGTCACGCGGGCTGTGACGCTCTGGCTCAACCCGCTGGTGGTGGCCGCGACGGCCGCGCTACTGGCCTTCTCGGCGCTACTGCTTGGCTATACGCGGCGCGTGGCGCTTGGGGTCACGTTTCTGTATGCCTTCGCTACCTTTGCCTGGTCCTATAGCAAAACCTTCTTTGCCGAACCGCTCACGGCCCTGCTGCTGTTTGCCTCGTTTACGGTGGCCCTCTATGAACAGCACACGACCGCTGAACCATCCGCTGAACCATCCGCGCCTGCTCCCCGCACGCTGATCTTGCTGGCCGTGTCGGGGTTGCTGGCCACACTCTCGCTACCGGTCAAAATCCATGGCGTGCTTGGGGTACCCTTCCTGGCGCTCTACGCGGTAGCGGGGGGAGCGCACCACCGGCTGCTTTCGCGTGCAACGCTGGTTCGCGCGCTGGCGTGGGGTCTGGGGGCCAGCGTCCCGATTGCGGCTCTGGCCCTGTACCAGTGGTATCTCTTTGGCAATCCGCTTTCCACCGGCTATGGCAAAGGAGCCTGGAACCACTTTAACCCCAAGTATTTCGCCTACCGGTTGAGCGGTCTGGTCTGGAGCGCCGGCCGTGGCTTTATCTGGTATGCCCCTCCGCTGATGTTGCTACCGCTGGGGGTGTGGCTCTTCTGGAAGCGCCACTGGCGGGTAGCCGCGCTCTGTGTCGCTATCACCGCCGCGCACCTGGTTTTTTACGGCCTGCTGCTCTACTGGCACGGCGGCGGCTCGTGGGGCCCGCGCTATCTCACCATTGCGCTACCCTTTATGGTGCTACCCCTGGCGGCGTTTCTCCACACCCTGCGCGGGTGGCGCACGCCCTGGCGCACGGCGGCGCTGGTAACAACGTTGCTGCTGGCTGTGCCGGTGCAGGTGGGCGGGGTGGCCATTGCCAATGAAGCCTTTTTCAGCACCAGGCGCAACGTTCACCGCGACCACTTCGACCCATCCGACTCCGCGATAGCCGGCCATCTGGGTCTGGTCTACCGCAACCTGTCCGAATATTACCATCTCTACCTGGCCCCCCAAAGCGTGGCCCTTGCGGGTGGCTTTTCCTATAGCGAGGGCGACCGCGACGCGGGCGAACAGGTGCCGCGCTGGACATTGCCCCACGCCACCATACGCCTGCGTCCCCCCGCGGCCCACACGCTCCACCTTACCCTGGCGCTGGATGGATGCCGCCACCCCACGCTGCCCCCGGCCGAGGTGACGTTGGATACCAATGCGACGCCCCGTCTAGACGTGTCCCCATGCCCGCCGCGGGTCTACCATCTCCTGCTGCCGCCGCAGTCGGCGACGGTGCATCTGGAAGCGCCGCCCTGGAATCCGTCCAGTGTAGGGATAGAGCGCGACGAGGTGCTTGGGGTGTGGCTTGCCGATGTGGCGGCCCGCGCCGACGGAGCGCCCCTCACGCTCCAGGGCGACCTTATTCCCATTACGCCTATGCCTACCGGCTATGTCTCCATTCGGCGCTGGACAGGCGACCACCGCCTGAACCAGTGGGATTTCTGGTGGTGGTACGTCTTCTATAGCGATTTACCGGCCGGCCCGCTGGCGGTGCTGGTGGGGGGGTGGCTTGCGCTGGCGCTCGGATTGTTAGCCTGGGGAGGATGGCAGCTATGGAAACGTCCCCCGCCTTGCTAAAGCCCGCGCTGGCCGCGACGCTGTTTGGTGTGTTGGTGGCGCTGCTGGCGGCGGTGGCGCTGGCACAGCCCTGGCAGTTTCGCCTGGACATAGGCGGGCTGTATGATTACCCCTACCTGCGCGACTTCCATGCGGCCGAATATAGCCGCGAACACCAGACCGATTTCCGCTGGTCGCGCCCGGACGCCGCGCTGGTGGTGCCGGGCGTGGGGCCCCTGTCCCCCATAACGCTGCGCCTGCACGGGGACGCGCCGGGCCAGACTATCCACCTGGACGCGGGCCACGGCCCCACCCGCATAGCCCTGCGCCCCGGCTGGCACAATATTGCGCTGTTACCGCGTCCGGCCGCGGGGAGCGGCGATGTGCTGGTACGCATAGTCGCCCCCCCGCAGCAGAGCGCCGCCGACCCCCGCGAGCGTGGGGTGGTGGTTGATACGGTCGCTCTCCAGGGGCGCGGTGGGTATGGCGCTGTCCCGCCCGGCCAGGCGCTGCTGGTGGGGGTATCCAGCGCTCTGGCGGCGCTATTGGCCGGGTGGGTATGGCGGCGCTGGTGGGTGGCGCTGGTGGGTGGCGCAGCGCTGGCCGGCGGGTGTATCGGCGTGCTGGTGGCGCATGGGGGAGCGTGGCGGCCCCTGCTCACGGTCTACACCGGACGAATGGTGCTGGTACTGGCCGGTGGGGGGGTGCTGGCGGTGGGGGTGGTCTGGTTGCTGCGCCTGCTGCATCGGCGCGGGGTTGTGTCCACCGCGCCCCACGTGCGGCGCTGGTTGGCGGCGGCGGCGGTGCTTTCCTTCCTGCTGCGCTTTGGTGGTATGGCCTATCCGCTGACGTTCATGAGCGATATACGCTTTACGATGGCCCGCGCCACGATGGTGCGCGAGGGCCAGTTGCTCAAGCTCTTCTTGCCCAACCCCTCGTTGACCCCCCTGCAATGGGAAACCGAGGCGACGGTACCGCGTTCGCCCTTCTACTACATTCTGACGGCCCCGCTCACTGCCCTGCCGGGCCATGCAGACCGCCTGGCGATGATGGCCTTTAGCAGCGCCATAGATGCGCTGGCGCTGGTCTGCGTGGCGTTGCTGCTGTTGCTGGCCGGGCGTAGTGGTCGCACGGCGTTGCTGGCCGCGCTGCTGGCCGCGGTGATGCCGCTTGGTCTGGAATTGCTGGTGTCGTGGGGACTCTTCCCCACGCTCCTGGCGCAGTGTCTGGTTGTGCTGGCTATGGTGGTGTGGTTGGTCGTCTACCCCCACCTGCACAGGCGGCGGGCTCGGGTGGTGCTGTGCGCTGCGCTCACCCTGGCCGCGGTCGCCTACCCGACGGCCTTGCTTTTCCTGGGCACAACCTGGGTGCTGCTGGTGGTGGTGCTGGCTGTGCGGCGCGACGCGGCCACGCGCCCCACGCTCTGGGCCGGGATGATGGCCGCGGCTCTGGCGCTGCTGCTCTTCTACGGGTGGCATATTCCCGCCTCGCTGGATACGACGTTGCCTATGCTGACCGCACGGCTTGATCAGAGCGCGGGCGGCGGGGGAAGTGGTAGCGGCGCGGGGGGCGTGTCGCTGCTTGCGCTGGTGCGCGTCGTCTGGGAGCCGCTACGGGCCAAGTATGGCCTGCTGGTGTTGGGGTTAGCCGCGGGGGGGGCGGTGCTGCTCTTCGGTGCTCCCCCCCGTTCCACCCCGCGCACCTTGCCCCTGCATATGCTGCTGCTGGCGTGGGGATTTACCTACGTTCCCATGGCGCTGGCCAGCGCGTATGTGGTAACGTTCATCTTGAAGGATGTGCTCTATCTGTTGCCGTTGCTGGCCCTTCTGGGGGGCGTATTGCTGGCCGCGCTGGCGCGGCGGCGCGTGGGGGTGCTGGTGGTGGCGGCGCTGGTGGCGCTGGTGGCGTGGGAGGGTCTGCTGCTCGAACTGCACGCAATTGTGTATGGCTTTGCCCAGTTGAAGTAGGGGGGGCAGAGCACGGCACTTGACAGGCCGCCCTCTTTTCGACTACCGTATAAGCAAATTGTATCCGCTTGCACCGGCACCTGAACACACTGGTACTGGCTACCGGAAGGAGAAAAAGAGATTCCATGTCTGCAAAAGACACCCGCAAGAAAAAGACCATAGGTGGTTGTTTGATTACCGCCGCGCTTGGTACCCCTGTCGCGGCCGCGTTTGGTTGGATAGCCTATAGCAAATTCGTCATTTCGCACAATATGCCCCTGCCCCCCGCCGTCTCTGGCGAACAGCGCACCCTGTATGGGCGCGATGGTGAATTGTGCTACTATGTGGCGGGCACTGGCCGCCCGCTTCTGCTGGTGCATAGTATCAACGCCGCCGCCTCATCCTACGAAATGCGCCCCTTCTTTGAACACTATCGCCACACCCACCGCGTCTATAGCCTCGATCTGCCCGGCTTTGGCTTCTCAAGCCGCACCGATAAAGAGTATACCCCCCGCCTCTATACCGATGCGATTCTCGATATGCTCAGCGAAATAGAGCGCGACGCTGGCACCGTGGCAGTAGACGCTATCGCCCTCTCGCTTGGGGGCGAATTTCTTACCCGCGCGGCCAGCGAATGCCCCGCCCGCCTGCGCTCCCTGGCGCTTATCTCCCCCACCGCTTTTCGCGCTGGCGAGCAGTTTTATGGCCCGCCTGGCAGTATCCGCGGCAACCCGGCCATCCGCGACTTCTTTCAACACCCGCTCTGGAATCGCCCCTTTTACGATTTTCTCAATACGCGCACGGTGCAACGCTACTTCCTCAACCGCGTCTTTGGCTCTTCCCAGACGGTAGACCCCGGCCTGATTGAATACGACTTCCTCACCGCCCACCAGCCGGGCGCCCAGTATGCCCCCTACTCGTTCGTCTCCGGTCTGCTTTTTAGCGCCGATATAGACCATGTATACGACGCTATTACGCACCCGGTCTGGGTGGCCTATGGGCTTAAGGGCGACTTTAGTAACCTGGATGAGCAGAAGGTAACCGCCCGTTCCGGCTGGTCTGTGCAATCCTTCCCGACGGGGAGTATGCCCCACTTCGAGCAACCCGACCAGGTGTTCGCTGCCTATGACCAGTTCATCAGTCAGCTATCAGGGACATAAGCAGCGGAAGCGTGTTACAATACAATGAGATACACTCGTACGCATCATCTCAATGCGCATTGAGATGATGCGTACCCACCCACGCGGACAGGAGCATGGGTATGGCCTGGTTTTCGTTCATCTATCCAGAAGCGTTGTGGCTCCTGGCATTGCTTATTCCGCTATGGGGAATAGCGCTCCTTGTGCCGCGCCGTCTCTCATTGCTGCGCTTCTGGGGTGGACTGATTCTCCGTACCCTGCTCTTGTTGCTGCTGGTGCTCTCGTTGGCCGGCACCCAACTGGTGCAACCTGTCAATGCCATCACCACGATTTTCTTGCTCGATAGCAGCGACTCCGTTTCTCCTTCGGCGCATGGGCAGGCGGCAACTTTTGTGCAAGAGGCGCTCGAAACAATGCACGAGGATGACCAGGCCGGCATCGTCATCTTTGGCAAAGATGCGCTGGTCGAACGCCCCCCCCGCAGCGGTGCGACCCGCGAGCGCCTGACCTCGCTTCCCATCACCTCCCATACCAATATCGAACAGGCTATCCAATTGGGGTTGGCGCTCTTTCCCGCCGAAACGCAGAAACGCCTGGTCTTGCTGAGCGACGGGGGCGAGAACAGCGGCTACGCGCTTACCGCGGCCCGCATGGCCGCAACGCACAATATCCCCATTGAAACGGTTGACCTCTCCGATGCAGCGAATGGAGCCGAGGCGCTTATTACGAGCATAGCGCTCCCCAACCAGGCCCACGAAGGCCAGGAGGTGGTGCTGTCGGTTGCCGTGGAAAGCAGTATTGCGCAAGATGCCCGCCTCCGCATTATGGCCGAAGAGCAGATTATCGCGGAACAAGCGGTACATCTGAACCAGGGCCAGAATGCGTTTCAGTTTACGATACCCGCCAGTGGCCAGGGCTTCCGCCGCTATCGCGCAGAGATTTTCCCAGAGCGCGACCAGCGGGTACAGAATAACCAGGCCGCGGCGCTGCTCCATATCAAGGGCGAACCGCGCGTTTTGCTGGTCGAAGGCGACGAGGATGAGTCCCGCAATCTGCACGACGCGCTCACCGCCGCCCAGATTACCGCCGACGTTGTAGCCCCCGACGCTATGCCCACCGACCTGGCGGGCCTCAGCGCCTACGACGCGGTTATCCTGGTGAACGTCGCGGCCCGCGCCCTGCCCGTACAGGCTATGGCTACCCTGCCGGCCTACGTGCGCGACCTGGGCCACGGCTTGATTATGATAGGCGGTACCGATAGCTATGGCGTTGGCGGCTATGGCCGCACCCCCATTGAGGAGGCGCTACCGGTCTATATGGACGTGCGCAACCGCGAAGAGCGCCCCAACCTGGCCCTGGCTTTTGTCGTAGATAAGTCTGGCAGTATGGATTCCTGCCATTGTAGCGGGCCCGAACAGACCACGGAAATTTTACCGGAGGGCGAACGTAAAGTAGATATTGCCAAAGAGGCGATTATTCAAGCCTCGGCTCTGCTTGGGCCCCAGGATATGCTTGGCATTGTCGCCTTTGACCGCACCGCCTCCCGTCCCTTTCCCATGACCCGCGCCCCCGATGCCGTCGCTGTTACCGAGGCTATCGCGCCGATGGAGCCACGCGGCAGTACCAATATCGCTCTGGGATTGCACGAGGCGAGAACGATGCTGGCCAGAACCGATGCCCGTATCAAGCACGTTATCTTGCTTACGGACGGGTGGGGGCACGGCGTCAGTAATTATACTATTGCCCAGAAGATGAAGGATGAAGAGGGTATTACGCTCTCGGTGGTGGCAGCCGGTAGCGGCTCGTCGTACGATCTGGAACAACTGGCTTACGCTGGCGGGGGGCGCTACTATCCCGTTGAGCATATGCGCGAAGTGCCCCAGATTTTTCTGCAAGAAACGATTATGGCCGCTGGCCACTATGTCGTTGAAGGCACATTTACCCCCATGCTCGGCAGCGATAGCTCGATGCTCCAGGGTATAGAACGCTTCCCCACCCTGTACGGCTACAATGGTAGCACTATCAAAGAGACGGCCCGAACAGCGCTGTATGCCGAACGCAACGCGCCCTTGCTGGCCGGCTGGAACTATGGCCTGGGGCGCAGTATTGCCTGGACAAGCGATATGAAGGGCAAGTGGGGCCGCGACCTGGTGACGTGGGAGGAGTACCCGCATGTTGCGTCCCAACTGGTGGCGTGGGTATTGCCCACCGATAGCGGCGAAACGCTTACCGCCGACATTCGCGCCGAAGGGACAGAGACCATCTTGATGGTACAGGCCCGCGATACGGCCGGTGCCCCCCGCGATGACCTGCGTATCAACGCTACCCTGGTGGAGAGCGAACCGGATGGGGACGACCCCGCCCCTCCGCCCCAGGAGCTTACCCTGGAGCACATCGCGTCTGGCCAATACCGCGCCAGTATCCCCTCGCCCCGCCCCGGTACCTACTTGCTCCACCTCTCCGGCTGGCAGGATAACCGCGTCGTGATGCAAGAAACCGCCGGCCTGGTCGTGCCCTATTCGCCCGAATACCACCCCGACCAGAGCAACCCGGCCCTGCTAGACAATCTGCGCCAACTCACCAGCGGCCGCACGCTGAGCGAGCCCGCCCAGGCCTTCGACCACAACTTGAGCAATGTTGCGCGGGCCCACGAGATCACCGCGCCCTTGCTGCTGCTGGCGCTCCTGCTGCTGCCGCTTGACATTGCGGCCCGCCGCTTCCTCTTCCACCGCCACGACCTCAAGCCCACCCTGCACCACCTGCACCAGCGTGTGCGCCGTCTGCACGCCCACTCCCGCGACGATACGGCCCCCGCCGCCTCCGAGTCGGCGCAATCGCTCTTACCCACGCTGGAACGGTTGCGCCAGGCAAAGCAACGCGCCATCCCCCCTAGAAAGAGCAGTGCCCCCCCGCCGGATAGTCGCAGCGCCACCCCGCCACCACCGCCCCCCACACCCGCGCCAGCACCGCCGCGCCCGGACCCGTCCGCGCAGACGGAATCTACCCTGGAACGTCTGCGGCAGGCGAAACAACGCACCCGTTGGAATCAGCCCCGCCCAGAGGAAGAAGAATGCTAAGCCAGGAGATTGGCCCCTGGCTCAAAAACCTTGCTGCCAGCGTCGGTATAGCGCTGCTGGTCGGCGCGGTTTGCTACCTGATAGCGCGGGCTACTACTTCAGCCTACCTGCTCTACCAGCAGCAGCACGCCATCCAGCAGACCGCGGCGCTCTTGCGCGAGGGCGAAGGGATTATCGCGCTACGCGATACGAACCTGCGCGACATCCGCCGCCATATGGATATGCTGCACGCCCACTACCAGCGCTTGAGCTTGCATATTGGCCTGGGGGCCGCGGCTCTGGCGGCCCTGGGGAGCTATCTCTGGCTCGAACACCTTACCAGAAAAGGTCGTGAACAATCACATCTGGCGAGCTCTCGAAAGGCCAGAGAATGACCCCGCCAAGCTCGCGGCTCCGGGTTATATCCATAACGATATGCAAATCGCGGTAGCTTTCGTCCAGCGTGCGATGCATTCCCGCTCCCGCCGGAAAGCCTATCTCGCTAATGACGACGGCCTTGTCCAGATTCAGTGCTTCGAGCTCGTTCAGTGAGCGCTCCAGGTCGGCGGGGAATCCCTGGCCATAATACCAGTGCTGCTCGTAGCGGCCGCTGTCGTAGGGGTCGTTGTCGTAATAGTGGAAGGAGTAGAAATCTACCAGATCGGCCATGGGCACGGTATAGGCTCCCGCCGGGCGAAAATAGCTCTTGGCAAAGGCCATACTAATCGTCAATGGCGTATAAAAATCAAGCCGCTTTACCTCGTCACGTAGCATATTGAGGAAGAGCATTCGCTGCGCGGCCAGTTCGAAGCACAGAGGAAACGCGCCATTATCCCAGTCCCAACAGCGCACATCCACGGGCCCGGCAATATCCGGCTCGTTGAAAATATCCCACGCCAGGATGCCGGGGTGGTTGGCAAAGCGGCTCACAATGGGGAAGACGTGCCAGTTGAGCGCAATCGAGAAATCTTCCGCGTCGAAGTGGGAATCCTGGGGGTACTTGGCCAGCAGCACGGGCATGACGTAGATGTCGCGGCTATTGGCAATCTGGATAAATTCATCCAGGTGGTTGAGGGCCGGGGTCAGGTCATAGCCGGGGTAGGTCATCCGAAAGCCGCCAAAAGCATAGAAGTTCAGGAATACGCGCACGGTGTTGACGCCGCGGGCGCGAAACCGATCCATATCTTCCATAATGGCGGCGCGGCTCCAGGGGCAATGGCTGTTGACGCCCCCGAACTGCAATTCTGGGCACGTTTTTGGGTCTAGCGAAGTGGGGCGTATATAGTTGACCCCGCGTACCTGAAAGGGTTGCCAGTCTACGGTGCGCATCAAGTGTTTGCCGGCGTTGGGTACGTTGGCGACAATGGGGGAGAGGGTGTTGGGCGATAGGGGGAGCGGCGGCTCTGTCTCCTGCGCCTGCGCCCCTCCCCACCCGACGATCCCCGCCAGTACTGCGACCAGCAGCAGCACGCGCAACGCTTGCCGCCCTGGGTGAAAACCTTTTTTGTGCATAGGTATTACTCCTTACAACTCCAACCGCTCTTGCTCTCCATTCATCACTTGCGCCCGCTGCGCCTGCTTAAATGTGCCGTGTGGCGGCGGCATCTTCGGCTCCGCCCCCTCCAACAGCGCCGCTATCGTCAACACCTGTACCCGCGGATAGTCGCGCTGCCACCCCGCGCTACGGTAGACCCCCGCGCTGGCGGCCTCCTGTACCATTGCCGCGGTCGGCTCCTCAAGCGTCAAAAATAATCCGATATGCGCCTGCTCCCGGTCTAAGACCCCCACCAGATCCCGAATATCACCACTCTTTACCTTGCCACTCTTCACCTGTACCAGTACCCGTTTTGGCTTGTTGGTGTGATCATCAATGAAGTTAATTACCCCATCAATACCACGGTCGGGCCCCTTCTTGCCGCGCTTGCTGCTACCCTGCGCCCCCACCGGACGGGCCCGCACCAGCGAGAGCGCCCACCATTCGAACTGGTGGCGGTTTTGCAGCGCCAGATAGCGGGCCGCCTCCAGGTCTTGCGGCTCGCCCGCTACGTTGAAGACAATGCCGGGAAACATTTGTTGCAAGCGGTATTTGTTCAAGGCAATCGCCAGATGGGTAATATCTATACCAATCCAACGGCGGTTGAGACGGTGGGCCGCCGCAAGCGAGGTACCACACCCACAAAAGGGATCGAGCACCACATCGCCTTCGTTGCTACTGGCCTCAATAATGCGTTCCAGCAGCGCAAGCGGCTTTTGCGTTGGGTAGCCCATGCGCTCCTTGCTTGAGCTTTGTAGCGAGGTAATGTCGGTCCAGACATTCGTAATGATAGCTCCCTCCTGTTCATCCAAATAGCGCTTCAGTGCTGGACGACGCGAGGTATCAAGCGTTCCGTCCTCGTGACGTGGGTAATAGATGCGGCCCTCATCATGTAATTGCTGCATCGTTTCTTTGGAATAACGCCACCCCTTTTCGGGATGGGCAAATCCCATCCAGTCATACATCATATTTGGGCGTGGGTTGGGACTGGCTATATTATCATGCCTATAGGGCCCGCGCCCATCATCATCGTCAAAGCGATAAAATTTCTCTCGATATGCTTTCTGGTGATCTATATACCGCGGGTCGAACAGGGCCTCGTCTGATTTTCCGTAGAACAGGATAACATCCGCAACATTGGGAAAGCGCTTTTTCGCGTCGCTATGGGCGCTGGTGCGTTTCCACACAATTTCGTTGCGAAAGTTGAATACCCCGAAAATAGTATCCATGACGATGCGCAGGTAGGCGCTGGCCGTGGGGTCGCAGTGCAGGTAGATACTGCCCGTCGGCTTGAGGACGCGGTGCAACTCTACCAGACGCGCCGCCATCATCACGAGATAGGCCATCATCTGGTTGGGGCCAATAAACGAGCGCAACGAGCCGATCATCATTCCCACGCTGCCGCCCACCTGCGTGACCAATTCCTGGTAGGCTTGCTCTGCGGCCATATTCCAATGCCAGGTATCTTCAAAGGCGGTAATCTGCGCCGCACTATCGGCGCCGCTCTCCTCCTTGAACAGCACATTGTAGGTGCGTCTGCTGTTAAAGGGCGGGTCAAGGTAGATCAAGTCTACGCTCTCGTCGGCTATATACTCGCGCACTATAGCCAGATTATCGCCGTAAAACAGGGTGTTTTCGGTAATAGGGGCCGTCATAGATTGTTTCCTCCTGTGTGGATGGGGTGCCGATTGTTTAGTCACGCGAGCGCGATTTCATCGCCCGGTCAATATCGCGTTGGGCGTCGCGCTTCGCTATATCCTCGCGCTTGTCGTATACCTTCTTGCCGCGAGCAACTGCCAGTTCCAGTTTGGCATAGCGCCCCCGAAAGTAGACCCGCAACGGCACGAGCGTCAATCCCTTCTGCTGTACCAGTCCCAACAGGCGCTTGATCTCGCGGCGGTGGAGCAGCAACTTGCGTGGCCGCACCGGGTCGTGGTTAAAGTAGGTACCCGACTGCTCATAGGGCGAGATATGCGCGTCGTACAACAGCACTTCTTCATTGACCACCCGCGCATAGCTCCCGCGTAGATTGACGCGCCCGGCCCGCACCGACTTGATCTCGCTGCCTGTCAGCGTCAACCCCGCCTCGAACGTCTCTTCAATATCATAATCATGCCGGGCTTTGCGATTTACCGCCACCGTGCCCGGCTGCTGTCCTTGCTGCTTTCCCATACCAGACCTTACCCAGACTCCTACGCTATCGGCAGCGTAAAATAAAACGTACTGCCATACCCCTCTTCGCTATCAACCCACAACCACCCCCCGTGCCCCTCTATCAAGTGCTTGGCTATGGCCAACCCCAGGCCCGTACCCCCCTGGGTGCGCGAACGGTCTACCTTGTAGAAACGCTCGAAGATGCGCGGCAAATCTTGCGACGGAATACCGATACCCGTATCGCTAATACTCGACATCATCCAGGCCCCCGGCGCGTGGGGCATTGGCAAGGTAATATCAACCCGCCGCGCATGCGCTTCTGCCGTATCGGCCAGGCAATGCTCACGCACGCGCCCGGCCTTCTGCAAAACATCCACACAGGGCATATCCCTATCCAACCAGGCTACATAGGGCGTGTGTTCATCTATCGTCAACAAACAACTACATACCTTGATAGTGCCCCCGTCGGCGGTAAACTTCACCGCGTTGTGCAGCAAATTCAGTAATACCTGGTCAATGCGCCGTTTGTCTATCAACACCGGCACCTCGCCGCTCAACATATTCGCCTGTATCACAATGCGCTTGCGTTCGGCCTGGGGTTGAATACGGTTCAGCGCACTTTCTACAATCGTCTTGACATTGCCCGGCGCAAGTTGCAACGTTACCCGCCCCGATTCAATTTGCGACAACTCGTGTAGCTCATCGGCAAGCTGAATAACGGTGTCCACCTCTTGCGACATCTGGTCGAGCATGCGCCGCGCCACGTCCGGCGGCGGCTCCGATTGTAGCGTTTCTACCAGCAATTTGAGCGACGACAAGGGCGTCCGCAACTCGTGCGAGACATTGGCTACCATATCGCGCCGCGACCGTTCGAGAATGCTTAACTGCGTTACATCGCGTATCAATAGCAAGGCTCCGCTCATTGAGCCGTTCATCATCAGCGGTTTGCAGCGCAGATGCAGTGTCCGATCACTGGCTATCGGTTGCAGCGTCATCTCGCGCGGCTCGGTATCGCGTACCACCTCGCGCACCATCGCATCGGCTTGATAATCGCGTAGCAAGCTCATCAAGCCCTGATTGCGGGCATTGCTGGCCGGCATGGTCAACAAATCTTCGGCCCGCCCATTCATAAACATTACCTTGCGCTCGGTATCTACCATCACCAGGCCTGAATCGAGCGACGAGGCTAACTCGTGAAACAGGGGCGATGTGCGGACGTGCTGTTGCAGCGTGGAGGAGAGCGGGGCCGCTTGCCCCCGCATGATCCGCTGCTGCTGCTCAAACGCGCGGGCCTGGCGCAGCCGAAACCCGATCCAGACCACCATGCCAACCATCATGAGCAGAGCCACAAGCAACGTCAGTTCCAGTGTGGTCATGTTCCATCCTGCGGCACACTTTCGCTATCCTGATCGGCCGGTACTTCGAAGCGATAGCCCACTCCACGCACTGTCTGGATGTAGCAGGGGTGTGATGGGTCGGGCTCTATCTTGCCGCGCAACCACCGAATATGCACATCTACCGTGCGGCTATCGCCCACAAAATCAAACCCCCACACGCGCTCCAACAGCAAATCACGCGAGAGGGCAATGCCGCGGTTTAACATCAGACAGGTGAGCAGGTCGAACTCTTTCTGGGGCAAGGGTAATTCGGCTCCCTGGCGCCACGCCCGCCGGCTTTTAATATCTACCCGCAGCGGGCCGGCCGAGAGTACCTCGCGGTTGACAGAGGGGGCCGGCTGGCGCTCGGTGCGGCGCAGGATGGCCCGCACACGGGCCAGTAACTCGCCCAGGCTAAAGGGCTTGGTTACATAGTCATCGGCGCCCAATTCTAGCCCGGCTATGCGGTCTACTTCATCCTGCCGCGCGGTGAGCATAATAATGGGAATATTGCACTCCTGGCGCAAAATACGACATACCGAAAAGCCATCCAGGCGCGGCAACATAATATCGAGGATCAGGAGATCGGGCTTTTCCTGGTGAACAAGCTCGATACCCTGGATACCATCCATCGCCTGAAGCACGGTATACCCTTCGCGTTCCAGGTTGTAGCGGAGCGTATCGGCGAGCGTCGAATTATCTTCTATCAATAAAATCGTTGGCATAGCAGCTACCTTGCCCGAACTTTGTTATACATGTAGATCTTCTACCACACCCCGCCGTTCCCGCGACACCCACTCCTGGGCATCTTCCCCTACCAGCGGATAGGTAGCCCCCCCCCGAATCTCATGCCACTGGCGGCGCGGTATTATGCGCTGCATCACCCGGTATCGCACATGCTGATGATACGCCGTTTGCGCATCACCAGCCCAGACCCACCCCAGATCGGCGTAATAGGCAAAAAATACCTCCAGGTCTTGTGGTGGGCGGAGCGCTACCCTATTGACATGGGTCACCTTGCGCGTCTCGGCTGTATAATGCACCCACATGTATTCGCACTTTTGATGGGTGCCATCGTCCTGTACAGGAGAAAGCCCCAGTTCCACTATCCAGCGGTAGTCGCTCACTTTCCGTTCACCCAGAAAATGGGTATATCCCTGTAACCCAAGCATATTGATACATTGAAACAAATCGGTATCCTGAGTTTCCTGGGCAACCCCATCAATAGCTGTGACCATCACAGGATCAGTGATGCGTCCATTTCCCGCTGCGCGATACGTTACTGCAACCGTCTGGCTTGTCAGATCTGCCACCATCGTCTATCCCTCCCCCCCCACACAAATTCAATCGTATTATAGCACACAGCGGTAATCAAACCGGTTGCCCTGGTGGGCCCTTGCCGCTTTCCCTTGAGCATTATCGCCAAAAGTGATATACTTCTGCCTGACACCCGTTACAGTAAGGACTGAACATACAGCTATATGGTATGAAACAAGACTCCAGGTTGACGGCTACCTGGCTGAAACCAACCAAAAGTCGTTCTGGTTCTATCACTCTAGAGTAGAAAGGAGGTGCAGCACACCTTCCCTGCGTTTTGTGGAAGAGTTGGTGCTGCGGTTCACATGAAGAAAATACTCGGCGCTTTTACCTTTTTCCTGGGATTGGGGCTTGGTATGGTTGGCGGTGCGGCGCTGCTGGCCTACGCTTATCAGGCCGCCGGCCTCTATCCGCCAGATGATGCCACCATCAAGTTTATTGCCCGCGAACGAGGCTGGCTCCGCGACGATGTCTAGCACGCATATCAGGAGGGGCGGACAGCTGTAGTCTGCGCCCCTCCAGTTAAATATAATCCCTTTATCAGCACGCGAGAAGGAGACGGCGTATGCACCACCCCTGGCTCGCATTCTATGAGAAGGGCGTGCCCCACACGCTCGCATACTCAGATGACCCGCTTGACACGCTACTTTCTGATGCGGCCCGTACCTACCCACTCAACCCTGCCACAAGTTTTATTCTCAAATATCTAGCCGGTGAACGATTGACCGTCGGTGGGCGGCTCTCCTACCGCAAGCTCGACGAACTGGTCAACCGTATGGCCACCGCGCTGTACCAGATAGGCGTCCGCAAGGGTGACCGCGTGGGGCTTATGCTCCCCAATTCGCCCCACTTCGTCATAGCCTTTTTTGCGGCTATGCGCCTGGGTGCTATTGTTGTGAATATTAACCCCACCTATACTAGCCGCGAATTGCTCTACCAGCTTGCCGATAGCGAAGCCGAAACTATTATCTTGCTCAACCTCTTCTGGCCCCGCCTGCGCGAAATTCAAACCGAAACCCGCATCAAGCGCGTTATTGTGGCCCATATCTTCGACACCCTCGCCCCCCCCGCAAAACTTATGGTCTACGCCAACCAGCGCAGCGCCAAAGAGTGGGTGCGCGTCAAACCAGAGCATGACATCTTCTTTTTCCAACACCTCCTTGAAAAGTATGCCCCCACCCCCCCCCGCGCCAACGTGGCCCCCGATGATGTGGCGCTCTTGCAATATACGGGCGGTACGACGGGCATACCCAAAGCGGCAATGCTCACCCATCGCAACATGATGGCCAACGTGACCCAGACCGCGCACTGGATACCAGACCGCACCCCCGGTTTGGAGAAGGTGATGGGGGCGATACCCTTCTTCCACGCCTATGGGCTCACCGTCGGGATGCTGCTGGCCATATTTCTGGGGGGCGAACTGGTGATGGTGCCCAACCCGCGCCCCATCGAGCAGGTGATGCGCATTATTCAGAAAGAGCGCTGTACCGTCTTTCCCGGCGTGCCCGCCATGTACATTGGCATTATTAACAATCCCCGCGTGCAGCAATATGACCTCACCAGCGTGCGGGCCTGTATCAGCGGCTCGGCTCCCCTCCCAATGGAGGTGCAGGAGAAATTCGACGCGCTCACTGGCGGGCGCCTGGTCGAAGGCTATGGCCTCACCGAAGCATCGCCTGTCACCCATTGCAACCCGCTCTACGGCACCCGCAAGGCGGGCCGTATTGGCATCCCCTTTCCCGATGTGGAAGCTCGTCTGATAGACCTGGACACCGGCGAACCATTGCCGCCCACCCCCGACGCTATCGGCGAAATGTGTGTGCGTGGGCCGCAGGTGATGAAGGGCTACTGGAATCGGCCCGAGGAAACCGCCGCTACGATTGATGCCGAGGGATGGTTGCATACCGGCGACATCTGCAACGTGGATGCCGATGGGTACTTCTCCGTTGTAGACCGCAAGAAGGATATGATTATTACCGGCGGGTTCAAGGTTTTGCCCCGCGATGTGGAAGAGGTGCTCTATATGCACCCCCAGGTACGCGAGGCTGTTGTAGCCGGTATCCCCCACCGCACCCGCGGCGACGAAACGGTCAAGGCGTACATTGTTCCGGCGAATGGAGCGGCTCCCACCTCCTCGGAGATGAAAGCCTTTTGTGCGCTGCATCTGGCCCCGTACAAGGTGCCGCGCAAGTTTGAATTTCGCAGCGAATTGCCGCGTACGATGGTGGGCAAGGTATTACGCCGCGCTCTAGTGGCGGAGGAATTGGCAAAGAAGGGGCGCGGGTGAATCCGCTGGTACAGATGGCGTTGCGACGAGCGCGGCCCGGTACGGGTTCGTCCGAGCAATTTTTGAATTGGAGAACCGCTGTGCAACCATTGCCCATTCCCAATCTACCCACCATTCTTGAGGGTATCCCCTGGGTATTGATAGGCGGCCTGGCGACGCGGGCCTATATGCCCGAACGCACTACCCAGGACATTGATATTCTGATCCACACCGATATGGCCGCTCAGGCCAGAGATGCCTTGACCGCCGCTCATTACCGTATTGAAAGTCATCTTGCTATTGGGGGATTTGCCGTACAATCGCCCGACCATAGCGTACCGCTGCTGGATGTTGTCACAAGCTGTGCGCCGTGGGTGCAGGACGTTTTGCGCAAGCCAACCTATGACGCCGCCGGGCTACCAGTGATAGCGCGGCCATACCTGATGCTGCTCAAGCTACAGGCCGGGCGATTACGCGATCTTGACGATGTGCAGCGCATGCTTCGGAACACACCATCATCAGAACGAGAGTCTACCCGCCAGTTGCTGGCTACCTATGCGCCCGATATGCTAGAGGATTACGACGCCCTCATCCACCTGGCCAATATTGAATTTGGCAGCGGTTGATACCGTTGATACGCTACGGTTGGTCGTCGCGGTCGGGGGGCCAGCTATCCTCCCCATCGCGCTGTACCTTGATAACGACGCGATTATCGCCGGCCAACATGCTGAGCACCATCGAGACAATGGAGATAACCAGGCCCCCCAGAAATGCCGACCAGAAGTTATGGATTTGAAAGGCAATATGCAACGGTCTGGCCATCTCGGCCGTAATGACCAGCAACAGCGCATTGATCACCAGGCCAAAGAGCACCAGCCCAAGCAAGCCAAGCGTGACCAGCGAGAGAAACATAATCAGCGGACGCAGCAGCGCACTTAACAACCCGAATAATAGGGCAATAATACCCAGTTGCCAGCCGGGCCCCGCAAAGTGAATACCCGGTATCGCCCAGACGGCCGCAAAAATAGCCAGCGTGCTGATAAGCCAGCGCAGTACCAACCGACGCGGGTCAAAGGGGTATTCCATCTTAGCTGCCTGTTGGTCTTCCATCATGAACACTGGTGTCTTTGTGGAGTTCTTGAGAGGTTTTACTCATAACACGGTTTCATTATATTATACTATACGATCTCGTGGTTTTCAAAGTATAGATTTGAGAAGGGAACTATGGACACGTTTTCTGGCACCACATCGCCGCGCCGCGCCATTGCGGCCATCGCCCCCCACGCCCGGGCCGACGGCAAAGAAGCCTACCTGCGTCTGCACCGCCATCGCTACGCCGCGCTGCTTTCGGCGCTTGAGGCCGCGCCCGGTTCATCCATCCTGGAAGTGGGCGTTACACCGGGGCAATATACCCGCGTGCTGGTCAACGCCGGCTACCGCGTACGTGGGGTAGACCTGAACCCGGAGCCGCGCCGCCAGTTGTGGGAGGAACTTGGCGTACCGGTCTACCGCCTGAACCTGGAACATGCCCCCCTGCCCCTGCCCGATGCCGCCTTCGAGTGGGTTATCTTCTCCGAAGTGATGGAACACCTGGTCTACTCGCCGCTGCCCGTGCTGCGCGAATTCTGGCGCGTCCTTATGCCGGGCGGGCGGTTGCTTATCACCACCCCCAACGAACTCTACTTGAAGAGCCGCCTGCGGGCCATCGTGCGGATGCTGCGCTGGCAAAGCCTGGAGACGACCAGCGAATTTCAACACCGCATGCGGTTAGAGGGCGAGGCCCGCTATATTACCCATAGCCGCACCTATACCATGGATGAGCTGTGCTGGCTGGTACAGCAGGCCGGTTTTACTGTCGTCCAGAACCGCTACATACAGGCCTGGGAGCCGGTGGGGCTTGAATGGGAGCGGCTCCGCACCCAGACGCCGGGCGTGCTGGCCAAGGCGACCGTTACCGCGCTCACGGCCCTGCTCTCCCCAACCCGCTCCATGCTGCTGGTGGTAGGCAAAAAGGGCGAGCCGGGGAGCGAGGCGGAGCACTAGCGCCGCCAGGTTGCGCCGCGCCCTCGCCTCATCGTCTCTCCGCTTCGCCGCGTCCTCGCCTCGCCGCGTCCCCGCCTCATCGTCTCTCCGCTTCGCCGCGTCCTCGCCTCGCCGCGTCTTCGCCTCATCGTCTCCCCGCTGCGGGGCCATCCTGCGCAAGCGCCAGCACCATAGGGATAAAGCGGACGCCTTGCTGCACCTGCTCCGGTTCGCGTTGGGTAAACCCTAGCCGCTTGTACACAGGCAAAGCGTAGGGCGTGGCGTTTACCGTTATCTGCGCCAGATCGGGTAGCTGGTCGCGGCAGAGCGCAATTGCGCGGTGTAATAAGCAACGGGCGATACCGCGCCCCTGGTAGTGGCGGTCTACAAATAGGAGCGACACATGGCTATAATGGCGCATCTCTATCATCCCAACCAGCGCCTGGTTGGTCGCCGCCACCAGCACAAACGACTCGTGTTCGAGCCGTGCCAGCAGCGTCTCGGTGGAGATGTAGGAGAGAAATTCCTGGATACCTTGCGGCAAGAAATCTGGCGCAACAAATTCGTGAAAGACGCTCACAAGGAGCGTGTGGAGCGCCCCCTCTTCGCCGGGCTTCAGAAAGCGATAATGGAGCGTGGTTTCCATGGTAGCTCTACCTCCTGGTGTATGCTGGCGATGTTCCCTGTGTGGTTCCCTCGTTTGCAGTCCATGATACCAGACCGGCCGCCAGTACCGAATTCACCCTGGGGGGGGAAACCCTGGGAGCGCAGGCGTCCCGCCGGCTCCGGAGCGGGCAAGAGGCCCGCGCTCCCAGAATAACGTCCACCTACTCGTGAACCGTTCCGGTCGCCCAACGATTCGTCGTAGGGGACGTGATGTGGTAGAATACTCATCGTTGTCGCATAGGCTGAGAACACCAGACGTATGGTTGGCCAGAGATGGATATGAGCAGGCAACGCCACAGGATTGCAGCATGACTGATTGACAACAAATGAGGAGTTTACGTGTATATAGTAATGATTGCTTCAGAGTGTGCTCCGGTCGCCAAAGTAGGCGGCCTGGCGGATGTTGTCTTTGGGCTGAGTCGAGAACTAGAGATACGGGGGAACGCAGTCGAAATCATCTTACCCAAGTATGATTGCATGCGTTATGACCATATCTGGGGACTCCACATAACGATGCACGACCTGTGGGTGCCCTGGTATGGCGGAGCAATCCATTGCTCGGTCTGGTTCGGGTTTGTCCATGGGCGCAAATGCTTCTTCATTGAACCACACTCGCAGGACAACTTCTTCAACCGGGGCGGCTTTTATGGGTATAACGATGAAGCGTTGCGCTTTGCCTTCTTTAGCAAGGCCGCAATGGAATTTATCTTACAAACCGGTAAGTCCCCTGACGTTATTCATAGCCACGATTGGCACACCGGGCTTGTACCGGTGTTGCTGGCTGAAATATACAAGTTTCAGGGAATGCACAATCAGCGCGTGTGCTATACCATCCACAACTTCAAGCACCAGGGTATTGCGGGCGCCGAAATCTTGTGGGCCACCGGCTTGAACCGTCCCGACTACTACTTCCACTACGACCGTATGCGCGACAACTTTAATGCCAATGCGATTAACTTTATGAAGTCAGGCATTGTCTATTCCAACTTTGTCACCACCGTGTCGCCCCACCACGCCTGGGAAGCAGTCCATACCGACCAGGGGCATGGACTGGCCGATACGCTGCGTATCCATGGCGGCAAGTACGGGGGTGTGCTCAACGGTATTGACTACGATGTCTGGAACCCGGAGACAGACTGGTACATTCCTTGCAAATATGGCCTTGATAATCTCGATGCCAAATATTGCAACAAGGAAGCCTTGCGCGACCGTCTCTGGCTCCGCAAGGATTACAAGCCGTTGGTAGCCTATGTGGGGCGGCTCGACCAGCAGAAGGGGGTACATCTCATCCGCCACGCGCTCTTCTACGCCATCCAGAACCATTGCCAATTTGTGCTGCTTGGCACCAGTCCCGACCAGGCTATCAATAACGAGTTCTGGCACTTGAAACATCATCTGAACGATAGCCCTGATTGCCACCTGGAGATTGGCTTTAACGAAGAGTTGTCCCACCTTATTTATGCGGGCGCCGATATGATGATTGTGCCCAGTATGTTTGAACCGTGCGGGTTGGCCCAGATGATCGCCTTGAAATATGGCACGGTGCCGGTTGTCCGATGGGTGGGCGGTCTGGTGGATACCGTCTTCGACCGCGACTTCGCGCCACGGGGCCTGCTCGACCGCAATGGCTACGTCTTCCACCAGGCCGACTTTCCCGGCATCGAATCGGCATTGCACCGCGCCGTCGGCTTGTGGTATGGCTACCCTGGCGATTTTCGCCAACTGATGGTACAGGGCATGCGCTACGACTATTCGTGGAACTATCCCGGCCAGCATTACTGGAATATTTACGAGTATATTCGCCATAAGTAAGAAGAGAACAGAACGATGGCCTATGACCAGTTGTAAGGAAGAAACTAAGTTCATCATAGAGAAGGGGGAACTTGTATGAGTGAATTGCCAGAGTACGTAGACGGGGTACCAAATATTTCCGGCTCGGAAGATGTTATCGAGAAGGCTATCCGCGATGGGAAGAAGCGAACGGTCTTTCTCGAAGAGGGCGGTATTGATTTTGGGCGCGTCCGCAGCACCTTTGCGATGGCCTTGCATATGCATCAACCGCTTATTCCGGCCGGCGGCGACAACTTGCAAACCGCCGAAATTATCAGCAACTTGAAGCACATGATGGATAACCAGCATATTGGCGACAACCATAACGCGACGGTCTTCCACTGGTGCTACAAGCGTATGGGCGAATTTATCCCACAATTGATTGACGAAGGCAAAAAGCCGCGCATTATGCTGGAATATTCGGGCACGCTCTTTCACGGCATGCGCCATATGGGGTTGGACGATGTGTTTGACTTGCTGAAGAATATTACCACCAACCCGCGCTATCGCAGCGCCGTCGAATGGCTTGGCGCTCCCTGGGGCCACGCGGTCGCACCCTCTACCCCGGTGCAAGATTTCCGCCTGCACGTTAAAGCGTGGCAGCACCACTTTGCGGCTATCTTTGGGCTCGAAGCTCTGGGGCGCGTACGGGGCTTTTCGCCCTCTGAGATGGCGCTACCCAACCACCCGGACGTGGCCTATGAATATATCAAGACGCTGAAAGATTGCGGTTTCCAGTGGTTGCTGGTTCAGGAACACACCGTTGAGCAACCCGACAATGGCCACACCCCACAGCGTCAACACCTGCCGCATCGTCTGGTCTGCAAGAATTCCAATGGCGACAGCGTGAGCATTATTGCCATTATCAAGACGCAGGGCAGCGATACCAAACTGGTGGCGCAGCTTCAGCCCTACTACGAAGCCAAGAGCCTGTCGCGGTGGGAGCTTGGCAAGCACTCGGTACCCCCGCTGGTATCGCAGATTGCCGACGGCGAAAATGGCGGCGTGATGATGAACGAATTTCCGCAGAAGTATATGGAAGGCATGCGCGAGTGTGCCGGCTCTGATGTCCCCGCAATGAACGTTACCGAATATCTCGAACACCTCTTTGCCATGGGCGTCAGCGAGTCGGACTTCCCCGTGGTGCAACCCATGTTCCACAAGCGCATCTGGGAGAACTTTACGCCGGGCGATGGGCCAGATAAGTTGAACGAGGTGATAGAGAAACTCAAGCAAGAAGATCACCGCTTCCACATGGACGGCGGGAGCTGGACGAACGATATTTCGTGGGTCAAAGGCTACGACAACGTGCTTGGCCCCATGGAAAGGGTAAGCTCGCTCTTCCATGAGAAGGTGATCAAGCCCGGTATCCCCACCGATAACCCGGCCTATCGTAAAGCGCTCTTCCACCTGATGTCCTCGCAGACCAGTTGCTACCGCTACTGGGGGCAGGGTATGTGGACAGACTACGGACGCGAGATTTGCCGCCGCGCAACAGATATTCTCGAATATGATCTCTAGCGTGTATCTGGCGTACGTGCCAGGTAGGTAGCTAGGTAGGTAGCTGGATGGACACAGGGGGCGCACTGGTGGCAGTGCGCCTCTTTCATATGTACTACGAGTGAGAGGAGAAACAATCATATGAGGCCGATTTACCATGCGCTGGTATTGAATTTACATCAACCGCCGGGCAATCTCGAACACCTGCTGGAATATAGCGAGTGGGAGGCGAAGGAGATACTGTGGGCGCTCGACCGTATGCCGCGCTCGCTGTGGGAGTATGAAGACATTGCGCGGGTTCACCTGTCGCTGTCGGGCACGCTGCTGGAAACGCTTGGCAACCCGGAATTTCAGAAGCGCGTGTATGGGGTTGTCAAGTGTGGCGACCTGCTCTGGTATCTGCAAAACACGAGAGTCTTTGACATTCTGGGCACGGGCTACTACCATCCCGTGCTACCGCTGATCCCGACGGACGACTGGTCGGCCCAGCTTGAGCGCTGGCTTGGCATTGGTCGCCACCTGCTGGCGCGCGAGCACTTTCACGGCTTCTGGCCGCCCGAAATGGGCTTCTGTATGGAGTTGATACCGCTGCTCAAGAAACTGGGCTACGAGTTTGTGCTGGTGGATAGTAAGCATGTCGAGCCGCTAGAGCCTATGTCCTGGGAAGAGTTGCGCTATCGTCCGCACATTGCCGAATATGAAGGCGAACAGATAACCGTGGTGGTGCGCGACCGCGAGCTATCCGACGCGCAGGAGTCGGGGATGAACTATGGTTGGTTTGAACACGAGTTGCACGAGCGTACCAAGTGGTGCGACTTTGTACCGCTGGTGACCACCTGTACCGACGGTGACAATGGCGGGTGGTTCCGCAATGCCACCCCCAAGGGCAATTTCTGGCATGTCTTCTACGATGAGTTTATGGGCCAGGTGCGGCGCGGCGAAACGGTGGCGCGGCCGGTGTTCATCAAGGAATATCTGGCGATGCATGGAGCCCATGGGCAGGTGACGGTGAATACGGGGGCGTGGAATACCGGCTGGCACCATGGCGTTGGCTTTGTCCAGTGGACGGGTTCACAGCGGCAGAAGGATGCGCTGCAACGGGTACGCCAGACCAGCGAGGCCCTGCACGCCGTCCGCGAAGAGTTAGGCGAGGCGCTTGACGATCCCCGCCGTGCCTATCAGATGGAGGAAGCCTACTGGCATTTGCTGCGGGCCGAGACAAGCTGCAACTTCTACTGGGGCGAAGATTGGGTAGACCGCTGCCACGCCGACCTGGATATGACGTGGTTCAACCTGGATGAGGTACGCAAGTAGGGCGGGTGGTGCGAGGCGAGGCGTGCGGCGTGAGAGGTCATAGGCCAGGTGTATGCGGATTGGGATAGATGCCAGGTTGAATGCCTATCGCGGCGGTGGTATTCCGCAGTATACGGAGCAATTGCTGGCGGCACTGGCGCGGGTGGCCCCCGACGATGAACTGGTCGCGCTGCAACACATTCGCCAGCGGAGGGGGGCGCTGGTGGCGGCGGCCAACGTCTCCCGCGCCACGCTGTTGACGCCGCCGCACCACCGCCTGGAACGGTGGGCCCTGCCCGTCGAATTGCTGGCGCGGCGGCTCGACGTGCTACACTGCCCCGATTTTATCGCCCCCTGCCTGCGCCCCTGCCCGGCCGTCGTCACCATCCACGACCTGGCCTTTCTGCACTATCCGGATATTCTGGACGAGAACGCGCGCCGCTACTATGCCCAGGTACGCGCCTCAGCCCACCATGCCGACGCGGTGATTGCCGTGTCTGAGGCGACGCGCCGCGACATCAGCGAATTGCTAGAGCTAGACCCCCACCGCGTTGATGTGGTGTACGAGGCGGCCGCGCCGGTCTTCAATCCGTTGGACATTCCACCCGGCGATAGCCGCACCTTTCAACAAAGCCTTGACCAGGGCCCCCCGATAACGCTACGGGCCCATAGTTTCGGGCTCTTTGTGAGTACGCTGGAACCACGCAAGAATCTGCCCATGCTCCTGCGGGCCTTGCGGATATGCCACAACCGCCGCGCCGATAAAGATTACCGGCTGGTGGTGGCGGGGGGGCGCGGTTGGCACGATGAGCCTATCTTTCAGGCTGTATGCGATTTGCGGTTGGACGAGTCGGTTAGCTTTGTGGGGGGGGTGACGCAGGCGGATCTGGTGTGGCTCTACAACGCCTGCCGTTTCTATGCCAACCCCTCGTTGTACGAAGGCTTCGGGTTGCCCGTGGTAGAGGCGCTGGCGTGTGGGGCCCCGTCGCTGGTTGCCGATACCAGTAGTCTGCCGGAGGTAGCCGGCACGGCGGCGCTCATGTTGCCCCCCCACGATGAAGAGGCGTGGGCTAACGCCATTGAAGATGTCTGGTATACCGCGGCGTTACGCCACGACCTGGCGCAGCGCGGCCCGCTCCAGGCACAGCGTTTTTCCTGGCAACGGGCCGCACAAGAGACGCTGGCTATCTACCGGCGCGTGGCGCGGCGCTAGAATTGTTTGAGCGAGGGATGGAGCTTGATAGAGGCCAGCCACGCTTCGATGCCCTCGGCTGGCAATACGCCCTGCTCGGTCACGATACCCAGAAAGTAGGAAAGCGGCGTATGGTCAAAGTAAATATTCTCAACCGAAATAGTAGAAGGCGGGTCGAGCCACACCTGTTCAGTGGGCCAGGCCGATTGGGGCGGGGGCACATAGCCGGGCGGCAAAAATTTATCGCTGCCACACAGCGCATAGAGCGGCACGCGGTTGGCATTGGAAGCCAGCGCCAGACCGTAGGTACCAGTTTTGTTGACCAACTCGTCGCCGCGCAGATGGTCGGCGCCGACCAGCACAAGCCGCGACTGCGCCGTCATCGCAATGGAGAGCGCATCTATCACCAGCGTGACCGGCACGCCATACTCGCTCAACTCTGTCGCCATAATACGCCCCTCATACCCAGGGCGGCCTTCGGCACAGATAACGCTAAAGTGACGCCCGGCGTGTTGCGCGTGGCGGAGCGCGGCCTGTACCGTGGTGCTGCGGCTCAAGGTCAAAACGCGGGCCCGCTCCTGTATCAGCGGGAGCACCGCTTCGGCAATAGCGGCCTCGTTAATGTGCAGGCGGCGCTTGAAACTGCCGGAGACATCGGCGACCGTTTGCCGAAAGAGATAGAGCGATTCAATGCCTTCTATCTCCCACAGCATAGAGTTGACCAGGTTGACCAGCGGGGCCATCGCCGGTTGGGCACGGATAAGGGCCCAACCAATTTTGAGCAATTCGCGGCGGGCCGCTTCAACCGTGGTTGCTTTGTTGAGATAGACATAGCGCAGAAAGACATCGGCGGCTTGTTCAGCTATCTCGGCTGCGCCGGCCTGGTGGTTGGCGGCAATATCTTCTATGTCTTTTCGTATCGCGTTTTCCATGTAACACCTTTACCGAGCAGCATGGCTCGTGTCATATCCTGGATAGTGGGTACTATCAAACACGCAACAGACAGCAAATTGCCTGAAATACCTTATTGTACACTGAAAGGCGGCCCTCTGACAAGGGGTGCCCGTTGTTTTTCCGCGCCTGGGTGTGCGAGACTCGCGTGCGCCCAGGTCGGCAGAATGCCCGTATTTCCAGAGGAATCTCCGCGAATGGGAACAAATACGTGACATCTGCGCTTGTCATGGCCCGCCCGCCGCGCTATGATACCAATGACAGGTGCTGCGTGAAGCGAGTCTCGATGATGCAAACGCACACAATGTCACGGAATACCATAGCGGGAATCAACCGAACATGGTATCAAAGCATAGTTCAATCAAGGAGGAAAGAATGGAACAGCGTTTGCTTGGCCGGTCTGGCCTGGCCGTTTCGGCTATCGGGTTGGGGTGTATGGGAATGTCTGAGTTTTACGGCGCAACGGATGAGGCCGAGTCTATTGCAACGATACATCGGGCGCTCGATCTGGGTGTGACGTTTCTTGATACAGCCGACATGTATGGAGTCGGCAAGAATGAAGAACTGGTTGGAAAAGCTATCCGCGACCGCCGCGACCAGGTTGTTCTGGCGACCAAGTTTGGGATTATCCGCAGCGAGAACCCGACGGATCGGGGCATAGATGGCCGCCCGGAATATGTGCGGCAGGCGTGCGAGGCCAGTTTGCGGCGGCTTGGCGTCGCGGTGATAGACCTCTATTACCAGCATCGCGTAGATCCCCAGACGCCGATTGAGGAAACCGTAGGAGCGATGGCCGATCTGGTCAAGGAGGGCAAGGTACGCTATCTGGGGCTCTCGGAGGCCAGCGCCCAGACCTTGCGGCGAGCCAGCGCGGTACACCCGATTGCCGCGCTCCAAACGGAATACTCGCTGTGGAGCCGCGATCCGGATGATGAGATATTGCCCACCTGCCGCGAGCTTGGTATCGGGTTTGTCGCCTATAGCCCGCTTGGGCGCGGCTTTCTCACCGGGCAAATCAAGAGCATTGACGACCTGGCCGCCGATGATTTCCGCCGCTATTCGCCCCGCTTCCAGGGCGATAACTTTGAGCGCAATATGGAACTGGTGCGGCATGTTGACGCTATGGCGAAAGAACGCGATTGTACCGCGGCCCAACTGGCGCTGGCCTGGGTATTGGCGCGGGGCGAGGACATTGTGCCTATTCCGGGCACCAAACGCCGTACCTATCTAGAGCAGAATGCGTCCGCGGTGGATATTACGCTTTCCGCGGTAGATATGCACCTGTTGGACACGATAGCCCCCCAGGGAGCGGCAGCCGGCTTGCGCTATCCCGAAGAAGCAATGCGCTTTGTAAATCAGTAGGATGGGGCGGGGCGGGAGGCGGGAGGCGAGAGGCGGGAAGCGCGAGGTGGGAAGCGAAGAGACAGCGCGTGCTTGTTGCCTCGCCGCATCGCTTCCCCACCGCATCGTTTCCGCGCCTCCCGCCGGCTACAGCTTGAAACAGTGTGGATTGGCGCGCATCAGTTCGTCGCTACTGCGAAAACTTTGCAACACCAGCGGCGTACCAAGCGAGCCAAGCGCAACGATCGGGCCCGTCACCATAAAGGTATAACGCCCGGTGCGCTTGGGGTCGGGCAGCGAGCAGTAGCGGACAAAGCCTTCGCGCCCCAGTTCCGTCTCCACAAATTCGCGGTCGGCCCCAATCTTGAACCCCTGTCCAAAGATCTTCACCTGAAGTTGGCGCAGTATCGTCTTATCAAAATCGTGCAAGGTCTGGGTAATAAAGAACCACCCGACGCCATACTTGCCGGTCATACGCACGCTCTGGGCCAGCATCGTGCGGGTGCGGACACCGTCGCCGTGGTCGGCGGCATATTCGCCCGCAAAGAGGTGCGCTTCATCCAGAATAATCAAGGCATTGCTGGTGCGCCCATTTTGAAAGCTACGGTGGATGACGTGGCGCAGGCGCGTGAGTATCTCATTCAGCAGAAAGTAGGGTACGCTGCTGCTATCGTTGTCCTGGGTAAACGACAGCACCACCACGTCGCGGTTGTGCAACACGCACTGGATAAGCTCTGACAGGGGCGTGCGCCCGCTATCGGTGCGAAAGGCGCTCAGCGTTTCGTTCCAGATACGCTTCAGGCGCGGCTCGTCAAGCTGAAAGCGCGACAGCACATCGAGCGCGCGTTGCCCCTCGCCGGGCGTTGTGCCGGGGCGCGAGGCATAGATAACATCCGCAAAGCGGGCCAGGTCTTTGACCAGCAAGGGCATATCAAGCGCTCGCACATCGCGGATGGGGCGCTTGCGGCCATTCGCGTCGCTCAGGTCGTCCAGCAAACCGGCCAGGCGTTCGCTGGCCTCGCGCTCCTTGTTCGCCCCCTTAAACCCCAGGCTATCGAAGAACCGGCGCCGGCGCAACATCTCGGTAAAAGCCTCGGCCCCCTCTAGCGCAATATCGTCGGTCGAAAACACCCGCGCCTCACGCGAGGGGCTCAGCGTCCCCAACAGACGCTTGATGCTAAAGTCTACCCGATGGTCGCCGGCGGCAAAGCGATCGCGCCCAAATTCGCCTTGCGGGTCGAGAATAAACAATCCAATGGAGGGGTTGGCCGCAAACCCGGCCAGCAATTGGGCCGCCAGAATGCTCTTGCCGCTGCGCGTTTGCCCAAAAACGCCCATCATCACCGCTTCGCCAAAGCCGCCCTCCTCTGTGCGCCCAAAGTGGCGCAGCGTGAGCGGCACGGGCAAACCGTCGCCCGGCGACTGACCTGCGTAGAAGATACCCGCCTCGGTATGGACAAAATCTTGTAGCGCCGCCGCATTGGCGGGAAAGACGGGGGTACCGCTTGGGGGCGGCGTCGAGAGGGTGGTACGCCGTTTGACGCGCCCATCATCGTACAACAGAAACACGCCAAGCGCGGTAAGCTGTGCGCTGGTCAGGTCGCTATCGCCGCTTAGCGCGGGCAGCGCCCCCTGATGCTTGATAACCGCCCGGATGATAGGGTCTTCATGCCAGCGGTTGCGCGTGATGATGCTGCCCAGTTGACACAGGGCCCGCTTGCGGTAGGCCTTGCTGTTAAACCGTTCGACCACCTCGAAAATAACCCAGGAATGGTCGAGGGCTTGATCACGCGCACTTTCTAAAATATCTACTGTAAACGTCGTTGTGCTATTTGGAGAGCCGATAATTGCTATTGGGTGCATATCTGTTCCGCACAAAAATGCCGAACACCTATGCTGAGTATACCATGGTTTCGTACTATGTCAAGGGGCAAGCGGCCGGCTCGCCCCGGAGCGGGCAAGAGGCCCGCGCTCCCAGGAAACGTCCACCTATTTGTGAACAGTTACCTTTATCGAAAACTGTAGTACAATACCATTACAAGCGTAACGACAAAGGAGCAAACAGGAGCTATGATAGCCATTGCTGGCTATACCATTATTGAACAACTCTACGAAAGCGCCAATTCACAGGTATACCGTGCCCGACGGAACGACGATGTACCGGTTATCTTGAAAATTCTTACCGAGGAATACCCTGCGCCTGAAAAAGTAGCCTGGTTTCGACGCGAATACGAAATTACCAGCCGTCTTCGTCTGCCCGGCGTTGTACAAGCCTACGACTTTCAAACCAACCAGCACCGCTCTATGATCGTGCTGGAAGACTTTGGCGGCCGCTCGCTGAAACAGCTCAACCTGGCCGGTGCCCTCGACATGCCCAGGTTGCTACGCCTGGCCATTGCGATAACCGATATTCTGGGGCACATCCACCAGCACCACCTGATACACAAAGACATCAACCCGGCTAATATCGTGCTGAACCCGGAGACGCAACAGGTCAAGCTGATTGACTTTGGCATAGCGACGCTGCTATCACGCGAAAACCCCACCTTTCGCAACCCCAACGTGATAGAGGGCACGCTGGCCTATATCGCGCCCGAACAAACCGGGCGTATGAACCGCGCCATAGATGAACGCTCCGATTTCTATTCCTTCGGCGTTACCCTCTACGAGCTGTTGACCGGAAGCCTGCCCTTCGGCAGCGACGACCCGCTAGAGCTTGTCCACAGCCACATTGCCCGCCAGCCGGATTCGCCCTACCAACGCTACGTAGAGCACCACCCCGATACCACCACTTCTCCGCTGGTGTTACAGGCCCTCTCCGCGGTCATTCTCAAGCTGATGGCCAAAAATGCCGAAGGGCGCTACCAGTCGGCGTACGGCTTGAAAGCCGACCTGGAACAGATAGCGCAGCACGCGCTGGATACCCCTGCCGACAGAGCGAGCGTGGGGGCGGGGCTGGCATCGTTTGCGCCGGGCCAGCACGATCTGGCCGACCGGCTCTTTCTGCCCCAGAAGTTGTATGGCCGCGAAGCGGAATTGCAAATGTTACACGGCGCGTTTGCGCAGGTTAGCCGCGGCCAGGGCCAGCTTGTGCTGGTATCGGGGGGGCCCGGTATTGGCAAATCGGCGCTGGTACAAGAGCTGTATAAGCCCATTACCCACCAGCGCGGCTACTTCATCAGCGGCAAGTTTGACCAGTTCCAGCGCGCTATTCCCTATTCAGCGCTGATCCAGGCCTTCCGGTTGCTGATACGCCACCTGCTAACCGAAAGCGCGGCCCATATCACCGACTGGTGCGAGCAGTTGCACGCCGCGCTCGAACCGAATGGCCAGATTATCGTAGACATTATCCCCGATATTGCGCTTATCATCGGGCCACAGCCGCCCTTGCCCGACCTGGGGCCCGCCGAAGCACAAAACCGTTTCAACCACACCTTGCAGCGATTTATCCAGGTCTTTACGCGCCCGGAACATCCGCTGGTGCTGGTTATAGACGATATGCAGTGGGCCGATAGCGCGTCGCTCAATCTGTTGCAACGGCTCCTGACCCTGAGCGGCACAGACGACCAGCACAATGCGCTACTGGTGATTGGTACCTACCGCGATACCGAAGTTACCAGCGGACACCCGCTCCTTTTGATGCTCCAGGCGCTCCGCGACAGCGCAGTAGTGGTCAATGAGGTGCGCCTGGCCCCGCTTGACGCGGCCGCGGTACAACACGCCCTTGCCGAAACGTTGCACACAACCACCGAGCAGGTGCGCGAACTGGCAGATATGCTGATAGCCAAAACCGACGGAAACCCCTTCTTCCTGGCCGAGTTTTTGAAATCGCTCTATGCTGATGCATTGCTCTGGTTTGACCAGGCGCAGGGGTGCTGGCAGTGGAACATTGCCGATATGCAGTCACGCCAGATAACCGATAACGTCGCCGAATTGATGACCGCCCGGCTTCAGCAACTCCCCGACCCCACCCGCGAACTGTTGCAACTGGCCGCCTGTCTGGGCCATCAATGTGACCTGGCCACGCTGGCCGCCGTGGCCGGGCACAGCGCGGCCCACACGGCCCGCCAACTCAACCCGGCCCTGGAAACCGGCGTCCTTCTGCCGCTGAGCGATAGCTACAAACTCACCACGCTGGATATGCCAGAGGTGGTAGACCTGGTGGATGTGACATATGCCTTTGCCCACGACCATATTCACCAGGCCGTGTACGCGCTTATCCCCCCCGCCGAACGCGAAGCCTTGCACTGGCACATCGGCACGCTGCTGTGGCAACGCCAGCACCAGGCCGGCCAGGTAGAAGAGCACATCTTTGACATTGTGTCGCATCTCAACCAGGGGGCGGCATTGCTCGACACGCGCCCCCCCGCCGCCGCCGCCCCCTCGCGTGCGACGCTGGCCGAGCTCAACCTGCTGGCCGGGCACAAGGCGCGGGCGTCGGTTGCGTACGATGCAGCCTTCACCTACCTGCAAACCAGCATGCAATTACTGCACACGGACAGCGCAACCCCCGACCCCTGGCACAGCCGCTACCAATTTACGCTCCAGGTGTATGAAGCAACCGCCGAAGTAGCCTATCTGCATGGCGATTTCGAGACGATGGAGCGCCTGGTAACGGTGGTGCTGGAACGGGCCCATACCGTGCTTGATTGCGTGACAACGTATGAAACCCGCATTATTGCCGCCGTGGCCCGCCAGCGTCTGGCGGAGGCCGTCCAGACCGCCCTGCACGCGCTAAGCCTGCTTGGGCTTTCGCTACCGGCCGAACCCGACCCCGCCGACTTTATGCACGGTCTGGAACAGGTTACCGCCGCTCTGGATGGGCGCCCGGTGACGGCGCTCTACCACATGCCCGCGATGACCGACCCGCCCACCCTGGCCGCCATGCGCCTCCTCACCAGCGTCATGTCGGCGGCCTACCTCACCTCGCCCACCCTCTCCGCGCTTATCACCTTTGCCGAAGTCCAGCTATCGCTCACCCACGGGCACGCGCCGATGTCGCCCTTTGCCTATGGTATGTACGGCTTTATTTTGTGCGGCATCCTGGGCGATATAGACACCGGCTATCAGTTTGGCGAACTGGCCTTGAACCTGGCCGAACACCCCGACGCGAGAACCTTCAAAGCCAGCACCATGCATGTCGTGAACGCCGGCGTCCGCCACTGGAAGGCGCATGTCGCCGACACCGTGCCAGCCTTCCTGTCCGCCTATCAGAGCGGCATGGAGGTGGGTGATATTCAGTATGCCGCCAACGCGGCCTATATGCATATTGTGGCCTCCTTTATCGCCGGCAAAAACCTGCGCGAACTGGCCCAGGAGAAAGCCAGCTTTCGCCAGCGGATTGCCCAACTCAACCAGGAGGCCGCCCTGACCTACCACGAACTCTACCGCCAGGTTATCCTGAACCTGCTTGGCGAGAGCGACGACCCGCTGCTGCTGGTGGGCGAAGCGTATGACGAAACGGTGATGCTTCCGCAACACCAGCAGGCCGGCGACCAGACCGGCCTGCACCTTACCTTTTGCCACAAGTTGCTGCTGTGCTACCTCTTCCACGACTATGCCCAGGCCGTCCACTACGCCGACCAGGCCGAACAAACCGTCGCCGGCGTCACCTCCTCCCCCCAGGTGCCCTTCTTCTACTTCTACGATTCGCTGGCCCGCCTGGCCCTGCTCCGCACCGCCCCCCCCCCCGACCCGGATACACAGCACGCGCTACTGGACAAGGTAGCCGCCAACCAGGAGAAGATGCAGCAATGGGCCCACCACGCGCCAATGAACCATCAGCACCGCTGGCACCTGGTCGAGGCGGAGCGGGCCCACGTGGCCGGGCAGCAGAGCCAGGCCTGGGAGCACTACCGCCAGGCCCGCCACCTGGCCCAGCACCACGGCTACCGCAACGATGAGGCTCTGGCCTGCGAATTAACCGCGCTCTTCTTCCAGGCAACCGACGAAGCGGATGTCGCTACCATCTATCTCCGCAAGGCACACTATGCCTTCACCTGTTGGGGAGCCACGGCCCGCGTCCACGACATGGAGCAGCGCTATGCCCATCTCTTCAAACCAACCCCGTCCGGACCAACCACGACCGGCCATACCACTGTTCAGCTTACCACCGAGCACACCCCCTCCTGGCAACGCTCCACCGACCAGAATGCGCGTATCCTCGATTTTGCCAGCGTGATCAAAGCCTCCCAGACCATCGCCGGCGAGATTGTTCTGGATACGCTGCTGTCCAGGCTTATGGAAACGCTCATAGAGAACGCGGGGGCCGAACGCGGCGTCCTGCTGCTTGACCGTGTGGGGCAATGGCTGATCGAGGCGGAAGGCAGTATTCACCATGACACGCGCGTGTTGCAATCTACCCCCCTCTCCGAGAGCGCCACCATTCCGCGCTCGGTGGTAAACTATGTGATGCACACCTGCGAAAGCGTGGTCTTAAACGACGCGGTGGAAAGTATCCAGTTTGGGCAGGATACCTACATCACCACCCACTACCCGCGCTCTGTGCTCTGTACGCCGCTGCTCTACCAGGGTAAGATGACCGGCTTGCTCTACCTGGAAAATCGCCAGACAGTGGGCGCATTCACCACCGACCGCCTGGAAGTGCTGAACCTGTTGCATGGACACATTGCCATCTCCATCGAGAATGCCCACCTGTATACCGAAGTACAATCCCGCGAGAAGAAGTACCGCACCCTGTTTGAAGAATCGAAAGACGTTATTTTTATCACCACGCTGGACGGAACCATACTCGATATAAACCCCGCCGGTCTGCACCTGTTCGGGCTCACCAGCGAAGAGGCGTTCCGTATCAACGCCCGTGATGTCTATGCTTCGGCGCAAGACCGGCAACGGCTCTTGTCCGAGCTACAGGCGCAAGGCTCAATACGCGATTTTGAGGTAGTATTGCGCCACAAGGATGGAACGGAGTTTGACTGTCTGCTCACCGCAGCCTTGCGCCAACCAGAAAATGGCATGCCCATGCACATTCACGGTATCATCCGCGATGTCACACAGCAAAAGCAAGCCGAACGGGAGCGGTTGCAGTTGACCGCTATGCAACGCGAACTGGCGATTGCCCGCAGCATCCAGCAGAGCCTGTTGCCGTCCTCGCGCCCGGCCTGGGAGGGCCTGGATATGGTCTGCTACACCATGCCGGCCCGCGAGGTGGGCGGCGACCTGTACGCTTACCACCGCTTCGAGCCGGTCGCCGACGTGGGCGGAGAACCCGACCAGACAACGTATGCGCTGGCTGTGGGGGATGTCTCTGGCAAGGGCACCCCGGCCGCCCTGCTGATGGCCGTTAGCGTGGCCTCGTTTCGCTCGTTTGTCGAACAACGCTTTTGCCCGGCCGACTTCCTGGGCCGTATGGACAAGGCCATTGCAACCTATACCCACACCACCGGCCAGAACTGTGCGATGGTCTATCTCGAACTCACCAGCAGCGCGGGCCCCGCCCCATCCCGCCTGCGGGTGGTCAACGCGGGCTGTATCCCCCCCCTGATCAAGCGGCGCGATGGCTGCGTGTTCTGGGTTGATGTCGGCGGCTTTCCCCTGGGCAGCAGTATGGCCAACACCCTGGGCTACCAGGAGCAGCGCCTGGATCTGTCGCCCGGCGACCTGGTTATCCTGGTGAGCGATGGGGTGGTGGAAGCCAACAACCCCGCTGGCGAGCTGTTCGGCTTTGACCGCATGGAGCAGGTGGCCGCACGTGGCCCGACCGACACCGCCGAAGCCATGCTAAACCATATTCGCGCTGCGGTAGATACCTTTGTCAATGGCCGCGAACCACACGACGATATGACCATAGCAGTATTGCGGATGTAATACCCCCAGGAAACCACCCATGCTATACTAAATAATACAACTTTCACAATATTGAAGGTAGGGGAAAATGCAAATTCCCCCTGTTTGGTGTCTCTTTCTCTCCTATCTATCTCCCACGTCATAGGATAGTATAGACATACCAGGAGAATGATAGACCATCCCAGAACATATAGAAGGGTGAGACCAATGACCGACAAATCTGTATCAACTAAGCAAGCAGCTCTCCAACAACGTATTGCCGAACTCGAACAAACTATCACCGATTTGCAAACACAGCTTGACTATGCCCACCAGCAATTACACGAAGCACACCAGCGCGAAGCGGCCCTGCAAGCCGAATACTCCCAGGAGGAGCAACTGTTGCGCGAATGTGCTATGCTGCGTGGGAGTATTGACGATGCCCCTATGACGGTCTATCTCAAGGATACCGCAGAGCGCTATGTGCGGATAAGCCAGCAGGCCACCCGCTACCTGGGGGCGGCCCGCGACCAGATTATCGGCAAGACAGACCGCGACCTGTTTCCCCCCGATGTCTACGAAACCTGGCACACCACCGACCAGCAAGTCCTGCTTACGGGCGAATCCCTGGTGTTTGAGGTGCAGGTGCCGCTTGAAGACGGAATGCATACCTTTACGGCTATCAAGTACCCCGTCTTCAACCAGCAGGGTGAGGTATGCGCCATTGGCGGGGCCGCTATTGACATCACCGAGCGCAAGCAGGCGATAGCGGCCCTGCGCGAGAGCGAGGCCCGCTACCGTGCGTTGGTAGACCTTTCACCGGACTTGATTCTGGTGCATAGCCAGGACATCATTACGTATATCAACAATGCCGGCGTCAGGATGCTAGGCGGTACCTCCGCCGATCACATAATCGGGCAGCCGGTAATCAACTTCGTTGCCCCGGCCTACCGCGACAAAGTACACCAGCGTATCGCCCAATCGCTTGAGCACCATACCCTGGCCCCCGCCAACGCAGAACAATTTGTCCGGTTAGATGGTAGCCTGGTTGATGTAGAGGTGCTGGCCGTACCACTCACGTACCAGGACACCCCCGCCATGCAAGTGATTGCCCGCGACATTACCGAGCGCAAACAGGCCGCGGAAGCGTTGGAACATTCGCGCGAACTGCTCCAGGCCGTGCTAGACTCTGCATCCTGGGGTATCGCTGTCTTTACCCGCGACGCAGGCGTTATCCAGTATAACCGCCGCTTTGCGGACATCTGGAACCTGCCCGCCGAATGGCCCACCATTGACGATTGGAATACGCGGGCTACCCCCTTGCTCCGCCAGATACAAGACCCGTGGAGCTTTGTCCACCGCACCTTGCAAACCTATAACGCGCCAGAGGACGAAACACGCGATACTATTGAATTTAAAGATGGGCGCATTGTGGAGCGTTCCATTACGCCCTACCGCGTGGGACAGGAGATAGCCGGGCACGTCTGGTGCTTCTACGATGTGACCGAACGGGTGCGTACCGAACGCGAGCTACGCCAGAGCGAAGAGCGCCTGCGTACCATTGTGCAATCTATGCCGGTCATTATGGACGCCATGGATGAGCAGGGTATGTTTGTGGCCTGGAATACCGAAGGCGAGCGCGTCACAGGCTATACCGCCGCAGAAATCGTCAACAACCCCGACGCCATGGAACGGTTGTACCCCGACCCGGCATACCGCGCCGCGATATTGGCCGAATTTGAAAACGAGCGCAAGCAAACCAGTTTTCGAGATTGGGAGCTCACCCTGACATGCAAAGACGGTAGCACCCGCACCATCCTCTGGTCAAACATTAGCCACGACCACCCCATCCCCGGCTGGCACTTGTGGGCTATTGGGGTTGATATTACCGAACGCAAGCAAGCTGAAGAGGCCTACGCCAACGTGGTCGAAAATTCGTTACAAGGGTTGATCATCTTTCAAGATGACCGCATACAGTTTGCCAACCCGGCTATGGCCACCATGTACGGCTACCGCCAGGAAGAACTACTAGCGCTCTTGCCTGAACAGGTGTACGCCTGTATCCACCCGGAAGATAGACCCGACGTCGTCCAGATTGCCCGCGACCGGCTGGTCGGCAAACCAGTACCAGCGCACTACCAGACCCGCTTTATCCACAAGGATGGCACGGTACGCTGGACAGAAACCTATTCTACCCGCATCAACTATCGCGGACACCCGGCTATCCAGGCCAGTTTTATTGACATTACCGAACGGAAAGCGGCTGAGGAGGCGCTACGCGAGAGTGAGGCCCGCTACCGCGCCATCTTTGAAGATAACCTCGCGGTCAAACTGTTGATTGAGCCGACAACGGGCGCGATTATTGACGCCAACCAGGCCGCCAGCGATTTCTATGGCTACCCCCTGGACACCCTGCGGGCCATGTCCATCACCGACATCAACGTGCTACCGCCAGACCAGGTACGCACCGAGATGGAGCATGCCAGGCTCAGGCAGGACAAGTATTTTATCTTTCCCCATCGGCTGGCCTCCGGTGCGCTCCGCACAGTCGAGGTCTATTCCAGTCCCATCAAAGTTAATGGGCAACCGATGCTCTTTTCTATTATCCACGACATCACCGAGCGTAAGGAAGCGGAAGAGGCACTGCGCCAGGCCGAATACTTCACCCGCTGTATCCTCGACTCGCTGCCGGCCCACATTGCTGTGCTTGATGAACAGGGCCACATCATCGCCGTGAACAATGCCTGGAACGCCTTTGCCAGCGCCAACAACCGAGACAGTGCCAGCGTCTCTGAGGGAGCCAACTATCTCGCGGTGTGTGACCAGTCTGCCACCCTGGGCGACGATACCGCCGCAACCTTTGCCGCTATGATCCGCGCCGTGATAGCCGGCAAACGCGAACACGCCGAACTGGAATACCCCTGCCACCTTCCAGACCGTATCGAACAATGGTTTACGGGCCACGTCACCCGCCTGCGCGGCACAGACGATGTGCGCGTCGTAGTCGCCCATACCGACATTACCCGCAACAAACTGGCCGAACGCGCTATTGAGCAGGCCCGCCAGGCCGCCGAAATGGCCACCCGCACCAAATCGGAGTTTCTGGCCACCATGAGCCACGAAATACGCACCCCGATGAACGCCGTGATAGGCATGACCACCCTGCTGCTTGATACAGCTCTGACGCCCACACAACAAGACTATGCCGAAACCATTCGCGTTAGCGGCGAGGCCCTGCTCACGCTCATCAACGATATTCTTGATTTCTCCAAGATTGAAGCCGACCGCGTAGAACTGGAACGCGCCCCTTTCAACCTGCGCACCGGTATTGAAGAGGCGCTGGAACTGCTGGCCCCCAGAGCCGCCGACAAGGGCCTGGAACTGGTCTACTGGATGGACACCGACATTCCCGACGTGCTGATGGGCGATGTAAGCCGGGTACGGCAAATTCTCATCAACCTGATTGGGAACGCGGTCAAGTTTACCGAAACGGGCGAGGTGGTGGTGACTGTCGAAGCCACGCCGCAACCAGGCGATACTGCATCGCATCACGATTCACGCTGCACATTGCACATCGCCGTACGCGATACCGGCATCGGCATTCCCGCCGACCGTCTCGACCGCCTCTTCCAATCGTTTAGCCAGGTAGATGGCTCGACCACGCGCAAGTATGGCGGCACCGGCCTGGGCCTGGTCATTAGCAAGCGACTGGCCGAGATGATGGGCGGCACCATCTGGGTAGAGAGCGACGCGGGGGCCGGCTCCACCTTCCATCTCACCTTCCCGGCCGAGCCGGTTGCAGCGGAGGAGATACCCCCCTTTCGCGCCGACCACCAGCCGGCGTTGCAGGGGCGGCCCATACTGATTGTTGATGATAATGCTACGAGCCGTCAGGTATGTGGGCGCTATACGCAGGGGTGGGGTATGCAGGTGTCCTCCGTTGGCTCTGCCGACGAAGCGCGGCAATGGCTGGAACAATGCGACCCTTGCGATGTTGTGTTACTGGATATACACCCGCTGATTATGAAAGAAGTCGCAACCCTGGCCGACCACATACACGCTATACAGAAGGACAAGGCGGTAGCTATCGTTGCGCTGGTGCCGCTCTCCATGCGCCGCAACCTGAGCGACGCCGCCCCCGCCAACATCAGCGCCTTTCTGGTAAAGCCACTCCGCCCGGCCCTGCTGCACGCGGCCCTGGTGCGCCTGATGCGCGGCGAAGCGGTGGAAAACCAGCCCTTGTTTGACCAACCAGCCATTGACCACCAGGCCGGCCACCGCTTCCCGCTGCGCATTTTGCTGGCCGAAGACAATATCATCAATCAAAAGGTGACCCGCCACTTGCTAGAGAAGATGGGCTACCGCGCCGATGTGGTCACCACCGGCTACGAAGTGTTGGACGCGCTGGCGCAGCAACCCTACGACGTTATCTTGATGGATGTGCAGATGCCCGATATGGATGGGATCGAAGCTACGCGCCGCATACGCGACAGGTGGCCCGCGCCCCAACAGCCGCACATTATCGCCTTGACCGCCCATGCTATGGATGGGGATCGCCAGTGGTGTCTGGACGCGGGCATGAACGACTACCTGGGCAAACCGGTACAGGTAGCGGCCCTGGCCACGGCGCTACGACAGGCCGCAGCGCAGCAGGGGGGCACCAGCAGCGAGCAGGGGAACGACAGCGCACCGGCCGCGGCCCCGCCTCGTCCTGCTCCCCCCTCCCAGGCAGCGCTTGATGCACGGGCGTTTGAACAATTTTGCACCACGATGGGCGGGGAGGAGTGCGGCCTGGCGCTCGAATTGATGACCATCTTCCTGAACGACACGCCCCAGAAATTGGCCGCGCTGCGACAAGCGCTTGCCGACGCAGACGCCGAAACCCTCTGTCGCATAGCTCACACGCTCAAGTCAAGCAGTGCGCAACTGGGGGCGCTCCGCTTTTCGGCGTTGTGCCGCAATCTGGAAATGACCGGACGGGAAGCGGGATTGACCGGTGCGGATGGGGCGCTGGCCGAGGTGGAAGCGGAGTATACCCGGCTCCAGGCGGCGCTCCAGGAGAAACAGGCGCAGCTCACATCGGTGACAGGTGAGGCGGGAGGCGAGGGGAGGCGTGAGGCGAGGGGAGGCGTGAGGCGAGGGGAGGCGTGAGGCGGGAGGCGCGAGGCGTGAGGCGAGGGGAGGCGCGAGGCGCGAGGCGAGGGGAGGCGTGAGGCGGGAGGCGAGGACAGGTGAGATGAGGCGAATGCCCACGATGCCACGGAACAAGTAACAGTAATCAACCGAATCTGGTATCATTGCACAGGTAGGCACGGGAAGGGAGGTATGCATGGGCCATCGTATTCTGGTGGTGGAAGACGACACGAGCATGCGCGAGAATATGGTCATGTTTCTGGAAACCGCCGGCTACCAGGTGACCCAGGCCCCCGACGGCGAAACGGCGCTGGCCCTGCTGCTCGACACCCCGGGCCACGACGGGGGCTATGCGGTAGTTGTGACGGATATAATTATGGGCCACGTTGATGGTATTGAAGTGATGGAGGCGGCGAAACGGCAAGACAACCCGCCAGAAGTTATCTTGCTCACCGGGCATGGCTCGTTGGAAACGGCTATGATTGCCGTACGCACCCATGCCTTTGATTACCTGTTGAAACCTTGCCGTATTACCACCTTGCTTGAACGGGTGGCCGCCGCGGTCGCTCGTCACGACGAGCAGGAACGCTCCAGGCTCGAATCGGAGCGCGGCCGCAAACTTGCCGAATTGGCCAACGAAATCTTGCTAGAGGGCCCGCCCCCGCCCGCGGCCGCCCCGGCCGCATCCCC